>JAYTQR010000219.1:0-19290 GCA_043746615.1 Gammaproteobacteria bacterium | reverse complement strand
AAATACGCGCTGGTCGACAATTGGCAATATCGCCTGCTGCGCGCCTATACGCCGGGGCCCTACACGTTCATCCTTAAAGCCTCGCGCGAGACTCCGCGCCGTTTGAAACATGAGCGGCGCGGCACGATCGGCTTGCGGGTTCCCGACCATCCGGTGACCGCAATGCTGCTTGCCGAGCTCGGTGAACCCGTGATGAGTTCGACGTTGTTACTGCCGGGTGAAGAATTACCGAGGACCGATGCAAAAGAGATTCACGAGGTGCTCGGCGATCGCGTGGATCTAGTGCTGGACGGCGGTAATTGTGGATTGGTGCCGACCTCGGTCATCGATATTTCGGGCGATCATCCCGTCGTCATCAGGATAGGACGCGGCGATGTCAGCACCTTTGTCGACTGCGCACCCGTATAATGCGCAATCGCAGTGGGCTGGATACTTATAATTAACTTTAAGTAATGAGTGTAACCTTTGGATTTTTCGTCATTTCTTACGAGAGTTTCGGTTTGGGCAATTCCGGTACTTTTTGCGATCACCTTGCACGAGGTCGCGCATGGCTGGACTGCTAAATATTTCGGCGATCGCACCGCCGAATTGCTGGGCCGCTTGAGTTTGAATCCGTTGCGGCACATCGATCCCGTGGGCACCGTGCTGTTGCCGTGCATCCTGCTGGCGATAGGCGGTCCGCTGTTCGGCTGGGCGAAACCCGTGCCGGTGGCGACGCGAGCACTGCGCAATCCACGGCGCGCGATGATCATCGTTGCACTCGCGGGTCCGGCCGCGAACCTGGTGATGGCCGCGTTATGGTGTCTGGCGTTGGCGGCGGTCGCGCACATGAACGGACCGGTGACGTTGATCGGTTGGATCGCGTTGATGGCTCAGGCCGGAATCATCGTCAACGTCGTGCTCGCCGTTTTCAACCTGCTGCCGATCCCGCCGCTCGACGGCGGCCGAGTGCTTGCCGGACTGCTGCCGCCGCATTTGGCCGCGCGGCTGCAACGCGTCGAACCGATGGGGTTGTTGATCGTGCTGAGCCTGACGATGCTGATGAGCGTCTTCGGACTATCTGGATGGTTGTTCGATCCGGCGTATCGGATCGTCGGACACGTCATCGCCGCGTTGCTGGGAAACCGAGCATGAGCGGGCCCATACACAACCGGCGCGTCTTGTCCGGCATGCGCCCGACGGGAGCTTTGCATCTGGGCAACTATCATGGCGCATTGAAGAATTGGATCGAGCTGCAATACCAATACGAATGCTATTTCTTCATCGCCGATTGGCACGCGCTGACAACCGGCTATGAGGATACCTCGAAGATCGAGGAGTACGTGTGGACGATGGCGATCGATTGGCTCGCCGCCGGGCTGAATCCGAGCGTCGCGGCCTTGTTCGTGCAATCGAAGGTGCCGGAGCACGCGGAATTACACCTGCTGTTGTCGATGATCACGCCATTGACCTGGCTAGAGCGGGTGCCGAGCTACAAGGATCAGCAGCTGCAGCTCGCCGATCGGGACTTGACCACGTACGGTTTTCTTGGCTACCCGCTGCTGCAGTCCGCGGATATTCTGCTGTATCGACCACAGTACGTACCGGTCGGCGAGGACCAAGTGGCGCACGTCGAGATCACGCGCGAGATTGCGCGCCGGTTCAATCATATTTACGGCCGCGAGACGGAATTCGAAAAGAAGGTCGAGAAAGCGATCAAGAGCCTTGGCTCGCGCAATGCCGCGCTGTATCGCACCTTGCGCAAGGAGTTTCAGGAAAAAGGCGACGCCGACGCGGCCGCGAAGGCACGGGCGCTCGTCGAATCGAATGCGCGGCTGACAGTCGCCGACCGCGACCGGCTGTTCGGTTACCTGGAGGGCACCGGCATCGCGGTACTGCCGGAACCCGAAGTGCTGCTGACCGCGACGCCGAAGGTGCCGGGTCTTGACGGCCGGAAAATGTCGAAATCCTACGGCAATACGATCGGACTGCGCGAGGACGTCGATTCAGTCGTCAAGAAACTAAGGACGATGCAGACGGATCCGGCGCGCGTGCGGCGCACCGATCCGGGCGATCCGGACAAATGTCCGGTGTGGGATCTGCACAAGATGTATTCCAGCGCCGAGACGCAATCCTGGGCGCAAAACGGTTGCCGCAGTGCCGGTATCGGCTGTCTGGAGTGCAAGACGCCGTTGATCGAGAAAATAGTCGAGGAAATCGCCGCGATCTCGCAGCGTGCGCAGGAATTCGAGGAGAATCCTGAGCTCGTCCGCGGTATCATCGCGCAAGGGTGCGAGCGCGCGCGCGACGTCGCACGGGAAACTTTGGACGTCGTGCGCCAAGCCATGGCGATGAACTACCGATGAAACCTGAATCGACCCTCGTCCAAGGGAACGGCGAGCGGCCGCTGCCGAATCCACCGGCGCCGGCGCAAGGCGAAATGCCGTTTGCAGTCGTCGACGGACAACCGATCACCGAAATGCCCCGCGACCTGTACATACCGCCGCAGGCGCTCGAGGTATTTCTCGAGGCCTTCGAAGGCCCCCTGGACATGTTGCTGTACCTGATCCGGCGGCAAAATTTGGATATTCTCGATATACCGATCGCCGAGATCACGCGCCAATACATGCGCTACATCGAATTGATGCAAGTTCTGCAATTGGAACTCGCCGGCGAATATCTGCTGATGGCCGCGACGCTGGCTGAAGTGAAGTCGCGCATGCTGCTGCCGCGGCCACGCAGCGAGGCGGCGGCGGAGGAGTCTGATCCGCGCGCTGAATTGGTGCGCCGGCTGCAGGAATACGAACGCTTCAAGCGCGCCGCCGAAAATCTCGACCGGCTGCCGAGGATGGAACGCGACACGTGGGTGGCGATGGCGGACATCCACGAGCGCAAGGTCCTGCGCGCGCCGCCGCCGGTGACTCTGCAGGAGATGCTGGTCGCATTCCAGGAGGTGCTGTCACGCAGCGAAATGTTCGCACATCACCACGTGCAGCGCGAGCCGCTGTCCGTGCGTCAGCGCATGACCGACGTCATGTCGGCACTCGCATCGCGGGAGTACGTGGAGTTTACGCGCTTGTTCCGGGCCGTGGAGGGCCGCCTTGGTGTGACGGTGACGTTCGTCGCGGTGCTCGAGCTGCTGCGCGAGGGGCTGATCGAAATCGTGCAATCCGCACCGTATGCGCCGCTGCATGTGCGTGTCGGCAATCCCGCCCGGCATCTGCTGCTGATCGCGGACGAGAGCGCCGCCAACGATGAACTCGTGAGAACCCCATGAACGATCAGTACGTGAAGAACGTGGTTGAAGCGGCGTTGCTCGCCGCCGGCCGCCCGTTGAACATCGACGAACTGGTCGTCGTGTTCGACCAGCGCGACGGGTCGAACGCCGCGGATGTGCGTGCCGCAATTGAGGTTCTGCGCGGCGAATACGCGACGCGCGGTCTGGAACTCGCCGAAGTAGCGAGCGGCTACCGCATTCAAATCAAAGCGGCTGTCGCCGAACCGGTCGCGCGGTTGTGGGCGGAGCGGCCGGCCAAATATTCGCGCGCGTTGCTCGAGACTTTGGCGCTGGTTGCCTACCGCCAACCGATCACCCGTGGCGAAATCGAGCAAATCCGCGGCGTTGCCGTCAATCCCAACATCATCAAGACCCTGCTCGAACGCAGCTGGATTCGCATCGTCGGTCATCGCGACGTGCCGGGAAGGCCGGAATTGCTCGGCACCACTCGCGAGTTTCTCGACTATTTCGGCCTGCAAAAACTCGACGATTTGCCGACGCTCGCGCAGCTCAAGGAGCTCGAGGATCTGCGCGTGCAGCTCAGCTTGCCGGGTGCCGACGAGGACGAGGCGCCCGGCTCGCCGGAACCCGCACGCCAGGCGCAGGGACTCTTCGCGCGCGGCCCCACCGACTTGCCGCGGTAGATGCGCCAAAAAACACCGCGCGGTAACCTCCGTGCGCCGCGACGCGCGACGCCGGAGTCCGCCGAGCGCGTGCAAAAGGTACTGGCGGCGGCCGGCGTCGGCTCGCGCCGCGAGGTCGAGCGGTGGATCCGCGCGGGACGCCTGCATGTCAACGGCGCGGTACTCGAGTTGGGCGCGAAGCTGTCGCCGCGCGACCGCATCACGCTCGACGGACGGCCCGTGCGCGCGCGTGCTCCGGCCGACCGGGAATTGCACGTCCTGCTATATCACCGCTCGCCCGGTGATGCGCTCGATTTGAAGACCGCGACGTCGCGTGCCGCGGAGCACTTGAATCTGCCGCGCATCGCGGGTCGCTGGCTCGCGATACAACCGCTGCCGCCGGTCGACGGCGGTTTGGAGCTGCTGACCGATGACGGCTCTTGGGCGCATCGCGTTTCGCAAGGTCTGCATGCGCTGACGATGGACTATGTGCTGCGGACGCGCGGTCCGCTGACGGCCGAACTCGTCGAGGAATTCCGCGCGGCGACCGATTGCGAGGGCGAGACGATGACGATTCTGCAAGCCGACGCGCAATACGGTCCGGCGTTCAATCATTGGCTCAACGTCACGGTGCGCGCCACACGCACGGCACAAGTGCGCCATTGGTGGGCGGCCCGGGGCATCATCGTCAGCCGGCTGATGCGCGTCCGCCTTGGACCCGTGCACCTGATGCGCGAACTGCCGCGGGGGCATTCGCGCGCGATGAGCGCCGGCGAACGCAGCGCACTGATGAACGAAATCGACGCGGCGAAGCACGCACGCGACGCGGCAATGGCTCCGCCGCCCGTTTGCAGCGGCGCGAGTGCGCCGGGCGAGCCGCGGGCTACTGCGCGTCCAAGAACTGTCCGTTGACGCCGCGGCTGTCCGCGCTGAGCAGATACAGGAACGCCGCGGTCACCGACTCCGGCTCGGGCAGCGTGCTTGGATCCTCGGCCGGATAGGCGGCAACGCGCATCGCGGTGCGCATCCGCCCTGGATTGATGCTGTTGGCACGCACTGGTGCGACGCCGGACAATTCCATCGACCACATCGCGCCCAGCGCCTCGATCCCGGCCTTTGAGACCGCATATGCGCCCCAAAAAGGCCGCGGATCCCGGACCACGCCGCTGCTTGTGAAGATGACGGACGCATCGCTGGATTTGCGCAACGCCGGCAGCAGCACCTGCGTCAAGATGAATGGCGCGGTCAGATTGACGTGCAGCACCCGGCACCACGTCGGGACATCGTATTGTTCGAGCGGGGTGCGATCGCCGAGCAGGGCGGCGCCGTGGACCAAGCCGTCAAGTTTGCCGAACTCGCGGTCAATCGTCGCTGCAAGGCTGTCGTAGTCGGCCGCCGTCGCGCTGGCCAGGTCGAGCGGCGCCAGTGCCGGTTGCGGCGCGCCGAGCGCCTCGATCTGATCGTAGATGCGCTCGAGCTTGGTCTTGTTGCGGCCCGATAAAATCACGCTGGCGCCGGCGCGGGCCGCGTCCAAAGCGATCGCGCGACCCAAGCCCCCGCTGGCACCGGTGATCAAGATGACGCGTCCGGACAGCAGGCCCGGGCGCCAAGTAAATTCCTTCGCATGCGTCGATGCCGACATCGCTACTCCGGATGACTCTAGCGGGCGCGAACCGCGCGCCGCGCGGCGCGCCAAGCCACGAGAATATCCTGCAGGCGCGCACCGTGCACCGACGGCGAGCGCTCGCGGCGCAAATGATGCGAGCCGAGCGCGGCCAATACAAGCAGACCCCTTTGCGCTGCGCACTCCTCCGGCCTCAACGCTTGCGCCGCAAACGCATATTGGTCCGCGGCCCGTTGCCGCGCCTGCGCGAGATAGGTGCGCAACCGCGGTGGCGGCGCCCGCATCGCGAGATCGTCGTTGCCGATTCCAGCGGCGAGCAGTTCATCGACCGGAAACAGCATGCGGCCGGCGAGGGCGGCCGATCGATAGTCCGCGGTCGCTCTCGCCAGATAATCGCCGATCGCGAGGGCTCGAGTGCAATCGCGCAGACCGTCCGCGTCCGGCTGCGGGGCGGCGAATTGCGCGGCGACCAACAGCGGGCCTCCGAGCAGGGCGTTCGCGTGCGCATTGAGTTCGCCGCCGCGCTCGATCGGCACCCCGCCGATGTGCACGGCCGCCGCCTGCGCGGCGCGCAGCAGCGGTTCGAAATCGATCGTCGGGGCGTTGGGTAGCGCCGCAAGATAGCGAGCGATCGGGTGGATTGGAGTGCGCCGTGCGAGCCGCTGCATTTCCTCGCGCCACCAGAGGATCTTCGTTTCGGCGACCGGCCGTTCCGTGCCGGGATGCATCAGCGCGAGCCATTCAGCCAGCAGCGCATAGACGCCCAGCAGGGGGCCGCGGGACTGTGGATGTGCGAACAGCCAGCTCCAATAGCGGGCGCTTCCCAGCGGCGCCGCGCGCCCGCGGTAAGGCTCGTCCAGCGTATGCACGGCTAATGAGGCCGTCAAGGCGGCGGTTCAGCGTCGTCCGCAAACGCCGCGTCCGCTGGGCGCGGCGTGCGCGCGAGGCTCGCGACCGGTTCGACCGGTTCGATGTCGCGGTTCACGCGCAGCCCGAGTTCCGGAAAGCGCCGCGCGGCCGGCAAGATTTGTTGTTCGAGCGATCCGACCGCCTTGTTGAAGGACTCAACGCTGCCGCCGAGCGCTTTGCCGAGTCTCGCCAGGTGTTCGGCAAACACCGCGAGTCGCTTGTAGAGATCCTCGCCCAGTTTGCGTACCTCCACGGCGTTGTCCGCCAACACCGCCTGCTTCCAGCCGTACGCGACGGCCTTGAGGAGGGCGGCAAGACTGGTCGGCGTCGCCAGCATGACGTTCTGCTGCAAGGCTTGGTCGATCAGTCCTGGATTCTCCTGCAAGGCGGCGGCCAAAAATTGATCGCCCGGCAGGAACAGCACGACGAAGTCGGGACTGTGTTCGAACTGCGACCAGTACTGTTTGGTTGCCAATTCGCGCACGCGCGCGCCGACGATTTGCGCATGACGGCGCAGTTGCAGCTTACGCTCCTCGTCGTCCTGCGCTTCGACGGCCGACAGGTAGGCGTCGAGCGGTGTCTTGACATCCACGACGATGTCGCGCCGCTCCGGCATGTGCACGATCATGTCGGGTCGGATCGCGCCGGATTCGGTCGGCTGATGGGGCTGTTCGGTGAAATCGACGTGGGCGGTCATACCGGACAGTTCCACGACACGCCGCAGCGTGAGCTCGCCCCATTGTCCGCGGACGTCCGGGCGGCGCAGCGCGGTGACGAGATTGCGCGTCTCGCGCGACAGCAGGTTTTGACCGCTCGCCAGGGATTCCAGTTGATTCTTCAGCGTCGCGAACGCGTCGATCCGGTCGCGTTCGATAGTCTGGATCTGCGCTTCGCTCTTCGCGAGCGCCTCGCGGATCGGCAGCACCAAGGATTCGATCGCCGCTTCGCGTGCTTTCAGGATCTGCGACGCCTCCTGCTGCTCGCGCGCAAGCCGTTCGCCGGCGAGCTGCAGGAAGATTTCGCTGTTGCTCTTCAGCGTGTCGCGCGCGAGTTCACCGAATACGCCTTGCAGTTGTTCCCGTGCCCGCTCGAGCGCCTGGTCGCGTTCGGCACGCAGCGCCTCTTCCCCGTGAATACGCGCGCGCAGCAGCTCCGCCTCATTGCGCAGCCGTTCCTCGCGGCGTGCGCGCAGCACGAAGCTTGCAACTGCGCCGAGCAGAACGCCGGCCGCAAACCATAGCAAGGGGCCCAGCATGCTCATGCGCGGCCGCTCCGTTCGATCCAGCCAATCAAGTCGAGCGGCGCGGCGATGTCGCCGTCGGCGCCCCAGCTATCCGCATCCTCGTCCGCCGGAATGTATCCGTAGCGGGCGATGAGCGCCGGCATGCCGGCCGCGTGTGCCGACTGCACGTCGCGCAAGGCATCGCCGACGTAAACACATTGCTGCGGCGTCACGCCTGCGCTCGCCGCCGCGTGCAGCAGCGGCAGCGGATGCGGCTTGCGTTCGGCGACCGTGTCGCCACTGACTACGCACGCGAAGCGCGCGCGTAGTCCCAATTGCTCGAGCAGCGGTTCCGTCAGGCAGCCGGCCTTGTTCGTGACGATGCCGGCACGCAGGCCGCGCCTGGACAATTCGTCGAGCACCTGGTTCATGCCCGGAAACAGGCGGGTCTCCAGACTCAATCCCGCTTGATACAGTTCGATGAAGCGCCGCTGCAGCGCCAGAAATTCCTCGCGGCCGGTATCCGGAAAGCCTACTTTGACGACGCCGGCCGCGCCGTGGCTGACTTGGGGCCGCACCGCCGAGTACGGCAGCGCGGAGCGCCGCCGCTCGCCGAGCAGCTCGTTCAGCGAGCGGTGCATGTCGGGCGCCGTGTCGAGGATCGTGCCGTCCAGATCGAACAAAACGGCGCGCAGCGGCGGCGGCATTCAGGTCTCGCCGCGGCGCAAGTGCGCGAGGTAATTGACGTCCGTGCGTACCGACAAACCGAAGGCGCGCGTCAGCGGGTGATAGGCGATCCCGGCTAGGTCTCGAAGTTCGAGGCCGGCGGCGCGGCCCCACCGGGCAAGCTCCGACGGACGGATGAATTTCAAGTAGTCGTGCGTGCCGCGCGGCAAGACCCGCGCGATGTACTCGGCGCCGACGATCGCGACCAAAAACGCCCGCAGATTGCGGTTCAGCGTGGAGACGATCAGATCGCCTTCCGGGCGCACGAGCGAGGCCAGCGTGCCGACCATGGCGGCCGGATCCGGCACGTGCTCGAGCATTTCCATGCAGGTCACGACATCGAAGGACTGGGGACGTTCTGCGGCCAAATCCTCGGCGGAAATCCGCCGGTACGTCACCGGCGTCGCCGTTGCGAGCGCGTGCAATTCTGCGACCTCGAGTACCGCCGGCGCCAGATCGATGCCCAGTACATGAGCGCCGTGCCGGGCCATCGCCTCGGACAGAATCCCGCCTCCGCAGCCGACGTCGACAACGGTTTTGCCGGCGAGCCCGGCGTGGTGTTCGACATATTGCAGACGTACCGGGTTCAGATCGTGCAGCGGCTTCGAGGAACCCCGCGGGTCCCACCAGGTTTGCGCGCGTTCATCGAATTTTGCGAGTTCTGCCGGATCCGCGTTCTTGGCCGATGCAAACATCGAGGTCACCCTCCAGTGGTAATTCGGCGGCCCAGGGGGCGGCGACCGCCGGCATTCGGGGCCGAGCGAGCCGGGTGAACCAGGAATCGGCGAGCAACTGCCGGTCGGCCGCCCAGACAGCGGTCACGATGGCACGTCCGCCCGCGAAAACCAACTGCATCATGTGAATCGCGTGCAGCGACCGCGGCGGCAAGGCGACGATGCGCCCGTCACGGACGATCAACGAATGATCGCGCTGCGGCAGTCCGGGTGCGCGCACCGGTACGATGCAACGGGCGTCGATGGTCAAATCGGCGAGTTCGGCGGTCATCCTCCAAGTATATCGGCTAATCCGCCGCTCAAGCTGAGGGCGGGCGCAGATATGTGCTAGAATTCAGCGATGTCGAGACAGTGTCCCGCCTCCGTTAAACCAGCTTAATAGCAGCCTGAACACGGCTCACCGGACTCTCGCAAATGGCCGAGATCGCTCGCGAAATATTGCCCGTCAATCTCGAAGACGAGATGCGCAAATCCTATTTGGATTATGCCATGAGCGTCATCATCGGCCGCGCGCTGCCGGACGTCCGCGACGGTTTGAAGCCCGTGCATCGGCGCGTTCTACACGCGATGCGCGAGTTGGGCAACGATTGGAACAAGCCGTATAAGAAATCGGCACGCGTCGTCGGCGACGTGATCGGCAAGTATCATCCGCACGGCGACGTATCGGTCTACGATGCGATCGTACGCATGGCGCAGATCTTCTCGATGCGCTATCTGCTGGTCGACGGACAAGGGAATTTCGGCTCCGTTGACGGCGATCCGCCGGCGGCGATGCGCTATACGGAAGTGCGCATGTCGAAAATCGCACAGGAATTGCTCGCGGACATCGACAAGGAAACCGTCGATTTCGTGCCGAACTACGACGAATCCGAGAGCGAACCGTCGGTGTTGCCGACGCGCGTTCCGAACCTGCTGGTCAACGGTTCGGCCGGCATCGCGGTCGGCATGGCGACGAACATTCCGCCGCACAATTTGGGTGAGATCATCCGCGCCTGCATCGCGTTGATCGAAAATCCGGAAGTCACGCTCGCGCAATTGATGCAGATCGTGCCGGGCCCGGATTTCCCGACTGCGGGCCTGATCAACGGCGCGCAGGAAATCGTCGCCGCCTATAAAACCGGGCGCGGGCGTCTACACGTGCGCGCCCGCACGCATTTCGAGGACGTCGGCAAGGCAGACCGTCAGGCAATCATCATTACGGAGCTGCCTTACCAGGTCAACAAGGCCCGGCTGATCGAGCGCATCGCGGATTTGGTGCGCGACAAGCTGATCGACGGCATCGCCTCCGACGGCTTGCGCGACGAGTCCGACAAGGACGGCATGCGCGTCGTCATCGAACTGAAGCGCGGCGAAGTGCCGGAAATCCTGCTGAACAACCTTTATGCGCAGACGCCGATGGAAACGGTGTTCGGCATCAACATGGTGGCTCTGGTCGACGGCCAGCCGCGGCTGCTGTCGCTGAAGGAAATGCTGGACGCCTTCCTGCGTCATCGCCGCGAGATCGTCACACGGCGCACCGTCTACGAATTGCGCAAGGCGCGAGAACGCGGTCATATTCTCGAGGGACTGGCAATCGCGCTCGCCAACATCGATGAAATCATCGCTGTAATCAAGGCCAGCGCCTCGCCGGCCGAGGCGAAGACGGCGCTGAGCGTGCGTACCTGGGGCGCGGGCTCGGTGCCCGAGATGCTGGCGCGTGCCGGTGCGATCAGCACGCGCCCCGCGGCGCAGGCCGGCGCCTTTGGCTTGATCGACGGACGTTACCGGCTCACGGAAACGCAAGCGCAGGCGATTCTGGAGATGCGCCTGAACCGGCTGACCGGACTCGAACAGGACAAGATCGTCGCGGAATTCCAGGAATTGCTCGTGCAAATCCGCGATTTGAGCGACATTTTGGCGCGGCCCGAACGACTGCTCGCGGTCATTCGCGAGGAACTGGAATCCGTTCGCGAAAATTTCGCCGATTCGCGACGCACGGAAATCCTCAGCAGCCACGAGGATCTGACGATCGAGGATTTGATATCGCCGGAAGACGTCGTCGTCACACTGTCGCACAGCGGCTACGCGAAGGCGCAACCGGTCTCCGACTACCAAGCGCAGCGGCGCGGCGGGCGCGGCAAGGCGGCAACGACCGTCAAGGACGAGGACTTCATTGATAAGTTGTTCGTCGCGAACACTCACGACACCCTGTTGTGTTTCTCCGATCACGGTAAGCTGTACTGGCTGAGGGTCTACCAATTGCCGCAGGCGAGCCGCGGCGCACGCGGCAAACCGATCATCAATCTGCTGCCTTTGCAGGACGGCGAGCGCATCAGCGCGATGCTGTCGATCAAGGAGTTCGAGGACGGCAAATTCGTCTTCATGGCGACGAGTTTCGGCACCGTCAAAAAAACGCCATTGGCATTGTTTTCGCGGCCGCGCGCGAGCGGCATCATCGCCGTCGACCTGGATAATGGCGACAAGCTGGTCGGCGCAGCGATCACCGACGGCACGCGCGACATTTTGTTGTTCACGACCGGCGGCAAGGCGATCCGCTTCGTCGAAGACGCGGTCCGGCCGATGGGCCGCGGGGCCGCTGGCGTGCGCGGCGTGCGTTTGAGCAATGACCAGCGTGTCAACGCCCTGATCGTCGCGGACGCGGGCTACATTCTGACCGCATCGGAGAACGGTTACGGCAAGCTCACGCCGCTCGAGGAATTTCCGAAACACGGCCGGGGCGGTCAGGGCGTCATTGCGCTTCAGGTCACGGAGCGCAACGGCCGGATGGTCGGTGCGCTGCAGGTCGGTGCGGAAGATGAGATCATGCTGATGAGCCAGGGCGGCGCGCTCGTGCGCACGCCGGTCAAGGATATCTCGGTGGTCGGTCGCAACACGCAGGGCGTGCGTTTGATCCGGCTCGAGGCGGGCGATCAACTGACCGGACTGGAGCGCATCGACGGCCTGGCCGACGACGATGCGGTCCGCGACGATCACGGCGACGACACCGAGGCGGACGGCGTGCCGGCACCCAAACCCTAGGAGCCGTCGCGCGATGCGTGTGTTCAATTTTGCCGCCGGTCCGGCCGCGCTTCCCCGCGAAGTTCTCGAGCAAGCGCGCGACGAATTGCTGGATTTCCGCCAAGACGGCATGTCGGTGATGGAAATTAGCCATCGCAGCGAGGCGTTCATGCACGCGGCCGCCGCGGCCGAAAATGACCTGCGCGAATTGCTCGGCGTGCCGGGCAATTACCAGGTGTTGTTCTTGCAGGGAGGCGCCAGCGCGCAGTTTTCGATTGTGCCGATGAATCTGGCAGCGGCCGCGTCGAGCGCGGATTACGTCAACACCGGCTACTGGTCGCAAAAGGCGATCAAGGAAGCCGAACGCTATGTCCGCGTGCACGTCGCCGCAGACGTCGGAGCCCCCTACGCGAAAGTTCCGCCGCAAGATGCTCTGCAATTCAGCGGCCGGGCCGCCTACGTGCATTACACGCCTAACGAGACGATCGGCGGAGTGGAATTCGGCTATGTACCGGACACGCACGGCGTGCCGCTGGTCGCGGACATGTCCTCGAGCATCTTGGCGAGGCCGATCGACGTGTCGCGCTTCGGTCTGATCTACGCCGGCGCTCAAAAAAACATCGGTCCCGCCGGTTTGACAGTCGTTATAGTGCGTGACGACCTGATCGGCAACGCGCGATCCGGCACACCGACGGTGTTCGATTACCGAGCGGTCGCCGCCGAGAACTCAATGTTGAACACGCCGCCGACTTTTGCGTGGTACATGGCCGGCCTGGTATTCAAATGGCTGAAGCGTGGCGGCGGACTCGCCGCCATCGCCGCGCGCAACCGGCTGAAGGCCGAGAGACTCTATGGGGCGATCGACGCTTCGAATCTATATCGCAATGCGGTCGCCGCGGACGCGCGCTCGTGGATGAACGTACCGTTCACGCTGAGCCGCGCGCCGCTGGAGGCCGTGTTTCTGCAGGAGGCTCACGGCGCGGGCTTGAAGAATTTGAAGGGCCATCGGGCGGCGGGCGGCATGCGCGCCAGTATCTACAACTCCATGCCGCTCGAGGGCGTGGAGGCGCTGATTGGCTTCATGCAAGACTTCGAGCGCAGGCATCTCTGAGGTCGGCAATGGCGGACGGCAAGCGCAAAATCGGCAAATCGAACGTCCGGCCCGGCGCCACGCCGACCGGTGCTCCGATCGGCGACATCCGCGATGCTATCGATGAGATCGATGCTCGCATCCACGCGCTGCTGAATGAGCGGGCGCGCTTCGCGCAATTGGTCGGAATCTCCAAGAGCGCATCCGGCAAGACCGTCGACTTCTACCGGCCGGAGCGCGAGGCCCAAGTGCTGCGCAAGGCCCTGCAGCGCAATCAAGGGCCGTTGCGCGACGAGGAAATAGCACGGCTCTTTCGCGAGATCATGTCCGCCTGCCTTGCGCAGCAGGAGCCGTTGAAAGTCGCGTTCCTCGGCCCCGAGGGCACGTTCAGCCAGGCGGCGGTGATCAAGCAATTCGGTTCCTCGGTACGTGCGCTGCCGCTGCCCGCAATCGACGAGGTGTTCCAAGAGGTTGCAGCGGGAATTGCCGATTTCGGCGTGGTGCCGATCGAAAACTCCAACGAAGGGACCGTCAATCACACGCTCGACATGTTCTTGACTTCGCCATTGAAAATTTGCGGTGAGATCGAATTGCGGATCCATCATCATTTGATGGGCCGCATGGCGCGCTTCGACCGGATCAAGCGTGTTTGCGCGCATTCCCAAGCCTTGGCGCAATGCCGCGGCTGGTTGGACGATCATTTGCCGGACGCCGAACGGCTCGCCGTGTCGAGCAACGCCGAAGGGGCGCGCCGGGCGCGCGACGAACGCGGCAGTGCGGCGATCGCCGGACGATCGGCGGCCGAGATCTACGGTTTGAATCTGCTGGCCGATGAAATCGAGGATCACCCGGACAATACCACGCGGTTTCTGGTCATCGGACGCAAGCTGTTCAGTGCGAGCGGCGCCGACAAGACTACGCTGCTGCTATCGGCCGAGGATACCGATGGTGCGGGAGCGCTGTTCCGCTTGCTCGAGCCGCTCGCGCAGCACAAGGTCAACATGACGAGGATCGAGTCCCGTCCGTCGCGCAAACGCAAATGGGACTACGTGTTCTTCATCGACATCGAGGGGCATGTGGGCGATGCGCCGATAGCGCAAGCTCTGGCCGTGCTCGAGTCGCGTGCCACGCTGTTCAAGGTTCTCGGCTCCTATCCGCGTGCGGTGCTTTGATGCGCCATTTCGAGACCCGCCCGGTGCGGCGGATCAGAGGCACGCTGCAGGTGCCGGGCGACAAGTCGATCTCGCATCGGGCATTGATGCTGTCCGCCATCGCCGACGGCCCCAGCGAAGTGAGCGGATTCCTGCCGGGCGACGATTGCCTCGCGACGCTTGGTGCGTTGCGCGCGCTCGGCGTGCGCAGCGAACGGGCGAGCCCGGCGCAGGTCGTCGTGCACGGCGTCGGGATGCGCGGCCTGAAGCGGGCGCCCGGGGTGCTCGACTTGGGCAATGCCGGCACCGCGATGCGCTTGTTCATGGGCCTGCTGTGCGCACAGAGATTCGATTCGCGCCTGCTCGGCGACAGCTCGCTGATGCAGCGGCCGATGGAGCGCGCCGCCAAGCCGCTGCGCGAGATGGGCGCGGATGTACGCACGCACGGCGGCATGCCGCCCGTCGAGATCGTCGGCGGTCGGCTGCTGCACGGCATCCGCTACCGCCTGCCGGTCGCGAGTGCGCAGGTCAAGTCGGCAATACTGCTTGCCGGCTTGTACGCCGACGGTGCGACGACGGTGATATCGCCCGCGTTGTCGCGCGATCATAGCGAGCGCATGCTCGCCAGCTTCGGCGTACGCATCGACCGCAATGCCGACGGTTTGACCGCATGCGTGCATCCGCCGGCACGCCTCGACGCGCATCAGGTGCAGGTGCCGGGCGACTTCTCGTCGGCGGCGTTCTTCATCGTCGCGGGCCTGCTCGGTGCGGACGAGAATGGTGTGCTGATCCGCAACGTCGGATTGAATCCGTCGCGTACCGGCTTGCTGACGATACTTCGCAGCATGGGCGCTGCGATCGAGGTGCAGGAGCAACGCGAGAACGGCACGGAACCGGTCGCTGATCTGCGCATACTGCGCTCGTCGCTGCGCGGCATCGAAGTACCGGCGGGGCTGGTGCCGCTCGCGATCGACGAATTTCCGGTGTTGTTCATCGCCGCGGCGTGCGCATCTGGCGAGACCTTGATTACCGGGGCCGAGGAGCTGCGCGTCAAGGAGAGCGACAGGCTCGCCGCGATGAGCGCCGGATTTGCGGCGCTCGGCGTGAATCACCAGCTGCTGCCCGACGGGATGCGCATCACCGGCGGCGGCGACGGGATCGTATTCCGCGGCGGCGAGGTCGACAGCTGCGGCGATCACCGCGTGGCGATGTCCTTCGGCATCGCGAGTCTGCGCGCCGCGGGACCGATCCGGATCCGTGATGTTGCGAATGTGGCGACGTCGTTTCCCGGTTTCGTCGAGCTGGCGCTGACGGTGGGGCTCGATGTGCACGAGTGCTAGCCGGGCGGCGCCGGCAGAGTTGCAATAAATGGGCGTGGTGCCGGTCATCGCGATCGATGGTCCGTCCGGCTCCGGTAAGGGCACGGTCAGCCGGGCCGTCGCGCGCTCCTTGGGTTGGGCGCTGCTCGATAGCGGCGCGCTCTACCGCCTCGTGGCGCTTGCTGCACGGCGGGCCGGCGCCGATCTGACGGACGGCTCCGCGCTCGCGCGGTTGGCGCAGGGGCTGCAGATTCACTTCGGTTGCGCAACTACGGGCCAGGAATTGGTCCGGCTGGACGGAGCCGATGTCACCCGGGCGATTCGCACTGAACAGGCCGGTAACGACGCCTCCAAAGTGGCCGCAATTGCTGCGGTGCGTAGCGCGCTGCTCGATCGGCAACGGCGCTTGGCGGTACCGCCAGGATTAGTCGCCGATGGCCGCGATATGGGCACTGTGGTGTTCCCGGATGCGGGCGTCAAAATCTTTCTGACCGCGAGCGCCGCGGAACGTGCGGCCAGGCGGCATAAGCAGTTGAATGATCAGGGGGTTACTGCTAACCTTGCCGCCCTTTCGCTGGAGATAGCGGAGCGCGACCGGCGCGATGCGACGCGTGCCGCCTCGCCGCTGGTCGCGAGCGCAGACGCGGTCCTGCTCGACACGACGGGCTTGCCGATCGAGGCGGTGATCGAACGCGTCTTGGGAATTGCCCGACGGCGTCTTTCGGTTTAGGTAGCGGCTTTCATGGAGCGAGTGCCGTATTGTTGAACAACCCCTGGCACACATGGGATCGGTGCCAGGGAAAAATAGCGAGCCCGACGGGGCTCTCGCCAGGGAACACATGACAGAAAGTTTCGCGGAACTGTTTGAGCAGAGCATCGCCAGCCAGCGGATTCGGCCGGGCACCATTCTCAACGGGCTGATCGTCGAAGTAGGCCAAGACTACGTCATCGTCAATGTCGGACTGAAATCCGAGGCCGTCATTCCGGCCGACCAATTCAAGAACGAGAAGGGGGAAATCGAGGTCGCCGTCGGCGAAATCGTCGAGGTGGCGCTGGACAGCGTCGAGGACGGTTCCGGCGAGACGCGTCTGTCGCGCGAAAAAGCGAAACGCGCGCGCACGTGGACACGCCTCGAACAAGCCTTCGAAAAACAGGAAGTCGTCATCGGCGTGATCACCGGTCGGGTCAAGGGCGGCTTCACGGTCGAGATCGACAACGTGCGGGCCTTCTTACCGGGGTCGCTGGTCGATGTGCGCCCGGTGCGCGATCCGTCGTATCTGGAAAACAAGCCCCTGGAATTCAAGGTCATCAAGCTCGACCAAAAGCGCAACAACGTCGTCGTCTCGCGCCGCGCGGTCGTCGAACAGGAATACAGCGCCGAGCGCTCCGCGTTGCTCGACAATTTGCAGGAGGGCGCGGCCGTCAAGGGCGTCGTCAAGAATCTCACCGACTACGGTGCGTTCGTCGATCTGGGCGGCATCGACGGGCTGTTGCACATCACCGATATGGCATGGAAGCGTGTCAAGCATCCGTCCGAGGTCGTCAAAGTCGGCGAAGAGATCGACGTGCGCATTCTAAAGTTCGATCGCGAACGCCAGCGCGTCTCCTTGGGGCTCAAACAGCTGGGCGCTGATCCATGGCAGAACATCGCCAGGCGCTATCCGGCGAACACCCGATTGTTCGGCAAGGTGACGAACATCGCCGACTACGGCTGCTTCGTGGAAATCGAGGAGGGCGTCGAGGGCTTGGTGCATGTCTCGGAGATGGATTGGACCAACAAGAACGTCAATCCCGCCAAGGTCGTGCACGTCGGCCAAGAAGTCGAGGTCATGGTGCTGGACATCGACGAGGAGCGCCGGCGCATCAGTCTCGGCGTCAAGCAATGCAAGACCAATCCGTGGAAGGAGTTCGCCGAGAACTACAACCGCGGCGACAAGGTCAGCGGACAAATCAAGTCGATCACCGATTTTGGCATCTTCATCGGCCTTTCCGGCGGCATCGACGGTCTCGTGCACCTTTCCGACATATCCTGGGATATGCCGGGCGAGGAAGCGGTGCGCAGCTATCAAAAGGCGCAGCAGGTCGATGCGATGGTGCTGTCGATCGATCCGGAGCGCGAACGCATCAGCCTCGGCATCAAACAGTTGGCGAAGGATCCGTTTTCGGCCTACATTGCCGAGCATCCGAAGGGCAGCATCGTCAGGGGCATCGTCCGTGAAGTGGACGCGAAGGGCGCGATCATCGATCTCGGCAACGGCGTCGACGGTCAATTGCGTGCCTCGGAGCTCGCGCGCGACCGCGTCGAAGATGCGCGCGTTTTGTTGAAAGTGGGCGAAGAGATTGAGGCGAAGTTCACGGGCGTCGATCGCAAGGGCCGCAGCATCGCGCTGTCGATCAAGGCGAAAGACATGCACGAGGAACAGGAAGCCATGCAGAATTACCGAACCGATTCACCGACCGGAACGAGTTTGGGGGATCTCCTCAAAGAACAGATCACTGGTCAAGATTGAAGGGCGGGGGCCGCGCGACGGCGGCCGCGCCGCGCACGTGCGTTAACAAATGTTCGGCGATGTGCATGGATCGACAATGACGAAATCGGAACTCATTGAGATCATCGCGGCGAAGCAGAAGCATTTGCCGGCGAAGGACGTCGAACTTGCTGTCAAGCAATTACTGGAAATAATGAGCGACGCGCTCGCGACCGGGGAGCGAATCGAGATACGCGGCTTCGGCAGCTTTTCGTTGCACTTCCGTCCGCCGCGTCAAGGGCGCAATCCCAAGACCGGGGAGGCGGTGGCGCTCGCCGGCAAGCACGTCCCGCACTTCAAACCCGGTAAGGATTTGCGCGAGCGCGTCAACGACGGCGCCGGCCAACCGATCCGCGATTGAACCCGGCATGCCAATGAGCTTGCCGGGCTGATGAGGCCGGGGCGGCAACATGTCTGAACTTCCGCTGTATGTTTGGATCATTGCCATCGCGGCGCTCGTTGTGGGGATACTCGCCGGCCACTTCGGCTGGGGGCGCCGCTGGCCGGCACGCCTCGGTAGGATTCATGCCGACTATCTCGCCGGGCTCGATTTTCTGATCAGCGAGCAGCCCGACCGGGCGCTCGATGCGTTCTTGCGACTGATGGACGCCAATAGCGACACGCTCGAAACCCACTTTGCGCTCGGCAGCCTGTATCGCCGGCGCGGCGAAGTGGAACGGGCGATACGCGTGCATCGGAACTTGTTGGCCCGCGGCGGCCTCGCGGCGGAGCACCGTGAACAGGCGTTGCTCGCGTTGGCGCAGGATTATCTGCGCGCGGGGCTGTTGGATAGAGCCGAAAGCTTCTTCCAGCGAGTCGCCGAGGGGTCGCGGCTGCGCGCGACCGCACTCGACGCACTGCGCTGTATTTACGAGCGCCAGCGCGATTGGCAGCAGGCGCTCGACGCCTATCGGCGCCTGGCGGCGCTGGATGCGGCGCCGCCGCGCTCGGTCGCCGCCCATTACCTGTGCGAACTCGCCGCCTACAGCCTCGAGCGCGGCGACGGCGCGGAGGCCAGGCGCTTGCTGCGCCAGGCGCGCCGCGAGACCGAGCCGTTCGCGCGCGCGGCGGTGCTGCGCGCGCAAATCGCCGAACGCGACGGACAGCCGGA
>JAYTQR010000218.1:0-3172 GCA_043746615.1 Gammaproteobacteria bacterium | reverse complement strand
GAGAAGCCCGACTGAAACAGTAACGCGAATGTTTGCTTCGGATCCAATTCCGCCGCGTGTTCCGCGGTCACGAAACCCTTTTTCACCGCGGCCTCCTTGATGCGCAGGGTCGATAAACCGTAACCATCGTCTTCGATCGTCAATTTATATCCGTCCTGGGCCAAATCCTCGAATTTCAACCTTATCGCTCCCATGGATGTCTTGCCGAGCGCGCTGCGGGCCGCCGGTGGCTCGATGCCGTGAACGATCGCGTTGCGTACGGCCTGGATGGCGGCATCCTTGACCACGCGTCGGTAGTGCGCCGGGACGGCGTCGAACCCCGTGCACTGCAACTCCACCTCTTTGTAGTTTTCACCGGCGACGCGTGCCGCGAGTTGCCGCAGCAGAACGACGATGTCCGGCTCCGCGGATCGTGGACTTTTCTCGATCGCTTTGATGACCGCCGTACTCGTGTGACTCGCCTCATTCACACCGAGGTGCAGCCGTGAAAGGCGCGAGACCAACTCGCCGATCGATTGCATATGCGTCAGCAAATCATCGAGCTTGAGCACGAGCGGCAGGAAATCGTTGCCCGATAATTCAGTTTTCTCGCGCAGCATCTTCAAATCGTCTTCGAACGCGTGCGCACGGCTTTCGATCGACGACAGGCCCAACGATGCCGCCTCGCCCTTGACCGAGTGCGCCTGCCGAAACAAAATATCGAGCTTGCGGCGAAATGCCGCTTCTTCACGCGCCGGCTCCCGCAGCACGCTGTTGATCATTTTCATCGCCGCGTCCGAATCGCTCAGAAACGACGCCAGTTGCGCCGGATCGACGTGCAAAATTCCGAGCATCGTGTCGACCTGTGCTTGCGCCTGACCTTGCGAGGCGGTGAGTTCCCGTGCCAAATCCACTCGCGCGGTGATGTCCGATACGCAAACCAGCACATGCGTGATTTTGCCGTCCACCCGCACGCGATGGAAATCGAACTCCAAATAGCGCGTTTCCATGCTCCCTTGGCCATTGGCGATGTGAACTTCCACCTCGCCGAGCGGATTGATCGACTTGACCAAGTTCTCGTTGGTACGCTCGGTCCACAAAATGCCGACAAACTTCAACGCGACTTCCAGAGTGCGCTGCGTCACGATGCCGCGCAGCAGTTCTTCGAAAGCCAGTCCGGCGATGTCGGTACGCTGGAACAGGCCTTCGAGGGCCGTGGAGTATGTCGAACCGATGACGCTCTGCTCATCGAGCAGGAACAAGCCTTCCTTGACGGTGCGCAGAATGTCTTCGGTCTGGCGGCGCGCGGCGCGCAGATTCTGTGTTTGGCGCCGCCGCGCGCTCAGCTGTATCGTGACCAGAACGACCAGGAGGCCCGCGATCAGCAAGCCGGCGAGCATGACGATGCGCAAGCGCGTCGCCGAACGCGCATTGCGCGCTTGCAAGTCCGCGCCAAGCGTGGCCAATTGCGCATCGAACGGCGGCAAGAACCGATGCGTGGCGTGAATCGCGGCGACGACATTGCGGTTCAAGCTGTGGCCGGCCGCGTTCAGAACGGTTCCGATCGCCTCGTTGTCCCGATATGGCACGCCGTCGAAATGAATCAGGGGCACCAAGGTTTCTCGCTCCGGCGTCCACAATTCACGCAGCGCCGCTGCACGCCGGCCGATTCCGGGATCGGCAAATGCGGCCGTTTCGCTGTTCACGGTAAACCAGCCGCCGGTGCGCGCAGCGGCCATGGCGGCCTGTGCCGCGTCAAGTTTGTTCACGGCTTCGCGTAGCTGGTTCAGCGACGTCTGCACGTAATCGCGTGTGATCAGGCGATCGCGTACCGCTTCGAGAGAGGTGCGGATCGTTTCGGTATGGCGTCTGGCCGCACCGACGATATTGAGCGCCGACGTCGTATTGTTGAGTTCGGTGGCGAGTTTGAAGCCCGGCACGAGCACCGTTGCGACGAGCCCGAGACCGAGGACGGCGACGATAACGGCGAGCACCCGCGGCGAAATACTTTCGACGAGATTCTTGCTGGTTCCCGAGTTCATCAATCAGGTGCTCCCTTGTTGATATTTCGCCGTCCCGGTGAACGTTGCGTTTCGCCCACCGCACTCAAAGCTTGGAGGAAATCCGCTGCATCGACGAAGCGGTCGGCCGGTTGCTTTGCCAGCAAGCGATTGATCACAAATTGGTAGCGCATGAGCGGCGCCCCGAGCGCCGGCACGGCGGCCGATTTGTGGGCTTCGAAAATATCGGACAAGCGTGCGCCGTGGAACGGCACGCTGCCGGCCAGCATTTCGTAGAAAACGATGCCGAGGCTGTAAAGATCGCCGCGCGCATCGGCCGCCTTTCCCTGGATTTCTTCCGGGCAGACGTAATAGGGCGTGCCGGTATGCAATTCCGAATCCGGCTTCTCGCGTGCGACGAGCTGCGCCCGCGCCGATCCGAAATCGATCAGCACGACCCGATTATCGGTCGTCAGCATCAGATTCGAGGGCTTCAAGTCGCCATGCACGACGCCGGCCGCATGCACGACTTGCAACGCTTCGGCAATTTGCCGCGCGTAGTTCACCGCGTCGGCCTCGCTGACGGGGTTCTTCAGCCGCTCGCGCATGCTGCC
This sequence comes from Gammaproteobacteria bacterium, assembly GCA_043746615.1. Lineage (GTDB taxonomy): Bacteria > Pseudomonadota > Gammaproteobacteria > Steroidobacterales > Steroidobacteraceae > Bog-1198. The sequence continues at coordinate 579 of JAYTQR010000218.1, read as the reverse complement.
GCACGGAAAATACTCGAGCGCGAGATACAGATAGTTGGGCGTGATGCCGAAATCCAGAACATCGGCGATCGCGCGGTGATTCAAGCTCGACAATATCTCGCATTCCCGGGTGAACCGCTGTCGATCCGCGTCTGAGACGCTGGTGTTCCCCATGGTGCTTTGGACCTTGAGAGCCACCTGCTGCGCCAAGCTGTCGTGACGCGCCAAGAAAACCGTTGCCGCAGCGGATTGCGCAATCCGCTTCAACAGGCGGTAGCCGGCAATCTCCGGCGTCGCGTGCCAGTCGGGCTTGCACGGCACCGCGTCGCCGCCGCTCGCGGGCGCGACATGCGGCCGCAGGGCGCGGGCCAGCTCGGCGCTATCGATCGAGTGAACCGGCCAATAGTCGTTCGCGCCGAGTTTGATCGCGCGCGCGGCGGCGCGCTCGTCGCCGTCCCGCGCAAAAATAAAGATCGGCAAGCGCGGTGCTTGCGCACGCAAGCGCGCGACGATCGCCAGCGGATCGGCGGCATCGCCTGACGAAAATTGCACGATCACTAGAACCGCCGCATACGCACGCAGTTCGTCGTACCGCAGGCG
>JAYTQR010000217.1:0-2633 GCA_043746615.1 Gammaproteobacteria bacterium | reverse complement strand
TCGGTAAATTAATCGTGCTTTTGTAATCGGTCACAATCCACCTTATAACAACAGGGCACGCGCGCGTGCCGCATCGCGCCGCATTTGCTCGGTCATCGCGTCCAGCGCCTCGAATTTCGCCTCGTCGCGCAATTTGGCGACGAATTCGACCTCCAGCGCCCTTCCGTACAGGTTGCCGGTAAAATCGAACACATGCACTTCGAGCAACGGTTCCACCCCCATCACGGTCGGCCGCGTGCCCAAGCTCGCGACGCCGGCCAGCGGCAGCGCGCCGATGCCGTGGACTCGCACCGCCAGTACGCCCCACAGCGGCGGCTTGCGCCGGCCCAAGCGCAAATTGGCGGTCGGGAAGCCGAGCGTGCGGCCGAGTTCGCGCCCATGCACGACACGGCCGAGCATCCGGTACGGCCGGCCGAGCAAGCGCGCCGCGCCCGCGAGGTCGCCGCTCTCGAGGCGCTGCCGGACGGCTGTGCTGCTGACGCGCACCCGGTCGAATAAGAACGGTGCGATCTGCTCGACAGAAAAGCCGTACTCGCGCCCCGCGGCGCGCAGCGTATCGATCGTACCGGACGCCCCGCAACCGTAGCGGAAATCGTCGCCCACCACCATGTGCCGCGCGCCCAAGCCCTTGACGATCAACTCGGCGACGAAATCCCGTGGACTCATCGCGCGTATGCGTTCGTCGAACCGCAAGGTCACCAAGCGGTCGACGCCCTGCGCGGCCAGTGCCAGGTACTTTTCCCGCCAGCGCGTCAGGCGCGGCGGCGCAGCCGCCGGGTCGATGAATTCCTTCGAACTCGGTTCGAACACCAACACCGTCGCCGCGCATCCCAAATATGCCGCGCGGCCCTTCAATGCGCGGATCATTTGCTGATGACCGAGATGCACTCCGTCGAAGTTGCCAACGGTCAGCACACAGCCCTGGTGGCGCTGCGCAATGTTCTGTAGACCGCGAACTAGTTCCATGACGAAAAGCAGTGATGATAGTGGAGTTGTCCGCGCATCAATGGCGCAGATCCGCGCGGCGGGCGCCGAACGCGAGAAGGCTGCCGAAATACACCGCCGCACCGACGACGACGCACACCAGCATGTGTGCCGCGCGCTGCCAAGTGTGCATCGCGAGCCACCGGCCGACCCCGCCCGCCAACCACCAGAGCACAACACCCATCACCGCACTTGCGCTGATCACGCGCGCGATCAGCGCGCGCCAGCCCGGCGCCGGCCGCAGCACTCCGTTGCGGCGCAGGCCCCGAAACAGCAGCCACGAGTTCGCGCACGCGGCGATACTCGTCGACAAGGCCAGAAAGGCGTGCGGCGCGGGCAGTTTCTTGAAATACACCAGGGGCGCGACCACCGCCAGGTTCAGACCGATGTTGAGGCCGAGCGAAACCAAACTGATGCGCACCGGCGTGCGCGTGTCCTGGCGCGAGAAATAGCCCGGCGCCAACACCTTGACGAAGCTGAAGCCGAGCAAGCCGAAGGAAAAGGCCATCAACGCGTACGAACTCATGCGGACGTCGTGCGAGGTGAATCGTCCATGGCCGAAAAACGTCGCAATCAGCGGGCCCGACAGGAAAAACAATGCGACCGCCGCCGGCATGACCAGCACCAGCACGAGCTTCAGCGCCCAGTCGAGCGTCGCCGACAGCCGCTCGGGCGCGGCGGCCGCGTGATGCGCGGACAAACTCGGCAGAATGACGGTGGCAAGCGCGACACTGAACACGCCCTGCGGAAACTCGACCAGGCGCGCGGCGAAGTACAACCACGTGACGCTGCCCGTGGCCAGAAACGACGCGATTTGCGTGTCCAGCAACAAGCTCACCTGCGCCATCGACGAACCGAGGATCCCTGGACCCATCAATTTGGCGACGCGCCGTACCCCCTGATGATCCCAGCGCCAGCGCGGCCAGCCGAGCAGCCGCAAGCGCAGTATGAACGGCACTTGGAACGCAACTTGGACCGCGCCGCTGACGAATACGGCGGCGCTCATCACCAGGCCGGGTTCGGCGAAATGCGGTGCAATCCATACGGCCGCGGCGATCATCACGAGATTCATCAGCACCTGCGTAAAGGCCGGCGCGCCGAAGCGCCCGTAGCTGTTCAGCACGCCGCTGCCGAGTGCAGTCAACGAAACGAAGAACAGGTACGGAAAAGTCAGCCGCAGCATCTGCACAGAAATGTCGTGGCGCGGCCCGCCTTGCTTGAAACCCGGCGCGAATGCCCAGATGATGATCGGCGCGCCGATCACGGCGATGACGGAAACGGCAAACAGCGCGAGCCCGAGCGTACCAGCCGCGCCGCTGACCAGTTCTTTGACGTCCTCGCGGCTGCCGCGTAACTTGTACTCGGTAATCACTGGGACGAAGGACTGGGAAAAGGCGCCCTCCGCGAACAAGCGCCGCAGGAAATTCGGGATCTTGTAGGCGACCAGGAACGCATCGGCGACCGGGCCGCCGCCGAACAGCTGCGCCTGCGCGACATCGCGCAGCAAGCCGGTGATGCGCGACAGCAACGTGGTCAGACCGACCACGGTCGTGGATTTGAAAATAGCGCCGCTCATCGGTGGGCCACACTATACCAAGCGAGCGCTGGATGCTCTGCACGAAGATTGACAAGGAAACGCCAGGACCGCA
>JAYTQR010000216.1:0-8235 GCA_043746615.1 Gammaproteobacteria bacterium | reverse complement strand
CCCGAGCCACCCCGGCCAGCGTGGCGCGCCGAATGCGCTGCGTCTGGTCAGCGGCGATCGGTACGCCGATGCAGGCAGCGCCGCTGGCGATGCCCTGCAACAGCGTCGATCCACCGTTGACGATGACCAGCCGGGCGCCGCGCAGCAATTCGGCGAGATCGGCTTGCGGCAGGGACGGGTAGCTCCACAGGGCCGCCGCGCCGGGCGCGGCCGCGGCTTGCTGTGCGCCCGCCGCCCCCGTAGGTCCGACGAACACGGCCGCAATCCCCCTTGCGGCGAGCGTGCACGCGGCGTCGTAGAACACGCCAACCGCGTCGCGCGCGCGCGGATGACCGGTACCGCCGCCGGGCACGACCAGCGCATAAGCGCCCGCGGCGGCACCGATACGCGCCAACAGCGCGGCGCGGCGCTGCGGATCCGGCGCCGGCAGAACGACGTCGAGATAGCGCATCAACGGCCGGCCCAGCAGCCGCAGCTTGCAACGCTCGATCCATCCGGGCCGGCCGGACAAAAGCTGCGGGTAGGCGATCCAATGTTCGTCGAGCAAGCGCATCCAGCGCAGCCGGAACGCCTTGCGGCGTTGGCGCCGGCGCGCGCTGATGTAGATGACGGCGGCGCCGGCTGCCCGCGCGGCACGCAGCTGCGCGGTGCGCCCCGCGTTATCGAATATCACGACGGTCGGACGAAATTCGGTGATCAATGCGACGACCGCGGCGGCGTGGAACGTCGGCGATGAGTCGAGCAAGGTGCTGGGAAACGGCGTGTCGGCGGCATACGGCGCCTGCCGGCTCAAAACGAAATGGATCACCGCGCCGCCCCAGCGTGCATGGACGGCGTGCGCAATTGCCAGCGAGCGTGCGTATTCGCCCATGCCGTAGGCTCCGGAGACCGGTACGAACAACAGCCGCGGCGCCGGAGCCTCGATGGACTCACGCAAAGGCGCTGAACCAGCGGTCGAGGACGAGTATCTGCCAGGCCCGCCTGAACTCGCTGCTGATCGCGCACTGGAGCACGCCGCGCTCCCGCAGACGCTCGACCGCCTGCGCGAGCACTTGTGGATGGCGTTTGATCCACGCCCGCGCCGGTAGCCCGAACCCCTTTTTGGCGCGATCCAAATGCCCGGCCGGCAAACGCGGCTCCATCAAACGGCGCACCAATACTTTGCCGCGGCGACGCGCCGGATCGACCAGCAGCAGCGGGTCGACCGACAGCATGAACTCGACGAGGCGGTGATCGAGCAGCGGCGGCCGTACTTCGAGTGAATGTGCCATGCTGGTGCGGTCGACCTTCGTCAACAAACCCTCCGCCAAATCCGTGTGTAAATCCAGCCAGCGCAACTGTGCGAGCGGCGCCATGTCGGGCCGCCAGAACTGGCGGTAAAACCACAGATAATCGTAGTCTCGCTGCCGCCAATCGGCCGACAGCAGCCGATCGACCTGCACGGCCGTCAGGCCGCCCAAGGCCGCGGCGAACGCGGGCAGCCCGGCGTACGCGCGGCGCTGCATCGAGTGACCGAGACGCGACAGCGGCGGCAGCCAGCGTGCGAGCGCCCTCGTGAGGTGATTGGCGCGCGCGCCGATGCGCGACCAATAGCGCGGATAGCCGCAAAAGATCTCGTCGCCGCCCTCGCCGGACAACGCCACGGTGACGTCGCGGCGCGCGAACTGAGCGATCAAATAATTGGACCACGCGGCGCTGTCGCCGAACGGTTCGTCGAACAGACCGGCCAGCGTATCGAGCGCGGCTTCGAAATCTGCGGCGCGCGCCGTGATCTGCGTGTGTTCGGTGTGCAAATGGCCGGCGACGCTGCGCGCGGCGTCCGCCTCGGAGCGCCCGCGCTCCTCGAAACCCAGCGTGTAGGTGCTTGGACGCTCGAGATAATAGGCGGTCAGCGCCGAATCGATACCGCCGCTCAAGAACACGCCGACCGGCACGTCCGACACCGTCTGCGCGGGCACGACCTCGCGCAACAGGCCGTCGAGCAATGCCACGGTCTGCTCCGGCGTGCGCACCCGAATTTCCGCGGAGGGCTCCCACCAGCGCTCTATCGACACGCGCCCATCCTGCCACGCCAGCGTGTGCCCAGCGGGCAGTTTCGCGATGCCCTGGTAGATCGTCTTCGGCGCCGGAATATACCCGTGAAACAGAAAATCGCGCACCGCGCTGCGATCGATCGCCGGCGTGCCCAACAGCAGTAGCGCCTTCAGCTCCGAGGCGAATGCGATGCCCTGCGCGAGCAATCGATAGTACAAGGGCTTGATGCCGAGACGGTCGCGGGCGAGCAACAGGCGGCGACGATCGTCGTCCCACAGCCCGAACGCGAACATGCCGGCCAGCTGCGGCAACGCAGCCGCGCCGCGCTGCGCGAGCAACCGCAGCAAGACCTCGGTGTCGCCGCTCGAACGCCACGGACCGGGAAGCGTCGCGCGCAGCGCCTCGTGGTTGTACAGCTCGCCATTGTAGGTCAAGACGTGCGCGCCCCACAGCATCGGCTGGCGGCCGGCGTCGGTCAGATCCAGAATCGCCAACCGGCGGTGCGCCAACACGACGCCGGGTTTGCCCCAGGCACCCTCGCCGTCCGGTCCCCGATGCCGCAGCCGCTGCGCCATGGCCTCTGCCGCCTCGAGGTTCGCCTCCGGTCCAATGATGCCGACGATTCCGCACATGGATCGCAGTTTAGCGCGCTACCCGGCCTCCCGGGCGCGCATCGCGCCTCGCGCCTCACGCCTCACGCCTCGCGCCTCGCGCCCCGCGCCCCGCTAGCCATCCGGCAGCGGTTCGTTTAGGGTGCGTGCTGGAGCTGCAAAGACATGGCCACACCCGCCGATAAACGACTGCTAGAGCTAACGGACAAATGGCTCAGCAGCCTCGAACTGCACTTGAATTATTCGTCGCTGGACGACGACAGCTACTGGAAGATGCAGCAGTGGGTGCCACATCAGCGGCCGAGCCGCTGGGTCATCGAACTGGCGAAGCAAAAGACCCTCGCACTGAAAGCGCAGATCGAAGAGCGCATCGGTATGGGGGACGCCCGATTCGCGGATACACTCGAGCTGACGATCTTTCTGGCCAACCTCGTCGGCTCGCAGCACATCGAGCGTTTCATTCCGCTCGCCGAGCCGGACGGCCAACCGGTTTTGCCGGCGGCGCCGCTGGACGCGCCCGAACTGGCGACGACCGTGCAGCGCGCGCGGCTGATCGAGCCGGCCGCCGATGCCACCGTGACGCGCGAAATGCCGCAATTCCTCGCCCCGCAACCGCGCACGCCACCGCCGGCATCACCACCATCACAGCCATCACCGCCGTCATCGTCGTCACCCCCGGCCGGCGCCGAACCGCGCGAGCGCAGCGAACGCAAGGCGCCGGCGGTCGCCGGTAAATCGCGCGGCAAAGCGCCGGCAAAGACGACCGCACCGGCTTCCGCACCGGCGACAGCATCCGCCGCCGCACGGGCGCTGGTGCTCGCCGATGCCGAACGACTCGTGCAATGGGGCCGCAAGTGGTACGAACTGCCCGAGCTGATCGCACGCATGGCCGACCGGCCGCCACTGCCGGAAGTACGGCGCATCCTCAAGGACAACAAGACCCTTTTCGACAAGAAAAGCGGACGCCAATGAAGCGCGGCCGACGATGACGGGCGGCGGCGAGGCGCCCCGTAGCGGCACGAGCGCGGGATTCGGACGCCGCTTCGCGGCGTTGCTCTACGATAGTTTCCTGATCGGCGCGCTGCTGATACTCTTCACGGCGCTGTGCATGATCTTCACGCACGGTATCGCGCTGCTGCGGGAGACCGTCGGTGCTTGGGTGTATCTGTATCGCGCCGGACTCGTCGTCGTCGTCGCCGCGTACTTCGTCTGCAATTGGACTTATGGCGGCCAGACGCTCGGCATGCGTGCCTGGCGTCTGCATGCGGTCGACGAGGCTGGCAAGCCGCTGCGGTTCAGCGCTGCGATGCTGCGATTCGGCTGGGCGGCCGCGGCATGGGCGCCCGCGGCGCTCGGCGTACTGTGGCTCTATCTCGACCGTGAGCGGTTGGCCGTGCACGACCGCCTGTCCAAGACGCGGATTCTCTACTTAGCGCGTCCGTGAAATCGCGACCATCGTCGCGCAGCCGATCACGGCTGTCGGCAGCCAACCGATCAGCAGCGGGTTGAGGCCGAAAAGCTCACCGCCGTTTTCGACCGTGCGCGTGATCAGGAAGAATACGACCCCCAACAGCACCCCGATCACCGTGCGCGTGCCGGCTCCGCTCGTGCGCAACGGCCCGAAAACGAACGGCAGCGCCATCAAGGTCACGATCACGACGGCGAAAATCCGCGCGATCCGCGACCAGAAGCTGATTTCATACGGCGCGGTCTCCAAATGATTGCGCTGTAGATGCGCTAAGTATCCGGCGAGGCCGCGCAGCGTCAGCAAATCCGGGTCGGTGGCGGCAAGCCCGAGGAAATCGGGATTGATGGTCGAACGGATCGTCGCTTGACGCACCAGACCACCGTCGATGTGGCCCGCGCCGAAACGCGACGTCGCGACGTTCTGCAGCAGCCAACGGCCGGGATCGGCGACCGACACGCGCTCGGCCGTTTGAATCGACTGCAACCGCGACGCGCCGTCCAACTCGAACAAGGCGGCGCCGCCGAATGCCTGGCCGACCTCGCCCGTGCGCAGGCGCAGGATCAGATTCCCCTCCTTGATCCACGCGCTGCCTTGGCCCGCGAAGCTGACGTCCGTCATCTTGCTTGAGGTCTTTTCCGTCTTCGCGAACTGCGCTAGCGGCGGCGCAACGAATTCGCCGATGCCGTACATGACCAGGGCGAGCGTGATGCCCGCGAGTCCAACCGGCCAGGCGACGCGCCAAACCGACACACCGGAGGCACGCGTCACAACCAGTTCGCTGGCGGCGGCCAAATTGCCCAAGCCCGTCAGCGCACCGATCATCGCGCCAATCGGCAACAGTTCGAATGCCTGTTGCGGCAAGTTCAGCAGCGTGTACAGGAACGCGTCCCCGGCGCCGTAGCTGCCGACGCCGATATCGCTTTGTTCACTGATGAACAGAAACAGACCGCCGAGCGTCAACAGCACCAGCATCGCCATCAGCGTGTACTGCATGATCGTGCGGTACAGATAGCGATCTAGCGTATTCACGCGGACCTCGCGCGCGCGCGCAGCCGAAACGCGGCCGGCGATTCGCGATTCAGCAGGTACAGTCCCAAACACAGCGCCAGCAAATGCACCCACCAAACGCCGATCAGCGGCGACAGCGAACCCCGTTCGAGCCAGACTTTGGCCGCTGACAACATATTTGAGTACAGGAAGAACACCAAGATCGCGGCGCCGACGCGCACGTAGCGCCCTTGGCGTGGACGCAAACGGCTCAACGGCACGGCGATCAGCGTCAACAGCATCACCATGATCGGCGCGGAGCTCCTGAATTGCAGCTGCGCGATGTCCGACGGGGCGAAGGATCCGAGCAGCAGGCGGGTCGGCTTCGTGTCCGGATCCCGTATCGGCCGCAATGCGCTCGGCGTAGCGATCGGAATGCCGTGCTCGCGGAATTTGATGATGCGGAAATCGCGTCTGCCCGGCATGCCCTCGTAGCGGCGGCCGTTGTACAGCGTGATCACGCGCAAGCCGTCGGCGCCGGGCGGCGAATACGTCGCCGATTCAGCCACGGCCACCTCCATGCGCCCGCTGGCCTGGCGCTGCACGAACACATCGTGCAGGACGCCGCCGGGGTCGACGCGTTCGGCGTAAAACACGGCATCGCCTCCGGAAAATGAGCGAAATCGACCGGCATCCAGCTGACCGAATTGCGCCTCCTTCAGCGCCGCTTGGCGCAGCAACTGCGCCTCGTGGTCGGCCTGCGGCACCTGAAAGAACGTCAGCCAGCCGAGACCGAGCGCGATGATCGCGGAAAACGCGAACAGCGGCCCGAGCAGGCGTGTAGGGCCGAAGCCGCACGCCTGCAACGCGGCCATCTCGCTGTCGTGATACAGCCTGCCGAGCGAGAGCACGATCGACAGCAGCAGACCGACGGGAACCACGACCGAGAGGTTTAGGATCGCGCCGAGCGCGATCAGATCGAAGACCACATGCCGCCCGTAGTGATTAGCCGCCGCCTGCCCTAAAACCCTCGATAACTGGTTCGCGAGCAAGATCGCCACCAAGACGCCGGTGACCGCAAGCCAAGTCTGCGCGACTTCACGCAGCACGTACCGTTGGATCTTCCACTGCATGACGCCGAGCTTAGTGCCTTCCTGATTATCGAGTAAACTATTTGCCTCAATTAAACGTCGCCGCAACGCGGGTATAGAGGGATGGTCATGGAATTCAAAGCGATCGTCGATCCACAGGCGCGGCGCCGCGCCGCGTGTGCGGTCATCGGCATGTACGAGAACGGGCATCTTGGCGATGCCGCCCAGCGCATCGACACGCAAACCGGCGGTTTGCTGCGCAAACTGCACTCTGACCGGGATTTCGCCGGCAAGTTGGGCGATACGCTGCTGCTGGCGCGTCCCGCGGGTGCGCGCAGCGCACGCGTCTTGGTCGTCGGCTTGGGTGCGCGCAGCAAATTCGGCCGCATGCAATACCGCAAGGCCGTGCAGGCGGCCGCACAGGCGCTGCTGAAAACCGGCGCGACCGATGCGATTCTCTACCTCGCTCCGGATGGCGAATTCGAACTCGACGCGGACTCGCGCGCGCGCATCGTCGCCGAGATCGTCTGCGCACAGACCTACCGGATTCCCGATTTGAAGAGCGGGACCAAGCCGAAGCCGGCGCGGTTGCGCGCCGTCCACGTGGCGGTGGCGGACGCCAAATCGGCCAAATCGGCCGGACGCGGGTTGGCCACCGGCGCGGCTATCGGCGGCGGCGCCGCGTTCGCACGCGACTTGGCGAATTTGCCTCCGAACATCTGCACGCCGACCTATCTCGGCGCGCGCGCGCGCGCGCTCGGCAAACAATGGCGCAACGTCAAGGTCAAGGTACTCGGTCCACGCGAGATCAAGGCGCTGAAGATGGGGGCGTTCCTCGCCGTCGCCCGCGGCTCGGTGCAGCCGCCGCGCTTGATCGTCTGTGAATACCGCGGCGCGCAGCGGTCCGTGGCACCGGTCTGCCTGATCGGCAAGGGCATCACGTTCGACAGCGGCGGTATTTCGCTGAAGGATCCGCCGGCGATGGATGAAATGAAGTTCGACATGTGCGGCGCGGCCACCGTGCTCGGCGCTCTGCGCGCGGTCGTCGAGCTGGAACTGCCGATCAACCTGGTCGTCATCGTCGCAACCTGCGAAAACATGCCGAGCGGCGCGGCGGTGAAGCCCGCTGATATCGTCACGACGATGTCCGGCCAGACCGTCGAAATATTGAATACCGATGCCGAGGGCCGACTGATCCTGTGCGACGCCATCACCTACAGCCGCCGTTTCAAGCCGGCCGCCGTCGTCGACGTGGCCACATTGACCGGCACGTGCATCATCGCGCTCGGCAATCATTTCAGCGGTTTAATGAGCAACAACGAGGCGCTGGCCGACGAGCTCGAGGCGGCCGGTTTGCGCGCCGACGACCGCGCATGGCGCATGCCGATCGGCGACGAATATGCCGACCAACTGAAGAGCAATTTCGCCGACATCGCCAACATCGGCGGCCGCGAGGGCGGCGCGTGCACCGCCGCCTCGTTCCTGTGGAAGTTCACCAAGGACTTGCGCTGGGCGCATCTCGACATCGCGGGCACCGCTTGGCTGAGCGGTGCGCAAAAAGGTAGCACGGGCCGACCGGTGCCGATGCTGGTCGACTTTTTGATGCGGCGCGTGCAGGCCTGATGGCCGGGCGGGTCGATTTCTACGTATTGCAAAGTGCGGCGCCGGGCGAGCGCCGGCTGTTCGCCTGCCGCTTGACCGAAAAAGCGTACTTGAGAAACCTGCGCGTCGTCGTCCTCGCCGGCTCGGACGCGGACGCGCAAGGGCTCGACGACTTGCTGTGGACGTTCAGCGAGCGCTCCTTCGTGCCGCACGCCATCTACCGGGACGCGGACTCGGCTGATTCGGCTGCGCCGGTGCAGTTGACCGCGACGGCCGACGGCGGCGCGGCCGCTGATTTGCTGATAAACCTCAGCAACCGCATGCCGCCGCTGCCGCAGCGTTATGCGCGGATCGCCGAAATCGTCGATGCCGACGCCGAGCGGCGCCGCCTCGTACGCGAGCGCTTCAAGTCTTATCGAGATCTAAAATTCGAGCTCGAGAC
>JAYTQR010000215.1:0-2097 GCA_043746615.1 Gammaproteobacteria bacterium | reverse complement strand
GATCAAGAACGTGGTAGTGGCCGGCCTTGGCCTCGCGATCGTCTCGCGCTTGGTCATTCAATTGGAACTGCAAGCCGGCCTGCTCGGCGTGATCAAGCTTCAAGACTTGACGATCCAGCGCCCGCTGCATTGGCAATGTGCGCGGGGCCGCAGCATGAGTCCATCGCTCGCCTTTTTCCTCGAGGTATTGACAGCACCGCGGCGCTAGAATGCGTGCGATGACGACCGATCTGACCGCGGCGCTCAAACGGATTTTCGGCTTCGAGCAATTTCGTCCGGGTCAGGAAGCGGTCGTCCGCGACGCGCTGGCGGGTCGCGACCTGCTCGCGCTGATGCCGACCGGCGGCGGCAAATCCTTGTGTTTTCAACTGCCGGCGCTGCTGCGGCCAGGGATTACCGTCGTCGTCTCGCCGCTGATCGCACTGATGCAGGACCAGGTGCGGCTGCTGCGGGACAACGGCATTGCCGCGACCTTCATCAATTCCAGCCTCGAACCGGCCGAGGCTGCGCAGCGCACGGCCGCCCTGATGCGTGGCGAGTTCAAGCTGCTGTACCTCGCGCCGGAACGCTTGCTGGCGCCCGCGTTCCTCGAGGAGGTCGCGCATCGGCTCGCCGCACGCGGTGCGATCGATGCGTTCGTCATTGACGAGGCGCATTGCGTATCGGAGTGGGGACACGATTTCCGTCCGGATTACCGCCAGCTCGCCGTGTTGCGGCGGCGCTATCCGGCGGTACCGATGCTCGCGTTCACGGCGACCGCGACGCCGCGGGTACGCAGCGACATCGTCGCGCAACTGGCGTTGCGCGATCCCGCGCTGCACTTGACGAGCTTCAATCGGCCGAATCTGCAGTACCGCGTGCGCGCGAAGACCAAGCACGCGTATGCAGAGTTGTCGGCGCAATTGCGCGCGGCGGGCGGCGCTGCGATCGTCTACTGCCTTTCGCGCCGACGCGTCGACGAGCTCGCGCTGCGGCTGCAAGTCGACGGCATACGCGCGCGGCCCTATCACGCGGGCCTCGATGCGGCGACGCGGCGCGACAACCAAGACGCCTTCATCTGCGACGACGTTCAGGTCATCGTCGCAACGACTGCCTTCGGCATGGGCATCAACAAGCCCGACGTGCGCCGCGTCGTGCACTACGATTTGCCGAGGACGCTCGAGGGTTATTACCAGGAATCCGGGCGCGCCGGTCGCGATGGCGATCCGGCGATCTGCACGCTATACCTCGGCGCCGCCGACATCCGCACGGCGGAGTTCCTGATTCGACAAAAAGTCGATCCCGAGAGCGGCGAGCCGCTCGCGGCCGAGCAGCGCCTGAGCCGCCAGCAACTGCGTCAAGTGCTCGATTACGCCGAGTCTTCCGCCTGTCGGCGCGCGATTCAGCTGCGCTATTTCGGCGAGGACTGCGCTGGAACTTGCGGGGCCTGCGACAACTGCCTCGAACAACGGACGCAGGAAGACTGGGGCGTCGAGGCGCGTCAATTCCTTTCTTGCATCGCCCGCCTCGCGCAGCGTGGCCAACGGTTCGGCGCCGCGTATTTGATCGAGATCCTGCGCGGCGCGCGCTCCGCGCGCATAGCGGCGCAGGGCCATGCCGAGCTCAGCGTCTACGGCATTGGCAAGCACCGCAGCGTGCACGATTGGCGCACGCTCGCCCGCGCGCTCGCTCATCAGGGACTCGTCGATGCCGCGCAGGACGGCTTTGCCGTGTTGATGCTGAACGCGCACAGCTGGGAGGTGCTGCGCGGCGAACGCGGCGTGTACGTGGCGCTCGACCCAAAGCCGGCGCGGCGCGGCAAGCGCGGCGCGGCCGACGTGAGCGCCGGCGCAGCGATGCCGTCGTCTGCGGCAAATCCAGCGCCCGACGCGGGCCTGTTCGAGCGCTTGCGTGCGTTGCGCAAGCGCCTCGCCGACGAGAGCAGGATGCCGCCATACGTCATCTTTCACGACGCGGCGTTGCGCGCGATGGTGGAGCGCCGGCCGGCGAGCCTCGCCGAGTTCGCGGCCATCCCTGGCGTCGGACAGGCGAAACTCGAGCGCTACGGCGAGACCTTCGTTGCCTCGATCCGTGCACACGCGGCGCAATCGACACGCT
>JAYTQR010000214.1:0-3328 GCA_043746615.1 Gammaproteobacteria bacterium | reverse complement strand
CCGCACTCGGCGCCGCCCGACCTGCGCTCGGCCGTGAGCGCGACGATGGAATTGCTGGATCGCGGCGCTGTCCGCGTCGCCGAAAAGCGCGACGGCGCCTGGCATGTCAACGAGTGGCTGAAAAAAGCCGTGCTACTGTCGTTCCGGATCACGGAAAACTCCAGCGTGCCGGTCGCCGCGCTGAATTTTTACGACAAAGTGCCGCTTAAATTCAGCGGCTGGAACGCCGCGCAGTTCGCCGCCGCCGGCGTGCGCGTCGTGCCGCCCGCCACCGTGCGGCGCGGCGCGTTCATCGGGGAGAACGTCGTCTTGATGCCGAGCTACGTGAACATCGGCGCCTACGTGGATCGCGGCGCGATGGTCGATACCTGGGCGACCGTCGGCTCCTGCGCGCAAATCGGCAAGAACGTGCATTTGTCCGGCGGCGTCGGCATCGGCGGCGTGCTCGAACCGCTGCAGGCGAGTCCGACGATCATCGAGGACGATTGCTTCATAGGCGCACGTTCCGAAATCGTCGAAGGGGTCATCGTCGAAGCCGGCGCCGTGATTTCGATGGGCGTCTATATAGGCCAGAGCACCCGCATTTACGATCGCCAGAGCGGCGAGATTCTCCATGGACGAGTGCCCGCCGGCGCCGTCGTCGTGCCGGGTTCGATGCCGTCGCCCGACGGCAAGTACAGCCTTTACTGCGCCGTCATCGTCAAGCGCGTCGACGCGCAGACCCGGGCCAAGACCTCGCTGAACGAGCTGCTGCGCAACAACGACTAGGGCGCTGCGGCGCCGCGGTGCACGCCGCGCCGTCAGCCGAACCGGCCGGTGATGTAGTCCTCGGTCCGCGACTCGCGCGGCGCCGTGAAAATCTTGTGCGTCAGGCCGAACTCCACGAGCTCGCCCATGTACATGAAGGCCGTGTAATCGGACGCGCGCGCGGCCTGCTGCATGTTGTGCGTGACGATGACGACCGTGTATTCGCCCTTGAGCTGATAGATCATTTCCTCGACCTTCGCGGTCGAGATCGGATCGAGCGCCGAGCAGGGCTCGTCGAGCAGCAGCACTTGGGGCTTGACCGCGATCGTGCGGGCGATGCACAGACGCTGTTGCTGGCCCCCGGATAAAGAGGTGCCCGACTGATCGAGCTGGTCCTTGACTTCGTCCCACAATGCCGCCTGGCGCAGGCAGCCCTCGACACGCGTATCCATCTCCGAGCGCGACAGCCTTTCATACAAACGGATGCCGAAGGCGATATTATCGTAGATCGACATCGGGAACGGCGTCGGCTTCTGGAACACCATGCCGATCTTCGAGCGGATCAGCGCGATATTTTTGTTCGAATGCAGAATGTTCTCCCCGTCCATGACGACCTCGCCCTCGGCGCGCTGGTCGTGGTACAGCTCGAACATGCGGTTGAACGTGCGCAGCAGCGTCGACTTGCCGCAGCCGGAAGGCCCGATGAACGCGGTGACGCGCTGCTCCGGAATTTCCACCGATACGTTGTTCAGCGCCTTGTTCTTGCCGTAGTAGAAATTCAGATTGCGCACGACGATTTTGGCGGCGGGCGACTCCAGTTTCTGTTCCGGAGCCGTCGGCTTGGGGCCGGCGGAGGGCGCGGAAGTTGCTGGCATTTCCGCGCTCCGTGGCGGTTTCAGGACATTCGATTGGCTCATGGTACATGGACGGCGCGCTGCAGGACCATGCGCGCCAAGACGCTGATGACGAGGATGAAGACGATCGCGACGAAGGCCCCCGCCCAGGCCATCTGCTGCCAATTCGCGTAAGGGCTCAACGCGAACTGGAAAATCACGATCGGCAGGTTGGCGATCGGATGCAGCAAATCGGTGCTGAAGTACTGGTTGTTCAGTGCGGTGAACAGCATCGGCGCAGTTTCGCCGCTTATGCGCGCGAGCGCAATCAGGACACCGGTCAGTATCCCGGCGCGCGCCGCCTTCCAGGTGACTTTCGTGATCACGGTCGACATCGGCGCGCCGAGCGCGATCGCCGCCTCGCGCATTTCGCCGCCGACCAGCTTCAGCATTTCATCGGTGGTACGCACGATGATCGGGATCATCAGAATCGACAGCGCCACGCTGCCGGAGATCGCCGAGAAATGCCCCATCGGGTCGACCATGATCGCGTAGGTGAACAAACCGATCTCGATCGACGGCGCGCTCAGCATGATGTCGTTGACGAAGCGCACGGCATTGGCCCTGCGGCTGCGGCCCCCGTACTCGGCCAACCAGGTGCCGGCCATGATGCCGACCGGCACGCCGATCAACAGTGCAATGCCCATCAGTATCAGGCTGCCGACGAACGCATTGCGCAATCCGTAGCCGCCGTCGCCCGGCACCGGCGTGTCCTTCAGGAACAGGTCCCAATGCAGCGCCGAAATGCCCAGCCGCAGCGTCGTCCACAGGATCCACGCCAAAAAGAACAGGCCGATGAACGTCGCCGCAAACATCAGCGCCGAGGCGACGATATTAGTGGCTCGGCGTTTCGCCTGCAGCGAGATCATGGCGTTCGCCGCGCGTCGCGATTCAAGCTACGCAGCAGTAATAGAGCGAGAAATTGCACCACCAGCGTGATGACCAGCAGGATGAGCCCCAGGTAGATCAGCGACGAGATGTAGAGTTTGCTCGTCGCCTCGGTGAACTCGTTGGCGATGATCGACGGGATCGACGCGCCCGGCATCAACAGGCTCGCCGACAAGTTGTTGCTGTTGCCGATGACGAACGTCACCGCCATCGTTTCCCCGAGCGCGCGGCCCAAGCCGAGAAAGATCCCGCCGGTGACGGCCGAGCGGGTGTACGGGAGGATGATGAACCGCGCCACTTCCCACGTCGTCGAGCCCATCGCATACGCCGATTCCTTGAGTCTCGCCGGTGTCGCCACGAATACGTCGCGCATGATCGCCGTGATGTACGGCAAGACCATGATCGCAAGCACGATGCCGGCGGTCAGCATGCCGATGCCCATCGGCGGCCCCCGGAAGAGCACGCCGATCCCCGGAATCGCGCCGATATGCTCGTCGATCCACGGCTCGATGTTGGCGAACACCGGGGCGAAGACCAGCAGTCCCCACAGACCGTAAACGATGCTCGGTATGGCGGCAAGCATTTCCACAGCGGCCGACACCGGCTGTTTGATCCAGCGCGGCGCCAGCTCCGAGATGAACACGGCGACGCCGAAACTGACGGGCACCGCCAGCACCATGGCGATCGCCGAGCTGACCAGAGTGCCGACGATGAACGGGAATGCGCCGAAATGCTGCGCAACCGGATTCCACTCGCTGGAACGCAGAAAGCCGAGAACGCCGAAGGTCTTGATCGACGGC
>JAYTQR010000213.1:0-2388 GCA_043746615.1 Gammaproteobacteria bacterium | reverse complement strand
CCGACCAGAAATCCGCGCAAAATGCCGCCCATGACGTAGCCGGCGACGATCAGCCAATTCGGCAACGGCGAAACCAGCAGTTCCTCGACGTGCTTGCCGAATTTTGCGCCGAAGAACGAGGAAACGACGTTGCCGTAGGAATTCGTGATCACAGTCATCATGATCAGCCCCGGAGCGATGAACTGCATGTAGTTGTAGCCGCCGACCTGACCGACACGCCGGCCGATCAGACTGCCGAAGATGACGAAATACAAGGTTGCCGTGACCGCCGACGGGAGGATCGTCTGTCCCCAGATGCGCACGATACGGCCGAATTCACGGATGACGATCGTCTTGAAGCCGATCCATTCGCGGCGCGCGCGCACCATCGCGGTGCTCACGCGGCGCCACCGGCCGCCGCCTTCGCCTTGGCGCCGGCGTCGACCAGGCGGATGAACAATTCCTCGAGCCGATTGACCTTGTTGCGCATGCTCGCGACCTCGATTCCCTGGCGGCTCAATTGCGCGAATATGTCGTTCAAGCTCTGGCCGCGGGAGACTTCTATCTCCAGCGTATGATCGTCGCACAGCGTTGCATGATAGCCGTGCAGCTGCGGCGATGCAGCGCGCGCCTCGCGCAAATTGAACACGAAGGTTTCAGAATGCAGTTTGCGCAGCACGTTCGCCATCGTGTCGCGCTCGATGATTTGGCCGTCGTCGATGATCGCGACATTGCGGCAGAGATTTTCCGCCTCTTCCAAATAGTGAGTAGTCAGGATGATCGTCGTACCTTCGTCGTTGATTTTACGCAAGAATTCCCACATGGAACGGCGGACCTCGATGTCGACGCCGGCGGTCGGCTCATCGAGAATCAGCAGGCGCGGCTCGTGCATCAAAGCGCGCGCGATCATCAGGCGGCGTTTCATGCCGCCGGACAGGGCGCGGGCGATCGAATTGCGCCGATCCCACAATTGCAGCTGCTTCAAATACTGTTGCGCGCGTTGCTTCGCGAGCGGCCTGGCGATGCCGTAGAAGCCGGCCTGATTGACGACGATCGTGAAAACCGTTTCGAATTGATTGAAGTTGATTTCCTGCGGCACGATGCCAATGCACGACTTCGCCGCTTCGAGCTCGTGATCGATGCCGTGGCCGAATACCTCGACGATGCCGCTGGTCTTGTTGACCAGCGAGGTGACGATGCCGATCGCGGTCGTCTTGCCGGCGCCGTTCGGGCCGAGCAGGGCGAAGAAATCTCCCTCCTCGACCGCGAGGTCGATGCCTTTCAGTGCTTTGATCCCGTTCTTGTAGGTCTTCGTGAGTTGGCGTAGGACGAGGGCATGCATAAGAGCCGCGTAGCCTAAACCGCGCGAGGCTCCCGCCGCAATGGCTCTAAGCGTCGCGGCCCGCACGCCGCGTTCCGCCGGCACGGTCCGAAACGCATGGCTGCCACTTTTCGGTTCAGATTGAACGGCCCGGCAACTGCGTTGCCGCCGCGAGTTGCAGGCCGTAGAGCTGAACGCGCCGCAAGCCGGCGGAATCCACGCCGGCCGCCGCCCCCACCAGGGCCCGCCAATACGCATCGCAATATCGCCAGCGCGCGGTTAGATGGGCAGCCTCCGTCGCGGCGAGCCCCGGCAGCCGGTCTACCGTGACCACACCGAGCGCGAGCGCCGTCCGCTCGTGCATGCCGAGCAGCAGCTGCGCAGTGAGCGGCGCGGTCGATGCGACGTGCCAGGCATAAAACAGCGCCAATTGGGCGAAGTCCGCGGCCGGCGCACCGGCCAGAGCTGCGTCGGCGATGCGCCAAGCCTGTCCGCTCTGCAGACGCTGTTGCCAGTAACGGTCGTCATGAAATTGCAGGTCGAACAGGGCGTACGGGCAATTCGCGGCAGCCGCCTTCTGCGCGGCCGACAAGGCCGCCACGGCCGCGGCAAGGTCGGCCGGCGGTCCGTCGCCCGACCGACCGTGCATCGCGCCGCCAGGCGTCGCGGCTAAATCCAGAAACCGATGATTCAGCTCGCGCAGCGATCGCACGAGTCCCGCCGAAATCGGCGCTTCCCGCGCCCAACGATTCTCCACCGCTTTCTGCATGACCTTCTCCCTTGCCGCTTTGCTGCTGTGCGTGCGAGTTCTCGGCATCGGCCGCCGCGCATTTCGCCGTAAACACGTCGCGAAACGCGCGGGCAACTTCTTGGCAAACACGCTAACTTTGTGATTAATTTCTGTCAAATTCTTTTTACCGCGTAAACTCGGTGAATTGCACACAGCAGGAGTCGGCCATGCGGGTGTCGGACGATCGTTACACGCGGGATCGCTTGCGCCTCGATTTGGCGCTGCGCCTTATCCGCCACGAAGCGCGCACGTTCACGATCCGCCAGTGGACCGGCCTCAGCGACGATCGCATTCGCAA
>JAYTQR010000212.1:0-4169 GCA_043746615.1 Gammaproteobacteria bacterium | reverse complement strand
ATGCAGTCGAAAACCCGTAATATCGTCGTTCTGGCGATCGGCATCGCGATCGGCCTGTCTCTCGGACTCGCGCACGGCGTGTGGGCCGACAAAACGCCGGCGCCGACTTCCGTACCTGGCAGCGACCTGCCTTGGCAGGACGCCCGGATGCTCGCGGAAGTGCTCGAGAGAATAAAAGAGGATTACGTGCATCGCGTCGACGACCACCGACTGCTGCAGGCCGCCATTCGCGGCATGGTCGCCTCGCTGGACCCGTATTCCGAATATTTGGACGGCGCGGAATACGACGAGATCAAGATCAACAGTTCGGGCGAGTACTCGGGGGTAGGGCTCGAGGTGTCGGCCGCGGACGGCCAAGTGGTGGTGGTCGTGTCGTTCGACGGGTCGCCGGCGGCGGCGGCCGGTATCCGCGCGGGCGACGTGATCGTCTCGATCGACGGCGTGCCGGTCAATTCGGCGATTCTGCAGAAGACGATTGGGCGTCTGCGCGGCAAGGTCGGCACGTCGGTTAGCATCGGCGTATTGCGCGAGGGCAGCGACAAGCCCCGGGAATTCATCGTCGAGCGGCGGCAAGTGCAGCTGCACAGCGTACGGGCGGATTTACCGTCGCCCAACTATGGATATGTGCGCATTGCCGAGTTCAGCGATACGACCGGCGATCAGCTGCAAGCGGCGCTGCGCGCATTGCGCAAGCGCAATGGCGCGCCATTAAAGGGTCTGGTCCTGGATTTGCGCGACAATCCAGGCGGCGTACTCGAGGCAGCCGTCGCGGTCGCCGACGAGTTCCTCAGCACCGGCGTCATCGTGACCGCCAAGGGCCGTACGCCGGATGCGAATTTTGAAATGGACGCCACGCCGGGCGATGCTCTCAACGGCGCACCGATCGTCGTCCTGATCGACGGTGGTTCGGCCTCCGCCGCCGAGATCGTCGCGGGAGCGCTCAAGGATCACCGTCGCGCGACGCTGATGGGGCGCCGGACGTTCGGCAAAGGGTCGGTGCAAACTGTCATGGCCTTGTCCGGCGACAGCGCCCTGAAGCTGACGACATCGCTGTACTACACGCCGTCCGGTGTTTCGATCAATCATACGGGGATCGCACCGGACATCGAGCTGAAGGGCGATCCCGCTGCGCCGCCGATACAACCGCCGGCTGACGCCGCCGCAGTGCCCCAAGATGTGGCAATACAGCGCGCTTTGCGGGAGCTGCGGGCGCCGACTTTCCGTGCCCGGCCGGCGCTGTCGGCGGCCGCAGGCCATTCTTAGCAATCTGTTGCGTAGCGCGAGATCCATCGAGATTTTATGTTGGGCGCTGGCCGCCTTGGTCCTCGTTTGGTCAAAATCGTTTGTTACGCAGTTGTGGCCCGCCGGCGCATTATTGACGGCGTTCGCGGCCGCGATCATCGTGTTTCGTTCGTCGCGCTTCCTGCGTGGCCGGCCGCGCCTCAAGCTCATGGTCGAGTCGTGGTCGATGGTGGCTTTCGTCACAGCGGTGCTGTGGCTCACCGGCAAGGGCCAGAGTGCGCTGCAGAACCTGTACCTGCTGCCCCTGATCTTGAGCGCCCTGACGCTCGGCCGCGTCGTCACGTTGCTGCAAATGGCGGTGATTTGCGCCTGCCACGTGCTGCTGTCCGCGGCGACGACGCATGTCGACGTGCTGTCGCTCGTCTACGCGAGCCGCGCCGTCGGTCAACTGGCGCCGATGCTGCTGGTGGCATTTCTGACCTCGACGCTCGCCGCCGACGTGACCGAGGCGCGTCAGCGCATCGAGCATCTCGCCCACAACGATCCGTTGACCGGACTGCTGAATCTGCGTTCGTTCGATGAGTTCTGGCGGCGCGAACATGCCGACAGCGAGCGGCACCATCGCTCCTATGCGCTGTTGTTGATCGACATGGACCATCTCGGCCGGGTAAACGACGATTTCGGCCACGAAGCCGGCAACAGCGCGATCACGCTGGTTGCGCAATGCCTGCAGCGGAGCATTCGCGAAACCGACCGCGCCGCTCGTTTCGGCGGCGACGAGTTCGCCGTGTTGCTGCCGGGTGCGACGCCGGAGGTTGCGGATGCCGTCGTCAAGCGAGTGCGCAACAACGTCTACAAGACGACGCTCGATCTGCGTTCCCGGATGATCCGCTGCAGTGTCAGCATCGGCGTCGCCAATTATCCGCGGGATGCGCGCGACCTGCGGGAGTTGCAGAGCAGTGCCGAACACGCGATGTACCGCGACAAGGAGCTGCGGCGCGTACCGCCCGCTCCGGCGAACGCCTGAGAAAAATCGGCGAATTCGCCGCAAAGCTATTGCCACCGGCTGCGCAATCTGTAAAGTTCAGGGTGGTTCACGGTATGGTCCGGACGAACTATGGTTTGCTGCGGCGGATTAAGTTGCAAAACGAGAGATCAATGGGCATGACCAATCGATTGCAGTGTGGCGCGAAGCTTCTCGCGGCCGGCCTGATGGCCGCGGTGATCTCGGCGCATGCGATCGCCAAGCCGGTGCGGGACCCGCGGTTACGGTCTAACTCGGCGTTGGTCGTCGATACCGAGAACTCGGCGGTGCTCTATTCGAAGCGGCCGGGCACGGTGCAGCCGATCGCGTCGATCACGAAATTGATGACCGCTTTGGTCGTGCTGGGCGCCAAACAGCCGCTCAACGAATTGATCACTATTTCCCCGGCCGATCGCAATCCCGGCAAGGGCTGGTATTCGCGCCTGCGCGTCGGCACGACCTTGACTCGCCGGGATTTGATGCATCTGGCGCTGATGTCGTCCGAAAATCGCGCGGCGCATGCGTTGGCCAATCATTATCCGGGCGGCATGCCGGCGATGATCAAGGCAATGAACGCGAAGGCGCGGGCGCTCGGCATGACGAGCGCGCATTTCGCCGACTCGACCGGACTGTCCAGCCAGAATGTTGCGAGCCCCGAGGATTTGGCCAAGCTCGTGATAGCCGCCTCGCACAATCCGACGATCAGGGCGTTTTCCACCGATAAGCATTATTCGGTGCGGGTACGTCGGCACATCGTCGAATTCCGCAACACCGATAACCTCGTCGCCAATCGGACCTGGAAAATCCTCGTGCAGAAGACCGGGTACATCACCGAAGCAGGCCGCTGCTTGGTCATGGAGACAGTCATAGAGGGTCGATCGGTGGTCATCGTGCTGCTGGACTCCTTCGGCAAATACACCCGGCTGGCCGATGCGGTCCGAATCAAGCGGTGGATGGAGGCGGGCGGTATCGGCGACCGCGGCGCGCGGGTGTCGATGCGTTAGGAGGCGGCGGGAAGCGGCGGCCGGCAGCGGCGGCGGCCCGAGTCACAGTACGTGGCGGATCGCGCCTATCAGGCCGCCGGCGATCAACGCGACGATCGGTAGGAACGTGAGGCCGAATCCCGCGCCGCGCTTGGCGGGATCCCGGACATAACTCGCGGCGTAGACTTCGCGGCCGACGAGGTAGACGACGCCGAGTGCCGCCGCCCAGATCGGATTATTGTAACGGCTGAACAAATACAGGCCGGGCAGCAGCACCACCAACTGTTCCAAGGTATTTTGCTGGACGCGGAAATACCGCTCGAAAATCTCGTTTCCGGTGCTCGCCGGCGCCTTGACGCCGAAGCGGGCGCGGGCGGCGCCGACCTTGAAGCCGAAAACGACGAACTGCAAAACTGCGAGCGCAGTCACGATATCGACAAATGCCATGAATGTTCCCCCGTGAATCGGGGATTCTATCATTCTGCCAGCCGATCTCTCCCGGCACCATCTTCGCCCATGAGCCAATTCAAGAAATACGATCGATCCGGAACACGCGGCTACGCACAGTTGGCAGAGATCGATGCGCCGGCCGCCAGAGTGTGGCAGGTCTTGACCGACGTCGCGCTGGTACGAATCTGGTACGGCGCGGATGCCGAAATCGATGCCCGCAAGGGCGGCCGGTATCGTGTCGGCCGCATCGGGGCCGGCGGCCGCGAGGCGCACATCGACATCTTCGACGTGAACCGGCGCTTGCGGTTGATTTACATGGACGGATCCGGAACACCGCCCTGCACCAGCGCGATCGTCGATGACTTCTTGCTGGATATACGCAAGGGTGCCGGCAAAACCTCGTTGCGGCTGCTGGGTTCCGGAATCCCGGAGGCGCAGGCGTGGGATCCACTGTATAAGAATATCCGCCT
>JAYTQR010000211.1:0-2252 GCA_043746615.1 Gammaproteobacteria bacterium | reverse complement strand
AGGTAATTCGGCGTCGACACATAGGCGCGGTTGCCGTCGCCGAAATTCAGGCTGCCGCAATCGAGCGTCGCGATGTCCGGCCGGTAAAGCCCCTCGGCGCACAGATCGATCACGTGGCGCATGCGCTCTTCCTGGCTGCAAAAATCGCTGCCGGGGCCGGGAGTATCGGCGAGCCCACGGTCGCCGGCGACGATGTAGCCGCCCATGCCGCAGGTGAGGTTCACGATGACGTCCACCTTGCTTTCGCGGATACGCTTGACGACCTCGCGATAGTGGCGCGTCTCCATGCTGAATCCGCCGGTGTCCGGATCGCGCACGTGAATGTGCACGATGGCGGCGCCGGCGTGAGCCGCGGCGATGCACGTCGCGGCGATTTCCGCCGGCGTGACCGCGCAGTGCGGGCTCTTGGTGACTTTGGTGTCGTCGCCGGTAACGGCGCAGGAAATTATGACCTCGTGATTCATGGCGTATCCCTCGTGCAGACTCGTTGCATCGCGCGGTTATATTATATTGACCGTAATATCTCCGCCAGCGGCGCGTGCGTTCGCGCCAGCGGCGCACATTACGCAGGCGCCGCGGCGCCTTGGTCGCGGTTGCCGGCCAACGCCCTGATGATCTCCGATTCGCCGCAGACCCCGACGATGCGCCCATCCCGGGCGAGCAGCACCGGATGCCCGGTGATTTGCCGGATCTTGATGATCTCCTGCAGCGACAGGGACACCGGCGCGATGGGCACGGCGCGCTCTGCGGAGCCGATCGCCGCGTCGTGATCGACCCGGCACACCCCCCGCGGCTGTCCGTCGAGCGTCAGCGCCACAAGCTCATCCTGCGCGCCGAGCACGAGGCGGTAGCGGCGGCCGGGATCGAGCCACAAGCAGCCGCCGTCGCCGTCCGCCATCTGCGCGAGCCCGCGCATGATCATGCCGCCGGTCAATACGTCCAGCGGATTCATGTGCCGGACGAATTCGGCGACGTACTCGTCGGCAGGCGCCATGACGATGTCCTCCGCCGTCCCGGTTTGCACGATGCGTCCGTTCTGCAGGATCGTTATGCGATCGCCGAGGCGCAAAGCCTCGTCCAAATCGTGACTGACGAACAGGATCGTCTTCTTGACGCGAGCCTGCAATTCCAGCAGCTCGTCCTGCAGCTTGCCGCGGATCAACGGATCGAGCGCGGAGAACGGCTCGTCCATCAGCAGAATTTCGGCCTCGGTCGCAAAGGCGCGTGCGAGACCGACCCGCTGCTGCATGCCGCCGGACAACTCGCTGACATGGCGATCACTCCACTGCGACAAGCCGACGAGTTCGAGCTTCTCATCGACGATCTTGCGGCATTGCGCGGCGCGTTCGCCACGCAATTCGAGGCCGAAGCCGACGTTTTCCCGCACAGTGCGCCACGGCAGCAAACCGAACTGTTGGAACACCATCGCGACGCGTTCGCGGCGTACACGCCGCATCTGCCGCGTGTCGCAGTGGGCGACGTCGATCGCCGAATCGCCGTCCCGGACCAGCACCGAGCCCCGCGTGACGGTATTCAAGCCGTTCGCGGCGCGCAGCAGCGTCGATTTGCCGGAACCGGAAAGTCCCATCAACACCGAAATATCGCCGCTCGCGACGCTGAGGTTGGCGCCGGCGACGCCGACGATGACGCCGAACTTCTCGGATATTTGCGTGCGCGTGGCGCCCGCATCGATGAGCGCCAAGGCCTCGCGAATGGCTCTGCGGCCTGCGCGGCCGCGTTGCCGCGCGAACAGGATGTCGACGGCCTTGAATTCGATTGCCGTGCTCATCGCGGGGCTCCGGGCTCTTTGGGTCGGCTGATGCGATCCAGAATAATGGCGAGCAGCACGATGGTGAAACCCGCTTCGAAGCCCATGCCGACTTGCACCGAGTTCAGCGCGCGCACGACCGGCACACCCAAGCCGCCGGCTCCGACCAGCGCCGCGATGACGACCATCGACAGGCTCAACATGATGCACTGAGTGATGCCGGCTACGATCGTCGCTGCGGCGCTCGGCAGTTCGACCTTCCACAGCAGCTGCAGCGGCGTCGCGCCAAAGGCTTCGCCCGCCTCGAGCAATGGCCGCGGCACGGAGGATATGCCCAGATGCGTCATGCGAATCGGCGCAGGCAGGGCGAAGATGACCGTGGAGATCAGTCCCGGCACGACGCCGAGACCGAACAGCACAAGGGTCGGTATCAGATAAACGAAGGTCGGCAGCGTCTGCATGAGATCGAGTACCGGCCGCAGCG
>JAYTQR010000210.1:0-2297 GCA_043746615.1 Gammaproteobacteria bacterium | reverse complement strand
CGCGCCGCCGCACTGAACGCGCGGATTCAGCGCGCGGTCGACGCCGTCAGTGCGACGGCCATCGCACGGCGCCGCGGCGCCGGCCCGTCCGCCTATTTTGAAGTGGACCGCGCACCGTATGCGGCCGGACCGCAGTCGTACATCGGCGAACTGTTGACACGGCTCGGCGTGCGCAACATCGTCGCGGCGGATCTCGGTCCGTTTCCGAAGCTGAATCCAGAATATGTCGTGCGCCGCGATCCGGACGTGATCTTCATCGCCGCGGCCGATGTATCGACGCTCGCCGACCGGCCGGGCTGGGATCGGATCAGGGCGGTCCGCGAGCATCGGCTCTGCGCATTTACGCCGCCGGTGATGAACATGATCTCGCGTCCGGGTCCGCGGGTCTCGGAGGGCATGCGCGCGATGGCCGATTGCCTCGCCCGGGTGGCGCCGTGAACGCGACACGTTCGGCGCTGCTCGACGGCGCGGCCCCGGGACCGCTGGAGGCCGGCCAACGAACGCATTTGGCGCTGTGGTTGGCCGCCTGCGCGGCGATTACGCTGCTGTTGTCGCTCGGCAGCCTGTTGATCGGCACGTCGAGCATCCACACTTCGCTCGGCTGGCTGTGGTCGCCGGATGCGCAATCCGCGGTCGTGCTGTGGGAGATTCGCTTGCCGCGGACCGTCGGTGCCTGGTGCGCCGGCGCGCTGCTGGGATTGGCCGGTGCGGTCGCGCAGGGCGTGTTCCGAAATCCACTGGCCGAGCCCTACCTGCTCGGCACCGCATCGGGGGCCGCCCTCGGCGTGACGATCAGTCTGATGGCGGCCGACGCCTCGATCGGCGCGCTCGCGTGGGCGGCCCAGCTCGGCGTGACCGGCGCGGCGTTTGTCGGCGCCTGCGTCGCGATTGCCCTGACGGTCCTGCTGGCGCGCGGCGTGCTGCAGACCGCGAGTCTGCTGTTGTCGGGGATCGTCGTCGGCTTCCTATTGAGCGCAGTCACCTCGCTGCTGCTGCTGACGCGGCCGGAAATGTGGCGCGAGATGCAGGTGTTCCTCCTCGGCAGCACCGGCTACCTCGGCTGGTCGTCGGCGGCCATGCTCGGCACGGTATTGTGCGCCTGTGTGGTGCCGGCGACGCTCCTGTCGCGCGGTCTCGATGCGTTGACGCTCGGCGAGGATACCGCGCAATCGCTCGGGCTGTCGTTGCCGGCGCTGCGGCTGACGCTGCTCGGCGTCGTCTCGCTCGCAACCGCGACCGCGGTGGGACAAGTGGGCATCGTCGGCTTCGTCGGCCTGGTCGCACCGCATCTGGTGCGCGAGACGCTCAGCGTCAATCACCGGTATTTGCTCATCGCTTCGCCGCTGTGCGGCGGCGCCTTGCTGCAGGCCGCGGACCTCGTCAGCCGCTGGATCGTCAGTCCCTCGGAATTGCCGGTCGGCGCGGTCACGGCCTGCGTCGGCGGCGCCTACCTCGCCTTGCTGCTGTGGCGCCGGACGCGCGATGCTTGAGGCCGAACGCGAAGCACTCCCGCTCGCGTTGGCGCCGGCGCTCGCGTGCCGGAACCTGTCGGTCTGCTACGGCACGCGCACGGTACTCGAGCGAATCTCGCTGGATATTCCGGCGGCCCGCTGGACGGCCGTCGTCGGCCCGAACGGCTGCGGCAAATCGACGCTGCTGCGCGCACTCGCCGGCTTGCAAACCCCACGGCACGGCGAGATTTCGCTGCAGGGGAGGCGGCTCGGTGCCTGGACGCGGCGCGAGCGCGCCCGGCGCCTGGGCTGGCTCGCGCAAACCGCGGCGTCGACCGATTTGACGGCGGCGGACGTCGTGGCGCTCGGCCGTTTCGCGCACGGCGGCTGGTTGGGGCATCGCAAGATCGAGGATGACGCCGCGATCCACCGCGCGATGCTCGCGACCGGCTCGCTGCCGTGGGCGCAGCGGCGCGTGTCGACGCTCTCCGGCGGTGAGCGGCAGCGCGTGCACCTCGCGCGCGTGTTGGCGGTCGAGGCGCCGGTGTTGCTACTGGACGAACCAACGACGCATCTGGATCCGCCGCATCAAGAGGACGTCGCGCGCCTGCTCCGCCAGCAGGCGCACGGCTGCGGCGTCTGTATCGTCAGCGCGATCCATGATTTGTCGTTGGCGCTGACCGCCGACCGGCTGATCGTCTTGGGTGCCCGTGGCGTCATCGGCCACGGTGCCATCGGCGAGGCGTTGGCCGGCGATTGGCTGTCGGACGCGTTCCGCACGCGCGTCGAGATCGTCGATCACGACGGCGTACATCTGTGGCGGCCGGCACTCTAGGGGCGCATGCG
>JAYTQR010000209.1:0-15815 GCA_043746615.1 Gammaproteobacteria bacterium | reverse complement strand
GCGAGTGTGCCCGGTTCGATCGCCACGTTGCGCACACGCAGCGTGTAGGAAATCTGCCATGCATGGTTCAGGTTCCACCCTAAAACCGACTCGACGTATTTTTGCTGGTCGGTGTAATTGGTTTCATCGCTGACCGGCGAATTGTTGCCGACGCCGTAAAATCGCGGAGTGCCGCTGCGATCGTAGACGACGCTCGCCGCGAACGACCAGGGCGAGGCGCGCAAGCGCCCCGTCTCGTATTCGAAGTCGAATTCGCTTTCGACCCGCTGTTTACCGCCCGCGACGATCGACCACTGGCGGTCGTCGGACGGAAAGGAAAAAATCCGGCCGCGCGCACCCCAGCCGAAATAAGGGTTGTAGAGTACGTCCGGCGCGACGATCTTGCGGATCTCGGCGTGATCGCCGATTACCAGCCAGGTAGGAATCAAACCGAGCGTCAAGCCGGAATTAGGATCCACGTCAATTTCCGGCACTGGAATGAACGGCGCCGTAGACGGATCGTACCAGCGCGCCAACCCTTGCGGTATGGCGGCATGCGCGGCGGCGGCAAATGCGTAGATTAATGCGCCTATGATGATCGGGCGGAGCCTCTGGCTGTCCGCTAGCATCAAATCCTCCCAATAACTCGCCAGGTAAATTCAGCCGGGCGCGCAAGTGTAGCAATTAATCTGCAATGCGCTTCTCGACTATAATGCGCCCCGGCAACCAGGGATGACGTTTTGTTTCAGCAATTGATCCGCTTGCAGGAGGATCCGATCCTCGGACTAATGGCGAAATTTCGCGCCGATCCCTTTGCGCAGAAAGTCGACCTTGGGGTCGGAGTTTATAGAGATGCCAACGGCGATACGCCGGTTCTGGATTGCGTGCGCCGTGCCGAGCAAGCGGTGCTCGCCGCGCAAACGACGAAATCCTACGTCGCCGCGGCGGGACGAGAGGAATTCAACGCCGCCGTGACCGATTTGGCGTTGGGCGCCGCGCACTCGGCCGTCCGCGACCGCCGATCGATCACGGTTCAAGCCACCGGCGGCTGCGGCGCACTTCGCGTCGGCGCGGAGTTGATACGCGCGGCGGCCCCTGCCGTATCGGTGCATGTAAGCGATCCGACCTGGGGCAACCACCCGCCGTTGTTGGGCAATTCCGGCTTGCAATTGGCACGCTATCCGTACTATGACTCCGCGGCACGGCGCCCGCGCTTCGATGCGATGCTCGAGTATCTGCACGCGGCCGCGCAGGGCGATGTCGTGCTGATCCACGCCTGCTGCCACAACCCGACCGGTGCGGACCTGGACGACGGCCAATGGCGGGCGGTGACCGAGGTCATGCAGCGCCGCGGGCTAGTGCCGTTTCTCGACCTCGCGTACCAGGGATTCGCCGCCGACCTGCAAGCCGATGTTGCCGGCGTGCGCCTGGTCGCGCAAAGCGTGCCGGAATGTCTGATCGCAGTGTCGTTCTCGAAGAACTTCGGCCTGTATCGCGAACGCGTCGGCGCCTTGATCGCGATCGCGGAGAACGAGACGCGCGCCGGTGCGGTGAGAAGCCATGTGCTGCAAATCGCACGCGGCATCTATTCGATGCCGCCGGATCACGGCGCGGCAATCGTCGCGCGGATACTCGCGGACACAGAACTGCGCCAATCGTGGGTGATCGAGCTTGCGGCGATGCGCCGGCGCATTCAGGACATGCGCGCGCTGCTTGCCGAGCAATTGCGGCGCGTCACCGGCGGCGATGCGTTCAATTACCTGCGCGGCCAGCGAGGCATGTTTTCCTTGCTGGGCGCATCGAGCGAAGCGGTCGACCGCCTACGCGAGGTACATCACGTCTACATGACCGCCGACAGCCGCATGAACTTGGCGGGGGTGATGCCGCACAACGCCGCGTATTTGGCTGAAGCCATTGCCGCAGTGCTCGGCGAGCGAGTCCGTGGCGGCCACTAGGCTCCGCGCAGCACCTGTGGCCCGCTACGGAACCGCTGGTGGATTTCGCCGTTGCGCGAGCGTTCGACGTAACCGCCACGAACGTAGCCGGCGAGGACCTTGCGCCAAAACGCGACCGATCCCGGATTACGCTGATATTCGATGATCTCCCATTCGCCGGCGAAGCGGTCGAAAATCAGCGTGGCGGCGTCGCGTCCGACACCGCCAAGGCGGTACGGCAGACGTACGAAGAACTCGGCCATATAAAAATCCGCCGAGGTTTCGCCGGCCTGCCGCAGGCGCGAACGCGAAACGAGCGCGAACCCGACCGGCTCGGAACCTTTGGCGATCACTAGCGGGTGCGAGTGATCGTTGGCGAACCAATTCGCGAAGATGCCGTCCTGCTGCGCATTGTCCGCACCAATGACGGAGAAATGACCGGTATTCAGGTCGGACAGGGAGTCCAGATATTCGCTATAGACATCCTGAATCCATTGCCGGTCCGTCGTCGAGTACTTGCAATCGCGTATACTGACGGGCACTGCGACACCGCTTTCTTCGAACCTACGAAGAGGCGGCCCGGACGAGGCGAAGCTTCGCCCCGATCGTCCGGGCCTGCGCGATCAGCCTTCGCGGATTACGGGTTGGCAGTCGAAGCGTCCGATGCCGCGGCGGAAGCCGACGATGCGGCAGACTCGGCAGCGGCGCTGGCGGCATTCGCATCAGCGGCAGCGGACGAGGCGGCGCCTTCGGCCGCGGACGACGCGTTCATGTCGGCCGCCGGAGCCGGCGGAGCCTCGGTCTTATTGTTGCAGGCACTCAGCACGAACACAGCGGCAATGGCGCTTAAAGCAAGTTTGGTCTTCATCTATCGATACCCCAAAAATATTTAGTGATAAAACATTGTAGGCAGGCTGGCTCATCTTGGGCTTTTACCAAGATTTCCCGGCCCAGTTTAAAGTGTTTTCGCGCACTTTCCTATCTCTTTCGAACAACACTCATCCGGTGGAACGTAGCAGATCGATAAACGGGTTAGCCCTGCCGTCGTGCTCCGGGCCCTAGGGCGGTGGCGTTAGCCCGTCGGGACAGCAGCGATGCCGTGCCGGGTGCAGTATTCTTAAGCAAGACAGATCGCCGTTGCCGCTTTCGGAGGTAATGTGGGCACAGACCTTCTCGATCAGCTTTTTCCCGGGCACTTGCGCGAAATCAAGCGCCGCGCCGACCGTGCGCTTGCCGACACCGGCTTCGAGGCGTTGGTGATTCATGCGGGACAGGCGCCGACGCAGTTCCTCGACGATCAGGATTATCCCTTCAAAGTAAACCCGCATTTCAAGGCGTGGGTACCGATTGTGGACAATCCGCGCTGCGCGTTGATCTATCGCCCGGGAGATCGGCCTAAGTTGCTGTTTTACCAGCCGATTGACTACTGGCACAGGGCCGCGGATGCGCCGCATGCGCAGTGGAGTCGCGAATTCGAAATCTCGCCGTTGGGCAATGCCACGGAGGCCGCTGTGCATTGGGCGAAACTCGGCCGCAGCGCCTTCATCGGACCGCCGAACCTCGCCGATCGCATCGACGAGCAGGCGGTCAACCCGCCGGAGTTATTGAACCGCTTGCATTTCGATCGGGCTGTCAAAACCGGCTATGAGATCGAGTGCATGCGCCGTGCCAGCGCGCTCGGGGTACGCGGCCATCGCGCGGCGCTTGCGGCATTTCACGACGGCGCTTCCGAATACACGGCCCACATGCGCTATCTGGAGGCTTGCGCACAACGCGAGGACGAGATGCCCTACAACAACATCGTCGCCTACAACGAGCATGCGGCGATATTGCACTACCAGCACCTCGAGCGCGAGCCGCCGGCATCGCGGCGCTCGTTCTTGATCGACGCCGGCGCGCAGTACCGGGGCTACGCGGCCGACATTACCCGCAGCTACGCAGCGGCTCCTGGCGCCTATGCGGACCTCGTCGCAGAGTTGGACCGGGCGCAGCGCGATTTGTGCGCCGAAATCGTCGCCGGCCGCGACTACCGGGAAGTGCATTTGTCGGCGCACCGGCTGCTCGGC
Source organism: Gammaproteobacteria bacterium (assembly GCA_043746615.1). Taxonomy (GTDB): domain Bacteria; phylum Pseudomonadota; class Gammaproteobacteria; order Steroidobacterales; family Steroidobacteraceae; genus Bog-1198. The sequence continues at coordinate 11,836 of JAYTQR010000209.1, read as the reverse complement.
GATCTGATGCACCGCACCGGCCTGATCAAGGTAGCCGGCCAAGCCGCAATGGAACTTGGCGTGACCAGCGTGTTTTTTCCGCACGGCATCGGCCATCTGCTCGGCCTTCAAGTCCACGACGTCGGCGGCATCATGGCCGACAATGACGGGCAAGAGCGCAAGCGCCCCGAGGGCCATCCATATTTGCGCATGACCCGGCTCCTCGAGCCCGGCGTGGTCGTCACGGTCGAACCGGGAATTTATCTGATCGACTCGCTGCTCGCAGCGGCGCATGCGGATTCGCGGCGCGCACTGATCGATTGGCCCCTGGTCGAGGCCCTGCGGCCCTTCGGCGGCATTCGCATCGAGGACGATGTGGCGACCACCGCATCGGTGCCGGAGAATTTGACGCGAGACGCGTTCGCGAACGCGTTGAACTGAGCCCGCGAGCCGGAGCGCTGCTGCCGCGCAGCGCCTGTCGCCCCTCACCCCTGGGCGCGCCTAACGGCCGCTTTTCAGCGCGTCGCGTATCTCTTCAAGCAGAACTTCTTGGCGGGACGGCGGTGCGACCGCGGCCGCCACGGGCGGCTTCTTCAGCTTGTTGATGCCGCGCAGTGCCATAAACAGTACGAACGCGATGATCGCAAAATCGAATATAGACTGCAGGAACACGCCGTATTTGACCAACACGGGGGCGCCCTTCGGGTCCGCGCCGAGGCTTACCACGAGATCCGTGAAATTCATGCCGCCGATCAGCTTGCCCAATAACGGCGTGATGATGTCACCCACCAGCGACGAGACGATTTTGCCGAACGCGATGCCGACGATGACGCCGACCGCCATATCGACGACGTTGCCTTTCAGTGCGAACTCTTTGAATTCACTGCCGATGCTCATTGCTGCCCCCCTTTTTTATTGGATGCCGATAAAACTCAGGCGGCCGCCTTTGTCTTGCGGCGTCTCGGCTTGGCCGCAGCCTCCGCGCCGGCGGCCTTGACTGCCGGAACCGTCATCGCCTCGACCAGTTGCATCAATGCCATGTCGGCCGAATCGCCGGGACGCGGCTCCATCTTCAGGATTCGCGTATAGCCGCCAGCACGGGTCTTGAAACGCGGACCCAATTCCACGAACAATTTGTCGACAACCGTCACGTCGCGCAGGCGCGCGAGCGCCAAGCGCCGCTTCGCCTGCGAGTCGACCTTCGCCATCGTAATCAGCGGTTCGACGACGCGCCGCAGTTCCTTGGCCTTGGGCACCGTCGTCCGGATGCTCTCATGACGCAGCAACGACGCGGCCATGTTGCGCAGCAATGCGCGCCGGTGCGAGGAGTTCCGGGATAGCTGACGGCCGCTGTTTCTGTGACGCATGACTGTAAGACCCTACATATGCAAAATTAGAGGCCGTCGCGCTCGTCGTCGCGCTTCAGACCCGGAGGCGGCCAGTTGTCGATGCGCATGCCGAGCGTCAGGCCGTGGCTCTCGAGCACCTCTTTGATTTCGGTCAGCGACTTCTTGCCGAGGTTCGGCGTGCGTAGCAACTCGACTTCGGTACGTTGTACCAGATCGCCGATGTAGTGGATGTTCTCGGCCTTCAGGCAATTGGCGCTGCGGACCGTGAGTTCCAGTTCATCAACCGGGCGCAACAGAATCGGATCGAATTGCGTCTCGGTCGCCTTCGTCGTCGACTCGTCTTGACCCTGCAAATCGACGAACACCGACAACTGGTCCTTGAGGATACCGCCGGCCCGCCGTATCGCTTCTTCCGGATCAATCGTGCCATTCGTCTCGATGTCCAGAATCAGCTTGTCGAGATCCGTGCGCTGCTCCACACGGGCGCTTTCGACGTTGTAAGTCACTTTGCGGACCGGACTGAACGACGCGTCGAGTTGCAGGCGTCCGATCGCGCGGGTCTGTTCCTCGAACGCCAGGCGTTGCGTGGCGGGGCGATAGCCGCGGCCGCGTTCGACCTTCAGCGACATCGACAATTCGCCGGCCTTGGTCAAATTCGCGATGATCAGATCCGGATTCAATATCTCTATGTCGTGATCACTGGCGATGTCGCCCGCCGTCACCGGTCCCGGTCCCTTCTTGTGCAGGCGAATTTCCGCGACGTCGCGCGCATGCATGCGGATCGCCACGGCTTTCAAATTCAGCAATATGTCGACGACGTCCTCCTGGACGCCTTCGATCGCCGTATATTCGTGCAACACGCCGTCGATCTCGATTTCCGTGATCGCAGCTCCCGGCAACGAAGACAACAGCACGCGCCGCAATGCATTGCCGAGCGTGTGGCCAAAGCCGCGCTCGAACGGTTCGATCACAATGCGCGCATGACGCGGGGAAACCGGCTGTACCTTTACAACCCGGGGCTTCAAAAACTCATTGATCGATCCCTGCATGGATATCACCTACGTTAACTGATCGGCGGATACTCGGCGGCTCTCGAGCCGCCGTGCATTACTTGGAGTACAACTCGACGACGAGGCTCTCATTGATGTCCGGCAGAATCTCCTGCCGATCGGGAACGGACTTCAGAATGCCCGACATCTTTTTGTCGTCCACTTCGACCCAATCGGGAAAGCCCACTTGAGCGGCGATGGTCAGTGCCGCCTGCACGCGAGTTTGCTTCATGGCCCGCTCGCGCAAATTGATCACGTCCCCCGCCTGGCATTGATACGAGGCGATATTGACGAGCTTGCTGTTGACCGCGACGCCCTTGTGGCTGACGAGCTGGCGCGCCTCGGCGCGCGTCGCCGCAAAGCCCATCCGGTAGACGACATTGTCCAGACGGCATTCCAGGAATTGCAGCAGGGTCTCGCCGGTCGCGCCCGGGCGGCCGGCGGCCTTCTGGTAATAATTGCGGAACTGGCGTTCCAGAACTCCGTACATGCGTCGCAGCTTCTGCTTCTCGCGCAGCTGCAGGCCGTACTCGGAGAGCCGCTGCTTGCGTTCGCTCTTGACGCCGCCCGGTGGCACCTCGAGTTTGCACTTCGATTCCAGCGGCTTGACGCCGCTCTTCAAGAACAGATCCGTGCCCTCGCGGCGGGACAGCTTGCACTTCGGACCGGTATATTTTGCCATTACAAACCCTTGGGAGTTAGACGCGACGCTTTTTCGGTGGACGGCAGCCGTTGTGCGGAATCGGCGTCACGTCTTCGATATTCGTGATCTTCAAGCCGCAGCCGTTCAGCGCCCGTACGGCGGATTCCCGGCCGGGGCCCGGGCCCATGACGCGTACTTCGACGTTCTTGACGCCGTGCTCCTGCGCCGCGGTTCCGGCACGTTCGGCGGCGACCTGCGCGGCGAACGGCGTGGACTTGCGGGAGCCGCGAAAGCCGCAGCCGCCGGAGGTCGCCCAAGACAAGGTGTTGCCCTGGCGGTCGGTGATTGTGATGATCGTGTTGTTGAACGACGCGTGCACGTGCGCGATCGCATCGAGCACGTTCTTGCGCACCTTCTTGCGCGCCGGCTTGTTGCCTTGGCCTTGGCCTTGGCCTTGGCCTTGGCCCGCGCCGCCTTGACCCGCGTTCTGCTTCTGATCTGCCATGGTGTGTCTCGGTCTGCCTTATACTTTGCCGGGAGGAGCATTCATCTTTACCGCCTGTTTGCGCGGACCCTTGCGGGTTCTGGCGTTCGTGCGCGTCCTCTGGCCGCGCATCGGCAAGCCCTTGCGGTGGCGGATCCCGCGGTAGCACCCCAGATCCATCAAGCGCTTGATATTCATCGATACTTCGCGCCGCAAGTCGCCTTCGACGGCGAATTTCGCAACTTGCGAACGCAACGAGGCCACCTCGGCGTCGGTCAGATCCTTCACCTTGACGCTGTACTTCACGCCCGCCGCATCGCAGATCAGCGTCGCGCGACGCTTGCCGATGCCGAAAATATGGGTCAAACCGATGATGACATGCTTGTTCATCGGAATATTGATGCCGGCGATACGCGCCATCTACTTCTCCGCTATGCGCACGCGAAAAAAGTGCGCAAGTATATAGAAAAACTCTCTGTAGATCAACTCATTAGCACCAATTGACGCCATGCGCGTCAGCCCTGGCGCTGCTTATGCCGCTGGTCGCTGCAAATGATGTAGACGACACCGCGGCGGCGCACGACTTTGCAGTTCTTGCAGATCTTCTTGACCGAAGGACGCACTTTCATTTCTTACTCCCGATGCCCCGCAGGCTGGCCTTCTTCATCAGGCCCTCGTATTGGTGGGACATCATGTGCGAATACGCCTGGGCGACGAAATCCATGACGCCGACGACGATGATCAACAGCGACGTGCCGCCGAACTGAAACGGAATGGCGGGATTCGACATGCGGATAATTTCCGGCAGGAGGCACACGGCCATGATGTAGAGCCCGCCCCACAACGTCAGGCGCGTCAGCACTTTGTCGAGGTAGTCGCCGGTCTGCTGGCCGGGACGAATGCCCGGGATGAATGCGCCGGCCTTCTTCAGGTTGTCGGCGGTGTCGCGCGCGTCATAGACCAGCGCGACGTAGAAAAACGAAAAGCCGAGAATCAGCAACGCGAACAGCAAGACGTGCAATGGCTGCCCGTAGCCGAGAATCGCGGCGATCTTCTGCAGGAGCCGCTGCACGCCGTTCGGATTGGGGCTGTTGCCGAAAAATTGCGCGATCGTCGCCGGGAACACCAGTAAGCTCGATGCGAAGATCGGCGGAATGACTCCGGCCATGTTCAGTTTGAACGGCAGGTGCGTGCTTTGGCCCTGCATCATGCGTCGGCCCACTTGCCGCTTCGCGTAATTCACTTGAATCCTGCGTTGCGCCTGCTCGACGAACACGCAGAACAACGTGACGAGGACGACGACGACCAGAATCAGCAATACGATCAACGGGTTCATTTCGCCGGACCTGACCATCTCGAGCGTGTTGCCGATCGCCCGCGGCAGGCCGGCGACGATACCCGCGACGATGATCATCGTGATGCCGTTGCCGACGCCGCGTTCCGTGATCTGCTCGCCGAGCCACATGACGAACATCGTGCCGGTCGTGATCGACACGGTGGCGATCAGCAAGAATTGCGGACCCGGATTCGGTACCAGGTGACTGCCGGAGTTTTGGATCGCCAGGGCCGCGCCGAAGCCTTGGAATGCGGCCAGGCCCACCGTGCCGTAGCGGGTATATTGCATCAGCTTGCGCCGTCCGGACTCGCCGTCCTTGCGGATCTGCGCCCACGGCGGATAGACCATCGAGGCCATCTGCACGATGATCGAGGCGGTGATGTAGGGCATCACGTTCAGCGCAAAGATGCTGAAGCGCTGTAGTGCACCGCCCGAGAACATGTTGAATACCCCGAGCAACGTTCCCTGCTGCGTCGAGAAAAACGCCGCGAACCGCGCCGCATCGATCCCCGGCACCGGGATGAACGTGCCGATGCGGTACACGACCAGGGCGCCGACGAGAAACAACAGCCGCTTGCGCATTTCGGCGAAGCGGGTCATGTCCCCCAGGGCGGCCGTAGCGTTGGCGTTGGAAGTCGACACGTGCGCTGCCCTCTGCCTAAGCCTCGAAGCGGCCGCCGGCCGTTTCGATTGCGTTCTTGGCGCCCTTGGTCGCGGTGATCGCCGCCCCCTTGATGGCATAGGCCTTGGTTACGGCGCCGGACAAAATTACCTTGACGAGCTTGGTATTCGCCGGAATCAGATTCGCGGCGGCTAGCGCCTCGATCGTCACTTCAAAGGTCGCCACGCGCATCAGATCGGTCAGCGTCAACTGCGCACGCGACGCCTTCAGCGCCGAGCGGAATCCGGATTTCGGCAAGCGCCGCTGTAGAGGCATTTGACCGCCTTCGAAGCCGGTTTTGTGATAGCCGCCTTTACGGGCGCGCTGGCCCTTGACGCCGCGGCCGCAAGTCTTGCCCTGCCCGGCCGAGGCGCCGCGGCCGACTCGTAGGTGAGCGCGTTTGGAACCCGCGCCCGGCTTGATCGTGTTCAATCGCATCAGTGCTTCTCCGAGCCCGGCGCAGGCGTTAGCTTGAGCATGTGGCTGGCGGTATTTATCATGCCCCGGTTCGACGGCGTATCGGCGATGACCACGGTGTGGCCGATCCGGCGCAAACCGAGACCCCGTGCCGAATTAGCGATGTTGGCGAGCTGCCCGGCGAGACTTTTAACCAGCGTGACTTTGATTAGTTTATCGGTCATGGCGCTTCGCCCACGATTTCCGCGACGGTCTTGCCGCGCTTGGCCGCAATGTCGTCCGGCGTGCGCAGTTTGGCGAGCGCGTCCATCGTCGCCCGCACCACGTTGATCGGATTGCGCGACCCATAGCTCTTCGCGAGCACATTGCGCACGCCCGCGCATTCAAATACCGCGCGCATGCCGCCGCCGGCGATCACGCCGGTGCCGTCCGCGGCCGGCTGCATGTAAACGCGCGTCGTTCCGTGACGGCCTTTGACGGCATAGAACAGCGTGTCGTTCTTCAGTGAGACGCTGACCAAGCTCTTGCGGGCTTGCATCATCGCCTTGGAAATCGCCACCGGAACCTCACGGGCCTTGCCGTAGCCGAAGCCGACGCGGCCGGCGCCGTCGCCGACCACCGTCAGCGCGGTGAATCCGAATTGTTTGCCGCCCTTGACGACCTTGGCGACGCGATTCACCGCGACCAGCTTCTCGAGCAGGTCATCGCCGGACACGGGTTTTTCTACTCTTGCCATAGCCTTCTTTGACCCTCAGTTAGAACTCGAGACCCGCTTCGCGCGCGGCATCCGCTAGCGCTTTGACGCGCCCGTGGTACATGAAGCCGGAGCGGTCGAACGCGACCTTCGTGATCCCCTGCGCCTTGGCGCGCTCGGCAATCGCGCGCCCGACGGCCTTCGCCGCTTCGATATTGCCGGTGGTCTGCAAAGCGCCGCGCACCTCTTGTTGCAGCGTCGACGCCGCGGCCAGCACACGATCACCCTCGGCAGCGAATATCTGCGCATAGATGTGCTGCGGAGTCCGGTGCACCGACAGACGCACCGCCGCAAGCTCTTTGATCTTTACCCGGCTGCGCAATGCGCGGCGCAGGCGGATGTCTCGCTTATCTGGTTTCATGTGTCTACTTCTTCTTCGCCTCTTTCAGCGAAATCTTCTCATCAGTGTATTTGACGCCCTTGCCCTTATAGGGCTCGGGTGGCCGAAAGCCGCGGATCTCCGCTGCGGTCTGGCCGACGCGTTGGCGGTCGATGCCCCTGACGACGATCTCGGTCTGGCTCGGCGTCTCGATCGTGACGCCTTCCGGAATCGGGTAGTTGATCAAATGCGAGAAGCCGAGCGTCAGACTGAGGTTCTTGGCTTGCACCGCCGCGCGGTAGCCGACGCCGACCAACTCGAGCTTCTTTTCGTAGCCCTTGGTGACTCCCGTGACCATGTTCGCAAGGTGCGCGCGCGTCGCGCCGGCGATCGCATTCAAGCCCTCGGCCCCGCTCGCGGCCTCTACGGCGAGCTGCTTGCCGTGCTGCACGACCGTGATGCCGCTTTTCAGCGTCAAGCGCAGCGAACCTTTGGCGCCCTTTACCGTCACGCCGTCCGCCGCGATCGTGGCACTGACGCCCTGGGGCAGATCAACCGGCTTTTTTGCGACTCGAGACATGATGATAACCTTCGGTGGGGACCCTACTGGACCACGAACAGAACTTCGCCGCCGGTGCCCGCGGCGCGCGCCTGCCGGTCGGTCATGATGCCTTGCGGCGTGGAGACGACGGCGACGCCGAGGCCACCGAGCACTTTCGGCAATTCGTCCTTACCGCGGTATATGCGCAAGCCCGGACGGCTGATGCGTTCTATCCGGTCGATCACCGGCCGGCCATCGTGATACTTCAGCTCGATCGACAGCGTCGCCTTCGCGCCGTCGGTCTCGACGCCGTAGCCGCCGATGTAGCCTTCGTCCTTCAGCACTTTCAGGATGGCCGTCTTCAGCTTCGATGCGCCGACGGCGACCGTGGGCTTACCCGCAGACTGCGCGTTGCGGATTCTGGTCAAAAGATCGGCGATCGGATCAGTCATGCTCATTGTACGCGCCTCACCAACTGGCCTTCGACAGACCCGGAATCTCGCCGCGATTTGCGGCTTCCCTGAGCTTCGTGCGCGCCAAGCCGAACTTTCGGTACACGCCGCGCGAACGGCCGGTGATGGCGCAGCGGTTGCGCTGCCGCGTCACGGCCGCATCGCGGGGCTGGCGCTGCAGTTCGGCTTGCGCCTCGGTACGCTCCTCGGGCCCTGTCTTCGGTTCGCGGATCAGCTCCTTGAGCTCGGCGCGCCTGGCCGCATATTTCTTCGCGACCTTCAGGCGGCGCTTCTCGCGCATGAGCATGTTCGTCTTTGCCATGGGCTTACCTTACTTACGAAACGGAAAGTTGAAAGCTTCGAGCAGCGCACGACCATGTTTGTCGTCCTTCGCCGACGTGGAGATGGTGATGTCCATGCCACGAATTTGATCTATTTGGTCGTACTGAATTTCCGGGAAGATGATCTGTTCCCGCACGCCCAGACTGTAGTTGCCGTGACCGTCGAACGAACGCGTGCTGATGCCGCGGAAATCGCGGATTCGCGGGATCGCGATATTGACCAGCCGGTCGAGGAATTCGTACATCCGCGCGCCGCGCAGCGTCACCTTGCAGCCGATCGCCTGGCCGTCGCGCACCTTGAACGTCGCGACCGATTTCTTCGCCTTGGTGACCGCGGGCTTCTGGCCGGTGATTTTCGCCATGTCCGCGGTCGCCGCATCCATGATTTTCTTATCAGCCACGGCTTCGCCGACGCCCATGTTGACCGTGATCTTGAGGATGCGCGGCACCTGCATCGGGTTCTTCAAGCCCAAGCTCTGCTTGAGTTCGGAAACGATTTTCTCGCGGTAAATTTGTTGCAGTCTTGCCATGTTTGTCTCTACGGAGAGTTATTTCGCGTCGACCACTTCGTCGTTCGACTTGAATACCCGCACCTTGCGGCCGTTTTGCAGCGATTTGAAGCCGACTCGATCCCCCTTCTGCGTCGCCGGGTTGAACAGCAGGACGTTCGAGATGTGCAGCGGCGCCTCGCGCTCGATGATGCCGCCCTGAAGGCCGGCCTGTGGGTTCGGACGCTGATGCTTCTTCGACATGTTGAGCCCTTCGACGCGCACGCGATCGTCGGCCAATAACTCGATGACGGCGCCGCGGCGCCCCTTATCCCGACCCGTGATCACGATCACCGTGTCGCCTTTGCGAATCTTTTTCATCGGCGCATTCTCGATTACAGTACTTCGGGTGCGAGTGAAATGATCTTCATGAACTGCACGTTGCGCAGTTCGCGCGTCACCGGCCCGAAGATGCGCGTGCCGATCGGCTCGAGCTTGTTCGTCAGCAGCACGGCCGCGTTGGTGTCGAAGCGGATCAATGATCCATCGGCGCGGCGCACGCCGCTCTTCGTGCGGACGACGACGGCGTCGTAAACCTCGCCCTTCTTGACCTTGCCGCGCGGAATCGCATCCTTGACGCTGACCTTGATCACGTCGCCGACGGCCGCGTAGCGCCGCTTTGAGCCGCCGAGCACCTTGATGCACATCAAGCGCTTGGCGCCACTGTTGTCGGCCACATTCAGCATCGTACGTTGTTGAATCATGACGGCTCTCTATTGAACTTGCGCGCGTTCGATGACGCGCACGAGCACCCAGGATTTGCGCCGCGACATCGGCCGGCACGGCTTGATCGATACCGTGTCGCCTTCCTTGCACTCGTTGTTCGCGTCGTGCGCGAGCAGCTTCGTGGTTCGGCGAACATACTTTCCGTAGGTCGGATGTTTGACCAGGCGTTCGATCGACACGGCAATCGTCTTGTCCATCTTGTTGCTGACGACCTTGCCGGTCAGCAGGCGCTGGCCGGGGCTCTGCGCCGCGGCGGCGGTCGAAGTGTTTTCGGTCTCGGTCGACATCACGCATCACCTCCGCTTGCCTTGGCAACGCCGGCGCCGGTTTTAACCTGGCCGAGTACCGTCTTCACGCGCGCAATATTCTTGCGCACCTTCGCGAACTGATCCGGATTCGCCGCTTGCCCGGTAGCGCGCGCCATGCGCAGATTGAATTGTTCGCGGCGCAGCTTCAGCAGCTCCTCGCCGAGATCCTTCGCGCTCTTCGTGCGCAAATCCTTCGCCTTCATGTACGCACCTGTCGCTTGACGAACGCAGTGGAGACCGAGAGCTTCGCTGCGGCGAGGCGGAACGCTTCGCGGGCGATCTGCTCGCTCATCCCCTCTATTTCGAACAGCACCTTGCCTGGCAGCACGCGGGCCACCCAGTACTCGACGTTGCCCTTGCCGCTGCCCATGCGCACTTCGAGCGGCTTCTGCGTAATCGGCACGTCCGGAAACACACGGATCCAGATACGGCCGCCGCGCTTGACATGCCGGGAAATCGCGCGCCGCGCAGCCTCGATTTCGCGCGCCGTCATGCGGCACCGATCGGTCGCCTTCAGCCCGTACTCGCCGAATGCGACGAAGTTTCCGCGCTGCGCGCGGCCGGCGATTTTGCCCTTGAACTGCTTGCGGAATTTGGTCCGCTTCGGTTGCATCATGTGTCGTTGCTCATCATCCGGCCGCGGGAACCGCGGGCTCGGCAGCCTTCGGCGTCTCGCCGTCGGCCTCGACGGACTCTTTTTCCGGCTGATCGAACACTTCGCCCTTGAAGATCCATACCTTGATGCCGATCACGCCGTACGTGGTCTGCGCTTCGGCGAGACCGTAGTCGATATCGGCGCGGAACGTGTGCAGCGGCACTCGGCCCTCGCGATTCGTCTCGGTACGCGCGATCTCGGAGCCGTTCAGGCGGCCGGAAATCCGCACTTTGATGCCGAGCGCGCCCGAGCGCATGGTATTCGTGACGGCGCGCTTCATCGCACGCCGGAACATGACGCGCTTCTCGAGCTGCTGCGAGATGCTTTCGGCGACGAGCTTCGCATCGAGCTCGGGCTTGCGGATCTCGGCGATGTTGAGGCGCACGTCCTGCATCGTCATGCCGAGTATCTTGGCGACCGCGGTGCGCAGCTTCTCGATGTCCTCGCCCTTCTTGCCGATGACGATGCCGGGCCGCGCCGTGTGAATCGTGATGTTCGCGCGGCGCGCGGCGCGCTCGATGTGAATGCGGCTGACCGACGCGTCGATGAGCTTCTTGTTCAAGTATTGCCGGACCAAATGGTCGGTGTGCAGGGTCGAGGCGAACGTCTTCGAGCCCGCGTACCACTTCGACGTCCAGTCGCGCGTGATGCCGAGGCGTATGCCGATCGGATTGACTTTCTGGCCCATTAGGCGTCTCGCTTGCCGTCTGAAACTTGAACAAGGATGTGGCTATTGCGCTTGGCGATGCGCACGCCGCGCCCTTTTGCGCGCGCGTGGAAACGCTTGAGCATCGGCGCGGCGTCGACCTCGATCCGAGTGACCTTCAGATCGTCGACATCGGCGTTGAAATTGTTGTACGCGTTGGCGATCGCGCTATCGAGCACTTTCAATACGATCTTCGCGCCTTTCTTCGGCATGAATTTCAGCGTATTGACGGCGAGAGTTGCCGACTTGCCGCGGATCGTGTCGACGACCAATCGGCATTTCTGCGGCGAAATGCGCGCGTGGCGTAAAATTGCCTTCGTTTCCATGCCTACTCCGCCGCCGACACTTTCTTGTCGCCGGAATGCGCCTTGAACGTGCGTGTCGGCGCGAACTCGCCGAGTTTGTGCCCCACCATGTTCTCCGACACCAAGATCGGCACGTGCAACCGTCCGTTGTGAACGGCGATCGTCAGGCCCACCATGTCGGGTATGACCATGGACCGCCGCGACCAAGTCTTGATCGGACGGCGATCGTTTTTCTGACTCGCCACCTGGACTTTCTTGGCCAG
>JAYTQR010000208.1:0-7127 GCA_043746615.1 Gammaproteobacteria bacterium | reverse complement strand
TGATGCGCTTTGAGCCACGCGGTTTGGTACGAGAGCAGCGCATACGCGGCCGAGTGCGACTTGTTGAACCCGTAGCCGGCGAACTTCTCCATCAGGTCGAAGATGTGGGTCGCTTGCGCCTCGCGCACGCCGCGCCCTACGGCACCGCTAACGAACACCGATCGCTGCTTGGCCATTTCCTCCGGTTTTTTCTTGCCCATCGCACGGCGCAATAGATCCGCGCCGCCCAAGGTGTAGCCGGCCAGGATCTGCGCGATCTGCATGACCTGTTCTTGGTAGAGGATCACGCCGTAGGTCGCCTGCAGCACGGGCTTCAAGTCCGGGTGCAGGTAGTCGATCCGCGCGCCACTGGTGTCGTGCTTGCGGGCGATAAAATCCTCGACCATGCCCGACTGCAGCGGACCGGGCCGGAACAGCGCAACCAGGGCGACGATGTCGCCGAATCGATCCGGTTGCAGCCGCCGGATCAGATCTTTCATACCACGCGATTCGAGCTGGAATACGGCAGTGGTCCGGCAGTTCTTCAACAGCTGATACGTCGCCGCATCATCCATCGGCAGCGCGCCGATCACGAGCGGCGCCTCGCCGGCGCCGCTCCGTTCGGCATTGATGTCGTGCACCGCCCAGTCGATGATGGTTAAAGTGCGCAGCCCCAGGAAATCGAATTTGACCAGACCGGCCGCCTCGACGTCGTCCTTGTCGAATTGCGTGACCGGCGTATCGCCGCCCTCTTCGCAATACAGCGGCGTGAAGTCGGTCAACACCGACGGCGCGATGACGACGCCGCCGGCGTGCGTGCCGGCGTTGCGCACCAAGCCCTCGAGCGCCCGCGCCAGGTCGATCAATTCGCGCACGTCGCCGTCGCCGGCACAAAGACGCGCGAGCTCCTCCTCCTGCTCGAGCGCTTTAGCCAGCGTCATGCCGATTTCCAGCGGAATCAATTTGGCGATTTTATCGACGTAACTGTAGTTGTGGCCGAGCACGCGCCCGACGTCGCGCACGACCGCCTTCGCCGCGAGCGTGCCGTACGTGATGATCTGCGAGACCCGCTCGCGGCCGTACTTGCGCGACACATAATCGATGACTTTATCGCGCCCCTCCATGCAGAAGTCGACGTCGAAATCCGGCATCGACACGCGCTCTGGATTCAAAAATCGCTCGAACAGCAGATCGTGCTCGATCGGATCGAGATCGGTGATTGCCAGCGCGTAGGCGACCAGCGAGCCCGCCCCAGAACCACGGCCCGGTCCGACCGGCACGCCGTTTTGGCGCGCCCAGTGGATGAAGTCGGCGACGATCAAGAAATAGCCGGCGAAACCCATCGTGCAGATCACGCCGAGTTCCAGATCGAGGCGCTGCCGATAATCGCCGGGATCGCGGCGCGCCGCGCCGGGCGCCGGCGCCGCGGCGAGCCGGGCCTCGAGACCCGCGCGCGACTGGTCGCGCAGAAAATCCTCGGTCGTGCTGGTCGCCGGCACCGGGTAGGCCGGCAGCATCGAGGCGCCCAATTTGATCTCCAAGGAACAACGTTTGGCGACCTCGACGGTGTTCGCCAACAGCTCGGGCACATCGGCAAATAGTTCGGCCAATTCGGCCGGCGTCTTCAGGTATTGCTCTTCGGTGTAGCGGCGGACGCGGCTGCCATCGGCGAGCAGCGCGCCGTCATGGATGCACACCCGCGCTTCGTGCGCCTCGAACTCGGCACGCCGCAAGAACCGCACGTCGTTGGTCGCAACCGCCGGCACTCCGCGAGCGGCCGCGATATCGAGCACCGCATCGGTGTACTCCCGCTCGCCGGCACGCCCGGTGCGTTGCGCCTCGAGGTAAAACCGGTCGCCGCACAGGTCGAGCCAAGCATCGAGGCAGCGCCCGGCCTCATCAACGCGGCCGCGCGCGAGCGCTTGGCCGATATCCCCCTCCGCTGCGCCGGATAGCACGATCAGTCCACTCAATTGTTCGACGCCGAGCCAACCGCGCTCGAGCATCGGCACCCCCCGCTGCTGACCTTCGAGATACGAACGCGTCACGAGCTGCGTCAGCTGCCGGTAGCCGGTCAGATTTTGGCACAACAGTACGATGCGGGCCGGGGCCGCCGCGCGCTCGCCGGGCTCGCGGATCCAGGCATCGACGCCGATCAGCGGCTTGATGCCGGCGCTTTGCGCGTTCTTGTAGAACTTGACCATCGCGAACAAATTGCTTTGATCGGTCAGCGCCACTGCCGGCATCCCGGCGGCGGCCGCGGCGGCGATCAACGCCGGAATGCGCACGATCCCGTCGACCAACGAGTATTCGGTATGCACGCGCAGATGCACGAACGAGTTCACGGCCGCGGCCTCAGCGCGGCGCGCACCGGCGCGAACGAGCGGCGATGCAGCGGACACGGTCCATGCTCGCGCAGCAGCCGCCGGTGCAGCAGTGTCGGGTAACCCTTGTGAGCCGCGAACGCGTACAGCGGATAGAGCCGGTCCATGCGCTGCATGTACGCGTCGCGCGCGGTCTTCGCCAAAATCGAGGCCGCGCCGATCGCGGCGTCGGTGGCATCGCCGCGCACGATCGCCACGGCGGTCATCGCTGCGCCGAGACCGGTCAGCGGCGGCAACCGGTTGCCGTCGACGCGCAGCCGCTCGGGCCGAACGCTCAGAGCCAGCACCGCTCGGTGCATCGCCAGAAATGTGGCCTGCAGTATATTCAACGCGTCGATCTCGGCCGGGTCCGCCCATCCCAAGCCGTAGCAGAGCGCGCCGCGGCGGATCGCCTCCGCCAAGCGCGCGCGCACCGCCCGCGTCAGCGTCTTCGAATCCGCGATGCCCGCGATCGGCGTGTCCGCGCGCAAGATCACGGCGGCCGCCACCACCGGGCCCGCCAGCGGGCCGCGCCCGGCCTCATCGATGCCGGCGATTCGCGCCGTCACTGCGTGCGCGCCGTCGCCAGGTGCTGCAGAATCGCCCGCGCCGCGCCCGCACTCGCGCCGCGGCGCAAATCGGCGTGTATCGCCGCGAATTGCGTCTCGAGATCGGCTCTGCGCGCGGGGTCGTCCAGCCACTTCAACAGTTCCGCTCCGATTGTCTCAGGGACGATTTGTTCTTGGAAATACTCGCTGACGATGCGCCGGCCCGCAAGTAGATTCGGTTGGGCGAAATAGCTGGATTTGACCAGCTTCATGCGGCGCAGCACCCAAGCCGTCAGCGCACCGAGCCGGTAGACGACCACCATCGGCCGCTTGCACAGGGCCGCTTCCAAGCTCGCGGTCCCGGATGCCACCAGCGCCGCATCGGCGGCGATCAGTGCCGCTTGCGCCTGTCCGTCGATCACCTGCACGCGCAGCTGCGGGGCCAGCTCTGCGAGCGCGCGCTCGAACGTTGCACGCGTCGCCGCGCTCGCCATCGGCGCGACGAACTCGACCCCGGCGCGGCGCGCGGCGATCCAGCGGGCAGTCGCCGCAAAATCCCGGCTCAAGCGCGCGACCTCCCCGCGCCGGCTGCCCGGCAACAGCGCGATGACCGGCCGGCCTGCATCCAGCCCAAGCGCGGCTCTCGCTGCGGCCCGGTCCACGGCCGGGGGAATCGCATCGGCGAGCGGGTGCCCGACGAATTCGGCCCTCAGGCCCTGTGCATCGTAGAAGCGTTTTTCGAACGGCAACAGGCACAGAACCAGGTCCACGCTGTCGCGCATGCGGCGCACGCGGCCTTGCCGCCAAGCCCAGACTTGCGGACTAACGTATTGCACGGTCGGTATCCCAGCGGCGCGCAGCGCGCGCGCCAAACCCAAATTGAATTCCGGAGCATCGATGCCGACGAACACGTCCGGCCGCGCCGCGATGAACGAGCGGCGAATACGCGCGCGCAGCCGCAACAAACGCGGTAAATCCCGCAATATTTCGAACAAACCCATCACCGCGAGCGATTCGGCCGGCTCCCACGCGGCGCATCCCTCGGCTTGCATCTTCGGTCCGGCAATACCGAAAAATTGCACCTCCGGCGCGAGCGTGCGCAACGCCTGGATCAATGCGGCGCCCAGCGTATCGCCGGACGTCTCACCCGCCACCAGACCGACCCGCAGTGGAACCGGCATATCCTTACCGAACGATGCTGCGTGAGCTTTGCTTGATGAAGGCGACGAACGGCGCGATTTCCGGTTGCAGCGCCGCCGTCCGGTCGAGCTGCTCGAGCGCTTGCGCCAATTTCAGGCCGGAACGATACAGCAGGCGATAGGCGCGGCGAATATTCAGAATTTGCTCCGGCGAGAAGCCGCGCCGCTTCAAACCCTCCGAGTTCACGCTGTGCGGCACCGCCGGTTGGCCGATCGCCATTACGTAGGGGGGCACGTCGCGCGTGACGGCGGCGTTGTTGGCGATGAAGCAATGCGCACCGAGCCTGACGTGCTGATGCACGGCGGACAGTCCGCCCATGATGACCCAATCGCCGATCTGTACGTGGCCGCCGAGCGTCGCGCAGTTCGACATCACGACCTGGTCGCCGATGTCGCAATCATGCGCGACGTGCGCATAGGCCATCAATAGATTGTCGTTGCCGATACGCGTGACGCCGCGGTCATGCGTCGTACCGCGGTTGACCGTCACGAACTCGCGGATGACGTTGCGATCGCCGATCTCCAGCCGGGTCGGTTCGCCCGCGTATTTCTTGTCCTGCGGCGCAGCGCCGAGCGAGGCGAACTGAAAGATTTTGTTGCCGGCGCCGATTCGAGTCGGCCCGTTGATGACCGCGTGCGGGCCGACCCATGTGCCCGCGCCGATGACGACATCCGCGCCGACGACGGTGAACGGACCCACGACGACATCGGCCGCGATCTGCGCTTGCGGTGAGATGACCGCACGCGAATCGATCATCCTCCCTCCCCCTTGTCGTCCGGAACCTTGGTCTCCGGCGCGACCATGATTTCCGCCGAGGCGACTTCGACGCCGTCGACTTCGGCGAGACCCCGGAACTTCCATATGCCCTTGAATGCTCGAACCAGCGTCGCCTTCAGCAGGACTTGATCGCCGGGCTCGACCGGCTTGCGGAAGCGGGCCTTGTCGATCGCCACGAAATAAAATCGCGTTTCGGTGGTCGGCACGACACCGGCCGTCTTGAACGCCAAAATACCCGCAGCCTGCGCCAGCGCCTCGATCAGCATGACCCCGGGCATGACCGGGCGGTGCGGAAAATGTCCCGTAAAGAACGGCTCGTTGTAGGTGACATTCTTCAGCGCGACGATGCGCTCGCCCGGGACGCACTCGAGCACGCGGTCCACCATCAGGAACGGATAACGGTGCGGCAATTGATGCATGATCGCCGCGATATCCAACTTGAGCGGTTCGCTCATCGTCACTCCTTCATCGGTTCATCAAGACGCGGGCTTCGATCGGCCCAAGCGCCGCAGCTGCGCGACCGTGCGCCGCCAGCCGCGGGTCTCCTCGGCCGGAATGCCGCCCGAATAGCTGCCGGCTTCCTTGATCGACGCGCTGATCAGGCTGAAGCCGGTCACGGCCACATCGTCGGCGATAGTCAGGTGTCCGGCAATACCGACCTTGCCGGCGATCATGCAGCGTTTGCCGATCGTCGTGCTGCCGGAGATGCCCGTGCAGCCGGCGATCGCGGTATGTTCGCCGATGACGACGTTGTGGCCCACTTGAATCTGATTGTCGAGCTTCACGCCGTTCTCGATGATCGTGTCGCCGATCGCGCCGCAGTCGATCGTCGTGTTCGCGCCGATCTCCACATCGTCGCCGATCCGTACGCCGCCGATCTGCGGCACCTTGAACCAGCCGTCCCCGTCGCGGGCGAATCCGAAACCGTCCGCACCGATCACGGCGCCGGGATGCACGATGCAGCGGCGCCCGATCGCGGTCCTCGCGCAGACGGTCACGCGCGCGAGCAAACGCGTATCGGCGCCGATGCTGACGCCCTGTTGCACTATGCATCCCGGGCCGACGAAGGCGCGATCCCCCAAGCGCACGCCGTGCTCTATGACGGCACAGGCGCCGACCGCCGCCGAGGGCGGCACGGCCGCACTCGCCGCGACGATCGCGCCGGCGTGTACGCCGGCTCCGGTCTCGGCGGCGGGATACAAAAGCGCAGCGATGCGTGCGTACGCGAGGTACGGATTCGGATCGATCAGAGCTGCGGCCGTGCACAAAGGCGCGTCCTCCGCGGCGACGACCACGGCCGTCGCGCGCGTCGCCTGCAGCGCGCGCCGGTAGCGTCGGTTGGCGAGAAAACTGAGCGCGCCCACGTCCGCGTTCGGCAACGTCGCGACGCGCGTGACGCGCAATTGCGGATCCCCCCGCAGTTCCAGACCGAAGCGTACCGCTAACTCGCCCAGGCTGTAGCCGTCGGTCTGCACGTAATCACGCGAGCCGCGCTGGTTAAGTCCGGGGCTATTTCTTGGGGTTGGCGGCCGGCGATGCGCTGGGCTTGGAATTCAGCGTCTTGGAGTTCAGCGTTGCCAGCACCTCGGAGGTGACGTCGAGTTGACCTTTGGCGTAGAACACGCCGTCACCGAGAATCAGATCGTAGCCCTTCGCCGTCGCGTAGTTCTGGATTTGCTGGATCAAGAATCGCTGCACCTTGCCGAGTTCCTCGTTGCGGCGCGAAGACGCATCGTCCTGGAATTCGCTCGCCTTGCGCTGAAACTCGCGTTGCAGGTCGCGCAGCTTGCTTTCGGCCTTGACGCGGTCCGCTTCGGCCATCATCGCGCCTTCGCGCTGCATCTTGGCGTCGCGGGCCTTCAGATCGTTCTGCATCGTCAGCAAGTCGCGGCGGCGGGGGCCGAACTCGGTTTCCAGAGCTTGCATCGCCACCTTGGTTTGCGGCGCGGCTTCGAGCAGCTTTTGGAAATTGACGACGCCAATCTTGGTCTCCGCGCTCGACTGCTGGGCAAACGCGAGACCGCAAACGCAAAGCAGCATCAGGGTAAAGCTACGGGTGAGAGTCGACATATTGATCTCTAAGTCCTCGGAGTGATGTGTTTGATCAAAACGCTTGCCCGATCGAAAATTGAAACCGTTCGGTCTCGTCGCGGAATCGGATCGTATTTCCGCGAAAGGGATTCAACGGTATGCCGTACGAAAACCGGAACAATCCGAGCGGTGCGAGCCACTCCACCGAGAGGCCGGTCGACCGCTTCAA
>JAYTQR010000207.1:0-2780 GCA_043746615.1 Gammaproteobacteria bacterium | reverse complement strand
GCGAACAAACCATACCGATTGAAGGTGCGGGCGCCGGGATTCGCGCATCTCGCGGCGCTCAACGAGATGGTCCAAGGGCACATGCTGGCGGACGTCGTCGCGGTGATCGGCACCCAAGACATCGTCTTCGGCGAGATCGACCGATGAGTGCGCAGCTGTCGGCGCAGGTGCGCGAGGAAATCGACCGTTGGGTGCGTAAATTCCCCCCTGATCGGCAGCGTTCCGCGGTGATCGCGGCGCTGCATGCCGCGCAGCACGAGGGCGGCGGCTATTTGACGACGCCGGTCATGGACGCGGTCGCCGAATACCTCGGTCTGCCGCCGATCCAGGTGTACGAGATCGCCACGTTCTATTCGATGTTCGAGACACGCGCGGTAGGCCGCCATCACGTGTCGGTGTGCACGAACATTTCGTGCATGCTGCGCGGCGCGGAAGAAATTGTGGCCTACATCGAGAACAAGCTCGGCGTCAAGACCGGCGAGAGCACGCCGGACGGACGCATCTTTCTGAAATGCGAGGACGAATGTCTCGCCGCCTGCACCAGCGCGCCGATGATGATGGTCGATCACGTTTATCACGAGCAGCTGACGCCAGAGAAGATCGATTCCATTCTGGACGAGTTGCAATGATTGCGGAGCGGGCCTGATGCCTTACGAGCAGAATCAAGTGATATTCGACGCGTTGAAGCACCCGCGCTCGTGGACGCTCGAGGGCTACAGGGCTGGCGGCGGCTATCAGGCGTGGGAGAAGATCCTGCGGGAGGCGACGCCGCGCGAAAAGATCATCGACGAAGTCAAGGCATCGGGTCTGCGCGGGCGGGGCGGGGCCGCGTTCCCGACCGGTCTGAAATGGAGCTTCATGCCGCGCAGCTCGCCGGCGCAGAAGTACGTGGTCTGCAATTCCGACGAATCGGAACCAGGCACGTGTCATGACCGCGACATCCTGCGCTACAACCCGCATGCGGTGATCGAAGGGATGGCGATTGGCGGCTATGCGATGACCGCGACCGTCGGCTACAACTATATCCGCGGGGAATTCTTGGCCGAACCGATCCCGCGTTTCGAAGCGGCGCTCGCCGAAGCGTATGCGGCGGGACTGCTCGGCCGGAACATTTTGGACAGCGGCGTGGATTTCGATCTGCACACCTTTATCGGCGCGGGCGCCTATATCTGCGGCGAAGAAACCGCGCTGCTCGAGTCCTTGGAGGGTAAACCCGGCAAGCCGCGCTTCAAACCGCCTTTCCCGGCGAACTTCGGCCTGTTCGGTAAACCCACGACGATCAATAACACGCAGAGTTTAGCCTCGGTGCCGGCGATCATGCGCAATGGCGCCGCGTGGTTCGCCGGCTTGGGTGCCGGCAACTCCGGCGGCACCGTGATTTTTTCGGTCTCCGGTCACGTCAACAAGCCCGGCAATTTCGAACTGCCGTTGGGCATTCCGTTCAAGGAACTGCTCGCGCTCGCCGGCGGCGTCTGGAAGGGGCGGCGTCTCAAAGCGGTCATTCCGGGCGGCTCCTCCGTACCGGTCGTTCCCGCCGAGATCATGCTGCCGATTAACATGGATTTCGACTCGCTGAAGAAGGCGGGCTCCTCGGTCGGCACCGGCGCGATGATCGTGATGGACGAAACGACGTGCATGGTACGGGCGCTGGAGCGCTTGGCGCGCTTTTACATGTCCGAATCCTGCGGTCAGTGCACACCGTGCCGCGAGGGCACGGGTTGGCTCGATCGCATGCTTAAGCGCATATTGGCAGGCTCAGGCCGCGCCGAGGATCTCGATCTGCTCGTCGATGTCGCCAACCGCATCGAGGGCCACACGATCTGTGCGCTCGGCGATGCGGCCGCCTGGCCGGTGCAGAGCTTCATCAAGCATTTCCGTCACGAGTTTCAATACATGATCGAGCACGAGGGCCGCTCGATCGTCGGCGCGCAAGCCGCGGCTGCGGCATGAAGAGCGGACGATGAGCGAGGATCTGGTCAACATCGAAGTCAACGGCGTTCCGCTGCAGGCCCGCAAGGGCCAGATGATCATGCAGGTGACGGATCCGGCCGACATTTATATCCCGCGTTTTTGCTACCACGAGAAGCTGAAGGTCGCCGCCAACTGCAGGATGTGTCTCGTCGAGGTCGAGAAGGCGCCGAAGCCGCTGCCCGCTTGCGCGACGCCGGTCGTCGAGGGCATGAAAATATTCACGAAATCGCCGCGGGCCGTCGCCGCGCAGAAAGCGACGATGGAATTTCTGCTGATCAATCATCCGCTGGACTGCCCGATCTGCGACCAGGGCGGCGAATGCGAACTGCAGGATCTGGCTTTGGGTTACGGCCGCGACATTTCCCGCTTCACCGAACGCAAGCGCGTCGTCAAGGATAAGAATCTGGGTCCGTTGATCTCGACCGACATGACCCGCTGCATACACTGCACGCGCTGCGTGCGTTTCGGCGAGGAAATTCAGGGTTATCCCGAGCTCGGCACGACGGGCCGCGGCGAGCACATGCAGATCACGACGTATGTCGAGCACAGCGTCGATCACGAACTGTCGGCCAATATCATCGATTTGTGTCCGGTCGGCGCACTCAACAACAAGCCGTTTCGCTATCACGCCCGCTCCTGGGAGATGGTGCAGCACGCGTTGATCTCGCCGCACGACGGGTTCGGCACGAACGTGTCCGCGCACGTGCTGCGCGGCCGCTTGATGCGGGTCGTACCGCGCGACAATGAGCAAATCAACGAGACGTGGATCGCCGACCGGGACCGCTTCGGCTTTGAAGGCATCTATTCCG
>JAYTQR010000206.1:0-1973 GCA_043746615.1 Gammaproteobacteria bacterium | reverse complement strand
GTATAGGCGAACAACGAGAGCCAGGCGCTTGGCGCATGCACGTAGATGATCCTGAACGCATCGCCCTGCTGATAATCGGGCGGCGCGAAGACCAGTCCGTCGATCAGTCCGTAGCCGATCAGCAGCGTCGCAACGCCCAAGAACCACGGCGTCAACGCGGCCGCCGCACGGTACACGTGCGGTGGCGAAGCCAGTCGGTAAAACCAGGTCCACATCGGTTGCCTACGGTACGCCTCTATTCAAGCGTGATGTGCAGCGCAGCGGTCGCCGCCCAAGGCGCCAAGCTACTGGTGAATACGCACAAGGCGGCGAGAAAATACAACGCGCCCGCCGCACTCTCGCCGCCGATCGCTCGATCGGTCGCGCTCGCGCCGAAGATCAACAAAGGCATCGCCAGCGGCAGTACGATCAACGACAGCAGCACACTGCCCCGCCGCAATCCCACGGTCAGGGCGGCGCCGATCGCACCGAGCCAACTCAAGGTCAGCGTGCCCAAAGCGAGGCTGAACATCATAGTCGCAAATGCCTCGACCGGAATGCCGAGCGCCGTGCCCACGAGCGGCGACATCACGACGAGGGCGGCGCCGCTGACCAACCAGTGGCCGAGCGTTTTCGCGATGACGATCACGCCCAACGGCTGGCCGGACAACGCGAGCTGCTCCAAAGTTCCGTCGTCCGCATCTCCTTTGAACAATGCGTCCAGCGACAACAGCGAGGATAGCAGCGCCGCAACCCAAAGCACACCCGGGGCCATGTCTCGCAGCAGCGACAGCCGCGGGCTCAATGCCAGCGGGAACAGCGTCGTCACGATCAAAAAAAACACCAGCGGCTGCAACAACTGATCCGGCCGCCGGAAACCGAGACACAGTTCACGACGCATGATCAGCAACGCCGCCTGCCGGAGACCAACGTTCACGCGGCGAGCTCCAACCGCTGTACGGCGCAGTTCAACTCGAGATCCTGGTGCGCAACGAGCAAGGCTAATCCGCCGGAACCGGCGTGCGACTCAAGCAGGCGCGACATCAGCACAACGCCGGCCGCATCGAGATTCGAAAACGGTTCGTCCAGCAACCACAAGGAAGCACGCATTGCGATCACCCGCGCCATCGCGACGCGTCGGCGTTGCCCGGCGGACAGCACGCGCGCCGGCAGGTCGGCGCAAGTGCCGACGCCCGTCGCGTCGAGATGTGCGCGCAGTTCGGCATCGCCGACGCGGCGCTTCAGGCCGACGGCGAAGCGCAAATTTTCCAACGCCGTCAGATCGCTCTTGAGCGCCGGTTCGTGCGCTGCGTAGGTCATCGCCCCCTGGTATTCGGCACTGACGCTCGCGATCGGGCGGCCGCGCCAGGCTACCGTCCCGTGTTCCGGTCGCAGCAGGCCGCAAGCGACCCGCAATAAAGTCGTCTTGCCGGCGCCGTTCGGCCCCCAAATGTGCAGCAGCTCGCCGGCTTGCAGCAAGAGGCTGACACCCCGCAAAACGTGACGATCGCCGCGCCAGACGTGGACCGCATCGACCGCAAGACCGGAAGGGCTGCTGTTCATGGCGGCGCGAGCTTAGCGAAATCAAGCAGTTGAAGCCACCGGGATGTTACTGATGCTACTATGGACCATTGCCCCGGTGGCGAAATTGGTAGACGCAACGGACTTGAAGATGATTGAGCGGCGGGGATGGAAACGCCCCGCTGGATCCCGTCAAAGTCGGTGAAACCCCTGGGCGCGGCCCGAGGCGACGCCGAGCCAATCCGGCACGCAGGTTTGCTGCCGCCGGCAGGTGTAGAGAGTGGACGGCGGGGACCTACAACAGCCGGCGTCCGGCTGTCACGGTCGTGGCGCACTCCAGGCCCCGAACGCGCGTCGCGCGGCGGCGAAAGCCGTCGAGGCATGAAAATCCGTTGGCCGCAAGGCTGTGCCGGTTCGATTCCGGCCCGGGGCACCAGGCCGCGCGCCGCTGCGGCCAGTCGCTCAACGTACGA
>JAYTQR010000205.1:0-58203 GCA_043746615.1 Gammaproteobacteria bacterium | reverse complement strand
CCAACCGTCAAAGTCCGATATACGGCATGCCTATCTTGAATGCCGACAAGGCCAAGAACGTCATCGTCGTCAAACGCGGCCAGGGCCAAGGCTTCTCGGGGATCGACAACGCGTTGTTCGTGCTGGACCAGACGCGAATGCTGTACGGCGACGCCCAATCCGCAGTCGGCCAGCTGATACAAGCCGTCAAAGCCGCCGGCTGAAGCGCCGGCGGGGCTTGCCGCGCGTTCGCTGCCGGCCGGGCTCAGTGCGGACGGCGCCGCATGATCGCGTTGCGGCGCTGCATGGGATCCATCATGTGCCATTGCCGGCGCAGCGCGCGGCGCTGTTCGAGCGGCATCTGGCGAAACTGCCGGTACGCTGCGCGGATGCGCTGCCGCTGGTCCGGCGGCAGGCCCTTGAATTGCTGCCAGCGTTGCCGCAACAGCTGACGCTGCGCGGGCGACATGGCACGCCATCGGGCGAAGCGCTGTTTGGCGCGCGCGCGCTGCGGCGGTGTCATCGACAACCAGCGGCTGCTGCCCCGCGCGAGCGCTTGCTGGCGTGCCGGGGGCAAGCTGCGCCAGTTGCCTTGAAATTTCTGCAGCAATTGCCGTTGCGCCGGCGACAGCGACTGCCACGTGCGCGGCGCGGGCGCCGGCGTCTGCGCAAAGCTGCTGCCGGCCGCCACCAGAACCAGAAGCAACGAGACGATCAGCGCCCTAGTCATTGCGATGGATCCTGCTGCGGCGGAGATTGCCCCGCGCGCGGCTCCGTAGTTTTGAGAAAATCCCACCAACCGGCATCTCCCACGTCGTCTGCGCCCAGGAATTCGATCAGCAATTCATCGGCCGGCGGCGGAGCCGGCGCCGCCGCCGGCGGCGCGGACGGCGGCGGGGTCGTGGGCGTCGAGGTCGTGGGCGGGGCGGCGACGGCCGTACAGACTGCCGCGCTCAGCACCAGCCAAAACGCCCGCAGCTTCAACCGCGCCTCATCCCGTGTGGCCCGTGTGGCCCGAATCCGCTCTCGCCGTCTTGTCGGCGGCCCACGCATAAAACGCCACATCGTCCTGCAACATTTCCATCGTATCGCCCGATCCTTCGTCGGTGGCGGCGATCAGATCCAAATCCTCGAAGCTCGGCCGTTGCTCGCCGGCGGATGCCGCGGGCCGACCGGACCATGAACCGAACCAAATGGTGACGCCGAGTGCACAGGCCGCGGTGGCGCCGACCGCGACGGCCCACCAGGGTGCGCGCAAAAAACGCCGCTGCGGGCTGGCCGCAGCCGCGAGCGCCGCGTGACGCGCCTGTGTCAGCCGCGAACGGATACGCATGTCGACGTGGTCGACGCTTGCGTCGAACAGCGCTTCGCTGCGCTCCTGCAGAGTCGTTACCGAATGCTCGTCCATCACCAAACCTCGCCCAATTGCTCGCGCAGCGCGTGCACTGCGCGCGAATAATGCGTCTTGACGCTGCCTTGCGAGCAGCCCATTGCCCTGGCCGTGTCGCCAACGTCCAAGCCTTCGAAATTGCGCAGCATGAACGCCTCGCGTTGCCGCGCGGGCAACGCGCGCAACGAGTGCTCCAATTGCTGCATCGCCTGCGCCTGCATCAGCATCTCCGGCGCCCCCGGCCCCTGATCCGCGGCGTTCTCCAACGGGTCCTCGGCGTCGTTGTCGGGATCGTCCTTAGGTCCCGGCAACCAGGCCATCAGGCGCCTGCGCACCGCACGGCGCCGCTGCAAATCGCGAATAGCGTTTGCCAATATTCTATAGAACAGCGGCCGCCATTCGGCGCTCGGCTTGGCCGCATAATTGCGCGCGAGCTTCAGCATGGCGTCCTGCACGACATCGAGCGCATCGTCGACGTCGCGCAATGCGACTTGCGCTATCCGAAACGCACGTCGCTCGACGCCGGCCAAAAATTTATCGAGTTCTCTCGTCTGGTCCAGAACCGCATCCTCGCGTGCGACGGCTGGACCGTCCCAGACCATCAAAACGTGCGTGAGCGTAGCAAAGCGCGGCATGTCTCGTCCCTTGATCGTCGACGAACCTCTGGTTGTCCAGGTATAAACGCCCAGCGGCGGTGCTGGTTGACTGCGCTGCGTCCGCAAGATCAGCGACTTACGCACACCGCCGACGACTGCCGTTGCAACATTTGCGCAATACATCTCGGAGCCGGATCCAGAGGAAACCGTAACACGTTGAATTCAATATACTTGAACGAATTTCGAGTACTTTTTCGCCAATTTGATCGCGACTCGAAACGGGGCGGGCACTTAGGGCTTGTGACCCCCGTTTCTCAACAGACTTATCCACAAGATTTGTGGACAAAAGGACCGCCGTGATATTGCAGGTTGCGTTGGACATGCCGCTGCGCTGCCTTTTCGATTACCTGCCGCCGCTCGCGGACGCCACAGCGCCTGTGCCGCTGCGCCCCGGTGCGCGCGTGCGCGTGCCGTTCGGACGCCGGCAATTAGTAGGGATTCTCGTCGGCGTCGCCGCCGAATCCCCGATCGCGCGCGCCAAACTCAAAGCCGCGTTGGCCGTGCTCGACGAAGAGCCGATCTTTGATGCCGTTACGTTCGACTTGCTGCGCTGGGCGGCCGATTACTACCACCACCCGATCGGCGAGGTGTTTGCGGCCGCATTGCCCGCGAGTCTGCGCGACGGCCGAGCTCTGCACCAGCAATGCTGGGACCTGACACCTGCGGGACGCCGGGAAATACAGACGCCGAGCGGCCGCCGGGCGCCGAAACAGCGCGCGCTGCTCGCCTGGCTTGCGCAACACGGCAAGCAGACGGCCGCGGCGTTGCGCCCGCATTTCGAACCGTTACAGGTGCGCGGCGCCGCGGCGCGCGGCTGGGTCGACGCCACGGCCGGCGCAGTATCGGCAAACGATGCCGCGCGCAGCGCAGCGGCCGCGCCCGCAGCCGGGGTCGCACTGACCCCGGCGCAAGCCGCAGCCGTCGCCCATATCAGCGCGACGCAAGCGCGATTCGCCGCACATCTCTTGTACGGCGTGACCGGCAGCGGCAAAACCGAGGTCTACCTGCGGGTCATTGCTGCGGCAATCGCCGGCGGCGGACAGGCGTTGGTGTTGGTGCCGGAAATCGCCTTGACGCCGCAGCTCGTCGACCGGTTCCGGCAACGCTTCGACGCGAATCTCGCCGTCCTGCACTCGGGACTCGGCGGCGCGGCGCGGCGCGACGCCTGGCACCGTGCGCATGCCGGCACGGCAAAAATCATCATCGGTACCCGCTCCGCGGTGTTTGCGTCCGCGCCGCAGCTCAAATTGATCATCGTCGACGAGGAACACGATCCGTCGTACAAGCAGCACGAGGGCTTCCGCTATTCGGCGCGCGACCTCGCCGTGCTGCGGGCACAGCGAGCCGCGCTGCCGATCGTGCTGGGGTCGGCAACGCCGTCGCTCGAAACATTGGAAAATGCAGCGCAAGGGCGCTATTCGACGCAGATGTTGCCGCAACGGCCCGGAGCTGCGCAAGCACCGCGGATGACGCTCGTCGACCTGAGAAAGCATGCGAGCGACCAAGGATTGTCGCAACCGGCGCTGCAGGCCATCGCACGCCACCTGCAGGCCGGCGGTCAAGTCATCGTATTCTTGAATCGGCGAGGCTATGCCCCGACGTTGTTTTGCAGCCGCTGCGGGTGGGTGGCGCCATGCGCCCACTGCGATGCCCGCATGACCGTGCACCGGCAAGCCACGCAGTTGCGCTGCCATCACTGCGGCGCGCACCGGCCCGTGCCCGCCTGTTGCGGCAACTGTGGTCATGCGCTGGAACCGGTCGGGCAAGGCACTGAGCGGGTCGAGGAGACCTTGGCGCGCCTGTATCCGGCGTATCCGTTGGCCCGGTTGGATCGGGACACGGCGTCCGCGCGCGGCGCCGTCGACGCCGTGCTCGAGCGGGTCCACAGCGGCGACGCGCGGATCCTCGTTGGTACACAAATGCTGACCAAGGGACATCATTTCCCCGATGTCAGCTTGGTCGTGATCCTCGACGCCGACCAGGGGCTGTTCGCAACTGATTACCGCGCGACCGAACGTCTGGCGCAAACGATCATCCAGGTTGCGGGCCGCGCCGGGCGCGCGGCGCGTGCCGGCGAGGTAATCATTCAAACACAGTTCCCCGAGCACCCATTGCTCAATCGCCTGATTTCGCAGGGCTACGATGCCTTCGCCGCAAGCGCCTTACAGGAGCGCCGCGACGCCGGCTTGCCACCGTACTCGCGTCTCGCGCTGCTGCGTGCAGAGGCACGGAATGCCGCTCGCCTGGACAACTTTCTGCAGGCCGCCGCCGACTGCGGCCGTGCAATCGTCGCCGCGCAAGCGACGCACGGCAAAGTCGAAGTCTTGGGACCGGCAAGCGCTCTGATTGCGCGACGGGCCGACCATTTTCGCGCGCACTTGCTGATCGAGGCGGGCGGCCGGCCCGCGCTGCAGCGGTTTCTCGGCCAATGGGTGCCGCAGGTCGACGCGTTGACCGCCCCGCCCGGTCTGCGCTGGTCAATCGACGTCGATCCGCTCGAAGTGGATTGAGCGGATTCGGGTAAACTGCCGTCCCTTTCCGCTTGGCATCGAACGGTACGCTTGTGAAGAATTTGGTCGAAAGCCTGTTGCGCCGGGCGCTCGCCTCCCTGCCAGATGAACTCGTGCCGGCGGCGGCGCGAGCCGAGGACGTCGAGGTCGAACGCGCGCGCGAGGCCACGCACGGCGACTTCGCGAGCAATTTAGCGATGCGGCTCGGCAAGGCCACGCGCCAGAACCCGCGCCAGCTGGCCGCCGCGCTCGTCGCCGCGCTGCCGGAAGATGACGCCGTCGCGAAAGTTGAAGTCGCCGGCGCGGGCTTCATCAATTTCTTTTTGCGCAGCGGCGCCTACCACGATGAGATCGCCGCAATCCTCGCGCAGGGACACGGCTACGGCCGATCCGATCTCGGCCGGGGCCGGCAGGTGTTCCTGGAATTCGTCTCGGCGAACCCGACCGGCCCCCTGCATGTCGGCCACGGTCGCCACGCTGCCTACGGGGCGACGCTCGGCAATCTGCTCGAAGCCACCGGCTTTCGCGTCATGCGCGAATACTACGTCAACGACGCCGGGCGGCAAATGGAAATCCTCGCGGTCAGCACCTGGCTACGGTATCTCGAGGCCTGCGGCGAACGGGTACCGTTCCCGGCGAACGGCTATCGCGGTGATTACATCGGCGCCATCGCCGCGCGGCTGCTCGCCGCCGAAGGCACGGCGTTGCGGCGCAGCGGTGCCGAGGTCTTCGCGGATTTGCCGCCCGACGAGCCGCAAGGCGGCGACAAGGACGCCTACATCGACGCGGTGATCGCGCGCGCGCGCGCGCTGCTGGGGGCGGCGGCGTTTCGGCGGGTACTGGATCTCGCGCTCGACGATATATTGCGCGACATCCAGGACGATCTGCGCGGCTTCGGCGTCGAATTCGACCGTTGGTTCTCCGAGCGGACGCTCGATGAGGACGGATCTGTAGACCGCGCGATCGGCGCTCTCGA
The DNA here is from genome assembly GCA_043746615.1 of Gammaproteobacteria bacterium. Classification (GTDB taxonomy): domain Bacteria; phylum Pseudomonadota; class Gammaproteobacteria; order Steroidobacterales; family Steroidobacteraceae; genus Bog-1198. The sequence continues at coordinate 52,692 of JAYTQR010000205.1, read as the reverse complement.
GCGCAGCGGCCATGCCTACCGCAAGGAGGGGGCGCTGTGGTTCAAGAGCAGCGAACTCGGCGACGAGAAGGACCGCGTGATGGTGCGCGAGAACGGCGTGAAGACCTACTTCGCGTCCGACATCGCTTATGTATTCAACAAACTGTCGCGCGGTTGCGAGCACCTGCTGTACGTCTGGGGCGCCGATCATCACGGCTATATCGCCAGACTACGAGCGGGACTGATTGCCCTCGGCGGACCGCCGGATCGCTTCGAAGTTCGGCTCGTGCAATTCGTCACGCTGTTGCGCGGCGGCGAAAAAGCCCAGATGTCGACGCGCGCCGGTGAATTCGTCACGCTGCGCGAGTTGCGCAAGGAGGTCGGCAACGATGCCGCGCGGCTGTTTTACGTCATGCGCAGCAACGACCAGCATCTGGACTTCGACCTGGAACTCGCCGCGACGCGCTCGAACGAGAATCCCGTCTATTACATACAATATGCCCACGCCCGCATCGCGAGCGTGATGCGTCAGCTGCGAGACCGCGGCTTGGAGCATGACGCCGGCAGCGGTTTGGCGCATTTGCATTTGCTGCACAACGCGCAGGAGCAGAATTTGATCAGGCGCTTGTGCCAGTATCCGGAAATCGTCGAGCAAAGTGCACTGCAGCGCGCGCCGCACGCGCTGGTGCATTACTTGCGCGACTTGGCGCACGATTTCCACACGAATTACAGCGCGCATCAGCTCATCGTCGATGCAGCGGCATTGCGCGACGCACGCTTGACCCTCGCGTTGGCGACTCGAGTCGTGATCCGCAACGGTCTTGAAATCTTGGGCGTCTCGACGCCCGAGACGATGTAGCGGCGGCGGCAATGGCGCACGATTACAAACCGAAACGGGGCCGGCCGGTCGGCTTTTCCGGTTGGAGCGGGATGGCGCTCGGCTTGATGTTCGGCCTCGCCGTGGCCGGCATCGTCTACCTGCGGGAGCACCGGTCCGAACCTGCCGCGGCGCGGACGGTCAACGCGGCGGCGCAGAAGCCCGGATCCCGCGGCGCGCGGCGGACCCAGGATGCCGCCGATGCCGATGCGAGCGACGCGGCATCCGCGGCGATGCCGGCCAAGTCCTACGACTTCTACAAGATGTTGCCGAGCTTCGAAGTCGCCGTGCCGAAAAACGGCAAAGACGTAAAACCGGATATCCGCCCGGCGGCGGAAACCCGCCCCGGGAGTTACGTGCTGCAAGCCGGCGCTTACAAGCATTTTGCCGACGCAGACCGCGTCCGCGCTCAGCTCGCGCTGCAGGGCATCGAATCCAAGGTCCAAAAGGTTTCCGTCGACAACGATACCTGGAACCGGATCCGTATCGGTCCCGTGTCGAATCTCGCCGAGCTGAATCGCATGCGGCAAATCCTGCGCAAAGCCAATGTCGAGGTGCTCGTGATCCGCGTCGGCGACTGAACCCCGCGCGGCGAGCGGGCGCCACGCGGGCCTCACGCAACGCGCGTGCGCGTTCGCCGCTCGCTCAGTCGTCGCCGAGCTGCCGGAAATCGACGCCCAACGCGCGCAGCTTGCGGTATAGATGCGTGCGCTCCATGCCGACGCGCTTGGCCAGTTGGCCGACCTTGCCGTTGCACAACAGGAGCTGTTGCTGCAAATAGGCGCGTTCGAACTGCTCGCGCGCCTCGCGCAACGGCAGCGCGAGCAGATCTTGCTTGACGAGTGGTTCGCCGACGGCCATTTTCTCCGCCAGTTCGCGCTCCACTTCTTCGAGGCCGATTTCCTCGCCGGTGCCGAGGATCAATACGCGCTGCACCAGATTCTTCAGTTCGCCGATGTTTCCCGGCCACGGATAATTGCGCAGACGGTTCTGCGCGGCAACGCTGAATCGGCGCAGCTGCAAGTGCTGCTCGTCGACCAGGCGGTCGACGTAATAGCGCAATAAATCGGGAACATCCTCGGCATAATCGCGCAACGGCGGAACTTTCAGCGTAATGACGTTCAATCGCGCGAGCAGATCGCGGCGAAACCCATCGGGCGACGCGGCGGGTTCGAAGCTCTCCTGCGCGGAGCTGACCCAGCGCACGTCGAGCGGCAGCGGCTCGCGTCCGCCGACGCGCGTGTATCCCCGCTGTTCCATGACGCCTATCAGGGCGCGCTGCGCCTCGCCGCTCAAGTCCTCGAGACCGTTGAGGAACAGGGTGCCACCGGCCGCCCGCTCGAGCGCACCCGCTTCGATGCGGCCGTCGCGCTCGGTCCCGAACAACGCGGCAGCGGGTTCAGCGCCGAGACTGGCCGCCACGATCATCGAAAACGGCCGCGAGGCGCGTGCGCTCGACGAATGCAAATAGCGCGCATAAGCCTCGCGTCCGCTGCCCAATTCACCGACCAACAGGACGGCCGAATTGCTCGGCGCCGCCTGTTGAATTTGCTCGCGCAAGGCCTGGGTCGCCCGCCCCTTGCCGATCGGCACCGCCAGCGACCCGCCTTGGGCGCGCATCGCCATGCGTTTGCGACGTCCGGCGTCGAGCGCGCGCTCGACGGTGCGCAGCAGTTTGGTGAGCGACAGCGGTTTTTCGACGTAATCGAATGCGCCCAGGCGGGTCGCTTCGACTGCGGTCTCGACCGTGCCGTGTCCGGACATCATGACGACCGGACAATCGTGGCCGGCCGTCTCGGACCACTCGCGCAGCAGCGTGATGCCGTCCGTGTCCGGCATCCAGATGTCCAGAAGCACCAGCTCGGGTATTCTTGCCGCGCGCGACGCGCGCGCCGCGGCCGCGTCCGCCGCGACCTCCACGTCGTAACCCTCCTCCGTGAGGATCTCGCGTACCAGTTCGCGGATATCCGCTTCGTCATCGACGACCAATATTCTCGACGCGGTCATACGCGTTCTCTCCTGTGTTCGCTTTTTCGCGGTTCGCGGGCGCCGAGCCCGCGGCCGCTTTCGCCCAACGGCAATAGAACCCGGACCCGCGCACCGCCCGTGGACCGATTATCCGCTTCTATTCGCCCACCGTGTTCTTCAACGATCTTTTTGACGATCGCGAGGCCCAGCCCCGTGCCCTTCGGCTTGCTGGTCACGTATGGATCGAAAACAGTACCGATCAGGTCCCTTTGGAACCCGGGGCCGTTATCGCCGACGACGATTGCCGCGGCGGGCTTGCCACCGTCCTCGGCGCTGCGCGTTTCGATGCCGATGGCCGCGCCGTCCCGGCCTTCGAGAGCTTCCAGCGAATTGGTGATCAGGTTGTTCAGGATCTGCCGAATGCGCACGCGGTCGGCCGACAGCGGCGGCAAGTGCTCTTCGAGCGTCAATTTGAGATCGACGTTGCTCGCTTGCGCGCGATACAGGTCTACGACTTCGGTGATCAGCTGGTTCAGATCGAAACGCGCGAAGTGCAAATCCGGCGCCCGCGCGTACTCGCTGAACGCGTTGACCATCTGCTTCATCGCATCGACCTGAGCGATGATGGTGTGCGTCGCACGTTCCAGTACCTGCGCATCACCGGCATTCATGCTGGTCAGGAATTTGCGGCGCATGCGTTCGGCGGACAATTGAATCGGGGTCAGCGGATTCTTGATCTCGTGCGCCAAGCGGCGCGCGACTTCGCCCCAGGCCGCATCGCGCTGCGCTTGCAGCAGCGTCGTGATGTCGTCGAAGACCAGGACGACGCCGGCCTCCGCGCCGATATCGTTCGGCAGCGCCGTGCACGCGCACATCAATACGCGCCTGCCGGTGTCCGAGATCAATTCGATCTGCTCGCGCCAATCCTGATGTGCCGCGCCGAGGCGCTGCTTGACGGCGTTGAGGAACTGCCGGAATAACGGTAGGTCGCTAATCGCTTCGTCGAAACGCTTGCCGATCACGCCGTCGAGATCCACCCCGAGAATCGCGCTGGCAGCTTGATTGGCGGTGCGCACGGTCAGATCCGCCTCGAGCGAGACCACGCCGGTCGACAAACGCGCGAGGATCACCGCGAGTCCGGCGCGTTGCGCCTCGACCGCCTGCTGACTGTGCCGCGTCTCGATCCGGGCCCGCGCGAGCCGCTTGGTCATGTCGTTGAACGAGGTCACCAGAAACCCCAGCTCGTCGCGCGACGGCAGCGGCAATTTCGTATCGTAATCGCCGCGCGCCACCGCGCGCGTGCCAGCTATCAAATCCTGCACGGGCTGCACGAGGCGCTGGGCGGCAAAAAAGGCGCCGTAGACCGCCGCGATCAAGGACAGCAGCACGACGAACGTCAAAATGAGCACGAACGTCGATTTCAACGGCTCGCGCAACTGCACGAGGTTGGCGTACTGGGCGTAGGAACGCTGTACGGTGTCGGCCAGTTCGCTGAGCTGTTCCGGCACCGGGTAAAGCGCAATCAATACGCGCGAGGTCGGATCGCCCCTGGCATCGATCGGCGCCGCGGCACGAATCACATAGCCCCCGGCCGAATCCGTGTCGAGACTCGCGAACGGCCGACCGCGCCGCACCTGCAGCATCATTTCGTCGCTCGCCGGCAGCGGCAGCGAATCGATCGGCCGGTCGGAGCTGGTCGCGAGTATCCGCGTCCTCGGGCCCACAACCGTGAATTCCAGCGCCGAGCTTTCGTGTCGTGCGCGGTCCAAACTCGCGATCAGATCAAAATCGGACAAACCGGCGAGCGAGTGGGCAACGGCCACGGTGTTTTGTTCAAAGTCGCGGACCCGCAAGTCGAGCGCGGCGCGCGACAGGTCGCGCGTGTCCTTCAACCCCTGGCTGACCTCCCCTTCGAACCAAGAGTCGATGCCGCGATTGAGGAATTGCAGCGCGAAATAGTAGACGACCAAAATCGGCGCGACCGCCAGCAGACTGAAGACGGCGACCGTGCGCGCTTTGAGCCGCGAGCCCGGTACATGGCGTCGGTATTCCCCCACCAGCCCCATCAGCTTGCCGACCAGGAGCACCAACAGCGTCAGCAGGCCGGCGATGTTGATCAGCAGTATCCACGGCAGCCATTGATCGAACTTCTCGGAATTCTGCGCTGCCGACGCCAATAGCAACAGCGCGGCCAGCCACAGCGCCACGCCGACGCCAGCGAGCGCCGTTGCGCCGTATTTGCGTGCTACGGCTGCAGCGTCCACGTATACCAATCGCTTTCGCGGTGCCATTCGCTGACCCAGAACATGAGCACGCGCAGCGTCAGCGGCACCGTGCCGTAGTCCACTTTGGCACGTACGTTGACCACATACTGTAGATCCGCGGAAAGCAAAGACCGATCCAGCACCGGCACGCCGCGTACCTCGGAGAGTTCTGCCAGGGCGGAATCCACCGTCGGGAACGACTGCTGCTGTCCGCTGTTGTCGTTACGCAGGACGTAGCGGGCGCTGACGGTGTTGTATTGCAAATGGTAGCGCTGCGTCAACGCAGCGACGTCGGTATTCGGCAGTAGACGACGGACTCGTTCGACGACCAGATCGACTTCGAGCGTCAACGGCACCCCGTCGTCGAGACCGCGCTTGACCGCCTCTCCGATCGGCAGATCGAAGCTGGCGTTCAGCCGATAGACCCCGTCCTTGAGCTCAAGATCGGCCGAGCGCACTTCGAAAGATCCATCGAGGCCGGCCGCCGCCGCCGCAAACGCACAGAAACCCAGGCAAGCGAGCAGTGCGTGCCAAGACGCGCTCCGCCCGCCGCGCCGCGATATCGCGGCTCGCTGCCGGTGCACCGTCTTCGAGTAATGGTCGTTCATCTTTTGTTTAAGGCAGCATAATAGAAGCCATCGGCGCCCGCCTCTCCAGGTAGGATTTGCCGACCGAAGCCGTCGCCTTGGCCGAAACCCGGCCAATCCGGCCACGCGTCGGCCGGTACGACGATGGCGTCCGGTGTCGCCCTCACGAATGCCTCCACGACATCCCGATTTTCGCTGCGTGAGAACGTGCAGGTAGCATAAACCAAGCGGCCTCCGGGGCTCACCATACGCCACGCGGCGGCCAGCAGGCGGCCTTGCAGCTGAGGCAATTTATCCATATCAACCATGGACTTACGTAGACGAATATCCGGGTGGCGGCGGATCACGCCGAGCGCGGAGCAGGGCGCGTCGAGCAGCACCCGATCGAACGGCGAGCCGTCCCACCAGGTCTCGGGCCGCGCGACATCGGCGCGCACGAGTTCCGCCGCAAGCCGGCCGCGCAAGAGATTTTCCCTTACGCGCGCCAGGCGGTGGGGGTCAATGTCGACGGCGACCAGTTGCGCCAAATGCGGTTCACGCTCCCCCATCAATGCCGTCTTGCCGCCCGGCGCCGCGCAGGCATCGAGGACGCGTTGGCCTGCGGCCAGGGCCAACGGAAACACGGCGCACTGCGCACTCAAGTCTTGGACGGACACCAAACCTTGCTCGAACCCGGGCAGCTGCTGCACGTCGCGGGGCGAGGCCAGCACGACGGACAGCGGCACGCGCGGTTCGGCACGGGCGGCGATACCCGCGGCCTCGAGGCGTTCGATATATTCCGCGGCAGTCGCACGCCGCGCGTCGACGCGCAGCCACATCGGCGCGTGCGCGTCGAGAGCCTCGAGAATCTGCGTGGCCTCGTCCGGCCAATCGGCGCGTATCCGCCGCGCGAGCCACGCCGGCGCGGCGTAGCGCGCCGCTTCGTCACGCGCGATCCCGGCGTCTACGCCTGCTCGTTCGCGCAAATAGCGGCGCAGCACGGCGTTGATCAATCCGCAGGCACGGGCCGCGTCGCTCGCCTTCGCACATTCCACGGCCGCATCGACCACCGCATACGCTGGCGTGCGCGCATCTTCCAGTTCGAACAGCGCCACGGACAACAAGGCGCGCACCAGTGGCTCGAGAGAGCCGACCGGTTGCGACAACAGTGAACCCAGAATCGCCTGATGACGGTGATAGCCGCGCACCGCACCGTAGGTCAAGGATCGCACTGCCGGTACGAGTTCGGGCCGCGCCGCAGCGAGCGCGTCGCGCAGCGCGGCGTCGAGCGTGACACCCTCGCGCAGGATCCGCGCCAACGCGTAGGCGCCGACGGCGCGCGCGCCCGCGGCGGCGTTCATGGGCTGCGCAGGCTTGCGCCGGCGAGCGGCTCCGCATGCGCGAATTCACGCGCCTCCTGCGGCTTGCGCCCCGGCAGCTGCAGCCGCTTGATTCGCACGATACCGAGCCCGCAAGCGACTTCGATGCCGCCGTCCGCGACGCCGAGCACCGTGCCGGGCGGCGCACCGCCGGCCGCGGGTGGCGCGGCGGCTTCGGCGTCCCAAATGCGCAACTGTACGCCGCCCCAGCGCGTCTCCGCGACCGGCCGTGGATTGAAGGCGCGGACCTTGCGGACGATCGCGTCGGCATCCATGCTCCAGTCGATCAGTGCCTCGGATTTGTCGATTTTCGCGGCGTACGTCGCGCCCTGGTCGGCTTGCGGCTCGTCGACGGCCGCGCCTCGGGCGACTTGCTCGAGTGCTGCGCAAATCAGTTCGCCGCCGAGCACGGCCAGCCGGTCGTGCAGGGTTTGCGCCGTATCGTGCGCCGTGATCTCGACCGCGCGGCGCAACAGCACGGAGCCCGTATCGAGCCCGGCCGCCATCCGCATGATCGATACGCCGGTCGTGCGGTCGCCGGCGAGAATCGCCCGCTGGATCGGCGCGGCGCCGCGCCAGCGCGGCAATAAAGAGGCATGGATATTGAAGCAGCCGAGTGCCGGCACCGCCAGCACCGGCGCCGGCAGAATCAAGCCATAGGCAACGACGACGAATGCATCCACTGCGAGGCTGTGCAGCAGCGCCGCGGCCTCGGGTGACTGGAAACTCGCGGGCTGATGCACGGGGATGCCAAGTTCGGCCGCACGTACCTTGACTGCGCTGCGCTGCGGCATGCGGCCGCGGCCGGCGGGCCGGTCTGCCTGCGTGAAGACGCCGCGAATCTCATGCCGCGTCGCGGCAAGAGCGTTGAACGCGGCAACCGCGAACGGCGGCGTGCCGGCGAAGGCGAGCCGCAGCGGCGCCGGTTCGTGATTCAAGGCTCAAAGGGCCGGGGCGACGGCGTGAATCTCGCTCGCCGCCTCGCGCTGGCGGCGTTCTTTCACCAGACGCCTGCGGATCAGTTGACGCTTCAGGTCCGACAGATAATCGACGAACAGCCGCCCCTCCAAATGGTCCATTTCGTGCTGGATACAGACCGCAACCAAGCCGTCGGCGTCCATTTCGAACGGCAACCCGTCGCGTCCTAGCGCGCGCACACGGATCTGCGGCGCGCGCTTGACTCGCGCGTAAATGCCAGGCAGAGACAGGCAGCCCTCTTCGATCATGCATTCGCCCGCGGCACTGGCGAGTTGTGGGTTGATGAACACCCGGGGCTCATCGCGCGCTTCGCTGACGTCGATGACCAGCAGCCGCTTATGGACGTTCACTTGGGTGGCCGCTAGCCCGAGGCCATTGGATGCATACATAGTCTCCAGCATGTCGTCGACCAATTGACGCATTTCCTGATCGACGCCGGCGACCGGCACGGCCTTGGTCCGCAGCCGCGGATCGGGATACTCGAGAATTACTAACTTTGGCATGGGAGTTATGAGAGCAATATCGTGTTTTTGGCTGAAGAATGTTGCTAAAGTTCCGCCACTGCTTAACTTAATACAAGCTGCGGCGGCGTCAAATACGCCGCCGAACCGAAAAATGGAGCGATACGTCCCAGTCTTCGGCGGCGGGCAGGAAGTATATCAGTCAGCCCATCACCGACCGACAGGCGACGCAATGGAGCAACGCGCATGCAGCCGCAGAAGATTCAGCCGATGTCGAGTAAACAAAGACACTTAGGTGCCCTATTAGTAGCGGTCGCACTGGTCGCGGGGTGCCGGTCGGAGCGCCCGCTCGACACGGCGTCGATGGCGGACGCAGCGCCGGTCACCGTGCCGCCGGGCACGCCGGCGCGCGCTGATCGCACGGCGATGCAAGCCGCTGCTGACCAGTCCGCGGATAGCGCGGCGTCGGCCGGAGCGACGGTCACAGCGCTCGCCTCGCCGGCGACGAGCAGCGCCCTATTGGCGCCGAACGCACCGGATTCCTACGTCGTCAAGCGCGGCGACACCTTGTGGGGGATCGCCCAGGTGTTCTTGCGCGATCCATGGCATTGGCCGGAAATCTGGCAAGAGAATCCGCACATCCGCAATCCCCACCTGATATATCCGGGCGACACGCTGCGGCTGATTTATGTCGGGGGGCGGCCGCAGCTCATGTTGCAGCGCGCCGAACGCTCGAGTGGGGCGGCGCAGCGCGGTATCGACGTGCGCGTGCTGCCGCGCGTGCGCAGCGAACCGTTGCAGGCGGCCGTGACGACGATACCGTACGCGACGGTTGCGGCATTCATGTCGAAACCTTCCGTGTTGTCGCGGGAACAAATCAGGGGCGCCCCATACTTGGTTGCCTCGCTGAACGATCACGCGGCGATCGCCGCAGGCAACACCGTCTATGCGATGGGCTTCGCGCATCCGCCGGAAATCGGCACGAGCTACAACATCGTGCGCGTGGGCGACGCCTTGCACGACCCCGGCAGCCGCAAAATCCTCGGATATGACGGCATTTTAACCGGCACCGCCCGCGTCACGCGCAGCGGCAGCCCAGCCACACTGGTGCTGACCGAGTCGAACAGGGAGTCCGAACCCGGCGACAAAGTCATAGCTGCCGAGGCCGACGTACCGCTCGACTTCATTCCGAGTGCGCCGAAGTCGAAGATCGATGGACGCATCATCGCGGTCACCGACGGGGCGACCGTCATCGGCCAATACGAAGTGGTGGTCATCGATCGCGGTGCGCGCGACGGCCTCGTCGCCGGCAACGTGCTGGCGGTGTACAAGACCGGAGAAGTCGTCCGCGACAACGAAAAGCACGGCTATCTGTCCGGGTCGCGGACCGTCTTTTCGAGGAAGGTGCGGCTGCCGGACGAACCCACCGGCACCTTCATGGTCTTCAAGGCGTTCGATCGCATCAGCTACGGTTTGATCATGGAGGCGCAGAACATCATCAGCGTCCAGGACAAGGTCGAGAGCCCTCAATAGGGTACACAGAGGGCATCGCACGGCCCGTTCGACCACGCCGACCGGCGTGACGCGGCCGGCTTGCGGGCGGTGTGCGCGGTGCTGATCGGCGATAATGCCGTACATGCCGCTCCACGACGACCGATTAGCTTGGGTGACGTTGACCCGTACGCCGCAGCTCAATGTGCCGCTGCTGGCGACCGCGCTCGACACGTTGGGTCAGGCCGCCGGTATCCTCGCCGCTCCCGATCACTTGCGCGCACGGGCCGGGCTGCCGCCTGCCGCGCGCGCGTTTCTGCAAAGCCCCGCCGCCGCGCCGTCCATGGCCGAGCGCTCGTGGCTCGCCGTTCCCGGTCACGATGTCGTGCCGTTTACCGACCCGCGATTCCCGCAGTTATTGCGCACAGCGGCCGATTGCCCGGTCGCGATCTACGTGGCCGGCAACAGCGGCGCACTGAATGATCCGCAGCTCGCCGTCGTCGGCAGCCGCAATCCGACCAGGCAGGGCCGAGAAACCGCCTTTGCGTTTGCGGAATATCTTGCACAACGGGGACTTGCCATCACGAGCGGGCTTGCGACCGGGATCGACACAGAAGCGCATCGTGGCGCTCTCGCCGGCAAGGGCATGACGATCGCCGTACTCGGCTCGGGCATCGACGTGATCTACCCTGCCGGCAACCGCGAACTTGGCGAGGAAATCGCGTGCCACGGCGCGTTGGTCAGCGAATTCCCGTTGGGAACGCCGGTTAGCCGCGGCAATTTTCCGCGGCGAAACCGTATCATCGCCGGCCTCGCGCTAGGCACCCTCGTGGTCGAAGCCGCGCGCCGCAGCGGCTCGCTGATCACGGCGCGGCTCGCCGGCGAGCAGGGCCGCGAGGTGTTCGCGATTCCCGGCTCGATCCATAATCCCTTGACTCGCGGCTGTCATCAGCTGATTCGCCAGGGCGCTAAATTGACCGAAACGGCCGATGACATATTGAGCGAATTGAACTTTTCCGGGTTCCTCGCGCCGGTCCGCCCCGCCGCCGGCGCGTCAAGCGCGCCGGCGGCGGGAATGGACAAGGAACATAAAATCTTGTTAGATGCGCTCGGCTTTGATCCTACGGACATCGACACCTTGGTCGTTCGTACCGGCTTCAAGGCAGATGCCGTGTCCTCGATGATGCTGATCCTCGAGCTCGAAGGCCACGTTCAGGCCGCTCCCGGGGGCCGCTACTCCCGAGTCGCCAGGAGCTGATGAGGTGAAAGACAACGTTCTCGATCTGCTCATCTATCTGTTCGAGAATTACATGAGTGCGGACGATGCGCCGCGGCCTGACCGCAGCAACTTGAAAATGGAACTGAATAAAGCCGGATTCGCCGAACCGGACATCGACCGGGCGCTGGAGTGGCTCGACGGATTGTCCGGCGAACAACTCGGCAAGGTGGCCGAGGCGACCGCGCGCGCGGTGCGCGTGTTCAGCGGCCATGAGCTGCTGCGCCTCGACACCGACGTGCGCGGCTATTTGATGTATCTGGAAAACCTGCGGATTCTGTCCGTCGGGGAGCGCGAACTCGTCATCGACCGTTTAATGGCGTTGGACGCCGACGAGATCGATATCGAACAGGTGAAATGGGTGGTTCTGATGGTACTGTTCAGTCAGCCCGGACAAGAATCGGCTTATGCGCAGATGGAAGACCTGGTCTTCGAAGAGCGCCGCGACGCATTGCATTAGACGGCTTTGAGCAGCAATCTCGTTATCGTTGAATCGCCGGCCAAGGCGAAGACCATCCAGAAGTACCTCGGCAAAGACTTCGCGGTGCTGGCCTCGTACGGTCACGTTCGCGATTTGGTGCCGAAAGAGGGTGCGGTCGACCCGGCGCATGGCTTTGCGATGAAATATCAGGTCGTCGAGCGCAACCAGAAGCATGTCAACGCGATCTCCAAGGCTCTGAAGAAAGCCGATGCGCTCTACCTCGCCACCGATCCGGACCGCGAGGGCGAGGCGATTTCCTGGCACTTGCACGAGTTGCTGAAGGCGCAGGGAGAACTGCGGGGCAAGGAGGTGCAGCGCGTCGTGTTCTACGAGATCACAAAAAGCGCCGTGCGGGATGCGATGCAGCATCCGCGCCGGCTATCGGTCGATTTGGTTAATGCGCAGCAGGCGCGGCGCGCACTCGATTACCTGGTGGGGTTCAATCTATCGCCGCTGCTGTGGAAAAAGGTGCGCCCGGGCTTGTCGGCCGGCCGCGTGCAGAGCCCGGCGCTGCGGATGATTTGCGAACGCGAGGACGAAATCGCTGCATTCGTTCCACGCGAATACTGGACGATCGACGCCGAACTGGCACATACGCAGCAGCAATTCGCTGGCAAACTGGTCGAATACTCCGGCGCCAAAGTCGAGCAGTTCAGCTTCACCAGCGAGACCCAGGCCCGCGAGGTGGAGCGTAAGGTCAATAGCGCCGCGCGTGGCGAACTCATCGTGCTGGCGGTAGACCGAAAACAACGGCGCCGCAACCCGGCGCCGCCGTTCACGACGTCGACGTTGCAGCAGGAGGCCGCGCGCAAACTCGGCTTCAGCGCGCAGAAAACGATGCGCGTCGCACAGCAGCTCTACGAGGGCGTCGATATCGGCGAGGGCGCGGTCGGTTTAATCAGCTACATGCGCACCGACTCGCTGAACCTTGCGCAGGAAGCGGTCGGACAAATTCGCGATGTGATCGTCAATTTGTACGGCGCCGAAGGACTTTCGGATGAGCCGCGGGCCTATCGCACCAAAGCCAAGAACGCGCAGGAGGCGCATGAGGCGATCCGCCCCACCGCCGCGGCCGTGCTGCCCGCCGATATTGAAAAGAAAATCGATGCAGATCAATACCGTTTGTACGCATTGATCTGGAAGCGCACCGTCGCCTGCCAGATGGCTCCCGCCGTCTTCGATACGGTGGCGGTCGAGATGCTCGCGGGCGAGAATGGGCCGCGGCGCAACCTGTTACGCGCCAACGGCTCAACCCTCGTCAAGCCCGGGTACATATCCGTGTACCAGGAGGGTACGGATGACGACGTGCAGGACGACTCGGACCATGTGCTGCCGCCGATGCAAGCGGGCGATCGCGTCGCGCTGCGCAGCCTCGTCCCGGCCCAGCACTTCACCGAACCGCCGCCGCGCTTCTCCGAGGCTTCCCTCGTCAAGGCCCTGGAGGAATATGGGATAGGCAGACCGTCGACCTATGCGTCGATCATTTCCACGCTGCGCGATCGCGGTTACGTCGAGATCGAGAACCGGCGTTTTACGGCAACCGACATCGGCAAGATCGTCAGCCGCTTTTTGACGCAATACTTCACGACCTACGTCGACTACGACTTTACCGCCAAGATGGAGGACTCGCTGGACGCCGTCGCCTCGGGCGACCAGGAGTGGGTGCCGCTGCTCGAGCGGTTTTGGAAACCGTTCATCAATCTGGTCAATCACACTGAAACGTCGGTGAGCCGCGAAGAGGTGGCGCAGGCCCGCGACTTAGGGGCGGATCCCGCGAGCGGCAAGCCGATGAGCGTACGCATGGGTCGTTTCGGTCCGTTCGTGCAAATCGGCACCAAGGATGACGCCGACAAGCCGCGCTTCGCGGGTCTGCGGCCAGGGCAGAAAATGGATGCGATCACACGTGCGGACGCGTTGGAGCTGTTCAAGCTGCCGCGCAAGCTCGGCATGACGCCGGACGGCGTCGAGATCACGGCAAACGTCGGCCGCTTCGGTCCGTACGTCAAATACGGCGCCAAGTACGCCTCACTGAAAACCGACGACCCGTACACGGTTTCGCTGGAACGCGCGCTCGAGGTGATACGCGAAAAGGAAAACGCCGATGCGAGCCGCCTGATCCTGGACTTTGCGGAGGCCGGCATCCAAGTGCTGAACGGCCGTTTCGGACCGTACATCACCGACAAAGCGCGCAATGCGAAGATCCCGAAGGATCGCGAGCCAAAGAGCCTGTCGCTTGCCGACTGTCAGGCCCTACTAGCCGCCGCACCGGTGCGCACGTTCAGCAAATGGGGCCGCAAAGGGGCGAAAGCGCCGGCCGTCGCCGGTTCTGCGGCAGTAACGGCAGCAGCAGGCCGCGCCGCGCCGCGTCCGCTCAGCTCGGCACGCACACTTGCCACGGCGGCGGCGAAAAAGCGCATCCTGATCAAGACGGCCTCAAAGCCTAAAAAGATCGCAAAGTCCGAGCCGGCCGGAAAGCGCAAGGCGGTCGTGAAGAAACCCCGACCGGTCGTGAAGGCCGGGGCGGGGGCGAAGTGGGCGGTCGCCCCGGTACCGAGGAAGCGGTCCGCAAATTAGCCGGCGTGACCAGGCAGCTGCGTGCAAAACCGTCCATGAATGTACTAAGCAGTTCCGTCATTCGGGATGCTAGGGCTGCCGGGGCCGCCGTCAAAACTTACCTGAATGATTTGCACGATCGCATCACGGCCGCCGTGGCGGCGGTGGATACGGCGAAAATCGTGCGCGACACCTGGCAGCGGCCGGAAGGCGGCGGCGGCGAAAGCCGCATCCTCAGCGACGGCAGCGTGTTCGAGCGCGCGGGCATCGGCTTTTCGCACGTCTTCGGCGACCAAATGCCGCCGTCCGCCTCGCATGCGCACCCGCAGGTCGCCGGTGCGCCGTACGAGGCGATGGGATTGTCTGCCGTGTTCCATCCGCGCAATCCGTACGCACCGACGACGCATGCGAACGTGCGCTTTCTGATCGCCGCGCCGGCCGGAGGCCCGGCGGTCTGGTGGTTCGGCGGCGGTTTCGACCTCACCCCTTATTACCCGTTCGACGCGGACGTCTTGCATTGGCACAGAACGGCGCGTGCCGCCTGTCTGCCGTTCGGCGCCGGCGTCTATCAAAAATACAAGGACTGGTGCGACCGCTATTTTTTCCTGCCGCACCGGGCCGAAACGCGCGGTGTCGGCGGCTTGTTTTTCGACGATCTAAACGCAGGCGGCTTCGACCATTGCTTCGGCCTGTTGCAAAGCGTCGGCGATCATTTCATGCCGGCCTACATGCCGATCTTGGAGCGGCGGAAATCCCATCCTTACGGCGAACGGCAACGCGAGTTTCAGCTTTTTCGGCGCGGCCGCTACGTGGAGTTCAATCTGCTTTACGACCGCGGCACGCTGTTCGGACTGCAGTCCAAAGGCCGAACCGAATCGATCTTGATGTCCCTGCCGCCGCGAGTGCGCTGGGAGTACGACTGGCAGCCCCAGGCGGGCACGCCCGAGGCGCGCCTGTATGAGGGTTTTCTGAAGCCCAGGGACTACCTGACCGAGCTTGTCTGAAACCGTGGCGCCGCCCGCGGCGCGTCGGTCGCAATCGGCGCACAATACCGGCCGGCATGAACTACAAGCACATCTATCACGCCGGTAATTTTGCGGATGTTGCGAAGCACGTCGGATTGGTTTTTTGCCTGAACGCGCTGAAACGCAAGGAAAGCGGCTTTTTTTCCCTGGACAGCCATGCCGGACGCGGCTGCTACGATCTGCAGGCGCCGGAAGCGCGGCAATCCGGCGAGGCGGAACGCGGCGTGCAGCGGCTCCTCGCCAACGGTCTGGAGGAGGCGGCGCTGCGCGAATACTTCGCGGCGATTCGAGCCCGCAAGAATAAGCGTCTGCCGCGCTACCCGGGGTCGCCGGCGCTGATCGCCGCGGCGCTGCGCGCGCAAGACCGCGCGGTTCTCGTGGAACTGATGCCGGCCGAGGCCCGCGCCGCGGGGCGCGACATCGATTCCATCGGACGGATTCGCTGCGAAATCGGCGACGGTTACACGGCGCTGAAGGCGCACTTGCCGCCGCAGGAGCGCCGCGGGCTGGTGTTGATCGACCCGCCCTATGAAAGCCTCGATGAATTGAAGACGATGCTGCAGGCCTTCGGCGACGCCTATCGGCGTTGGCCGAACGGGATCTTTCTGATCTGGTATCCGATTCGCAGCGCCGCGCAGCGCCGCAGCGTGCACGCGCGCTTTGTGGCCTTGGACATTCCGAAATTGCTCGTTGCCGATCTGGCGATTCACCCCGACGATGCGGGCGTCGGCCTTGCCGGCAGCGGGCTCATAATCGCGAATCCGCCTTACGGAGCTGACGACTACCTGCGCGAGGCCTATGTGGCGGTTCACCGCCGCATCGCGACGCCCGGAGCCGGCTACGTAGAAGTCGCCCGCCTGACGCCGGAACGAATGGCACAATGAGGAGGGCGCCGGCCCGCGCTGACACGCTCGCTCGAGGAACGATGCATGGATTTAAAAATGTTGCAACACCAATTGGCGAAGCTGCATACGGAACTTGCGGATGCGCGTCAGGTCGACCCGCAAGTCCGCGAGCGGCTGGGCGACGTGATGAACGACATCCGGCGGCTGATCGATGAGCCGGCAGCCGCGGCCGGCGGCGCGGCGACGGACGCGGCCGCCGGCGCAGCCGTTGCCGATCGGCTCGAGGAGATCGCCGTGCGCTTCGAAGCCGAGCATCAGTCGCTCGCGGCAAGCATTCGCCGGTTCGTCGATTTGCTCGGCAATGTCGGGCTTTAGCCGGGCGGTCAGGCCGTCCAAACGATAGCGTTCACAAGCCGCTCGGCAATTTGCGCAACCGTCTTCGCGTCGTCGGCGCCGCCGTGGGTCAACACGGCGATCGCGCCATGACCCGGCACCGGCACGATGACGCCGCGATAGCCCTGCTCGTCGAAATGCACCGCAGCTCTTACCGACTCGTGCACCAGAACCATGACCGTCACCGGTCCGCGGTCGCTCTGTACGACGAAATGCGGCACCCGGTGTCCGCGGAACCGGCAGCTGTTGGCATACGTCACCAGCCCGGCGCGCGACGACAGTTGCACGTGCGCGTCGCGCAAGACCCCGCTCAGTCTCGGCTCCGGCACCGGCACGTCGGTACGCCGCCAAGCCTGCGGCTCTCCGGCCATGTGCGCGACGAGGGCCTCGGCGAGCGTCGGGCGCGGCGCGGCAAGCCAGAGCACCGCGGCAAATCCGACGCCGAGCAGCATGCTCGCGGCGAGCGCCAGCCAGCCGCGATCGCCGCGCAAGTGCCGCAGCGGCCGCGGCCGCCGCGAGCGGCGGATCGGTGCCGCCTCGGCGGTCAAGCGCACGGCACGCGCGAGCCGCGCTTCGAAGCCCAGCAGACGCCGTGTGAACTCGGTGCACTCCGGACATTGTTCGCCGTGGGCACGCACATCGACCGGCATCTCCTGCGGAGCAGCCAGCTGCGAGCGTCGGTATTGCGTGCAATCGATCATTCGTCCGGGTCCATCGATGTGTCTTCGCCGCACAGGACGCGCAATTGCCGGCGTGCACGGAACAGGCGCGTCAGCACCGCCGCTTTCGACAGCCCCATTTGGCGGGCGATCTCCGCGGTCGAACAGCCCATCAGCACTTGCAGTACGAGCGGTTCGCGGTACTCGTCGGGCATTTTGAACAGCGCGCGGCGCAACTGCGCGAGATCGGCATCGGCGGCGGCGGCTGTCAGACTTTGGTTTTCGCTGGCGATCAGCTCGTCGATATTCACGGTCGCGAAGCGCTTGCGCTCGAAGGTACGCGCGTACTCACGGCGGACGATCGTCAATAACCAGGGTTTCGCTGCCGCTTGGTCCTGCAGCGCAGCGTGTGCTTTCCAGGCGCGCAACAGCGTCTCCTGCACCACATCCTCCGCCACGGCCCGATCGCGGGACAGCCAAAGTGCGAAACGCAGCAGATCCGGCCGCAACGATCGGCACAGCGCATCAAAGCGTGCGCGCTCATGGTTTCCGCCGATCTGGTCGTTCATGATTAAATTCGCACCCGGCGTAATATAACCTCCGTGCGGCCATGGCGGGTTACGATCGGCAGTTCGCCCGCGAGCCCCCGCGAAGGCGGACCACCGGCCGCGCGGCCCGACCGGCCGGCTGGCGAAGCTCGATGTATGGGCAGGAGTCACGACAGAGATGACCGGGAATTCGACCAATTCATTTCCGCGTATCCGTATGCGTCGCATGCGTCGAGACGAGTTTTCGCGGCGGCTGATGCGCGAAAACCAATTGAACGTCGATTCGCTGATTTATCCGGTGTTCGTCGTCGAGGGCCGCGGCCAGCGCCAGCCGATCGCGTCGATGCCGGGCATCGAACGCCTGTCGATCGACGAATTACTGCGCGAATGCGCTGAGTTGGCGCTCCTGCGGATTCCGGCGATCGCGATTTTCCCGGTAACGCCGGCCGAGAAAAAGACCCTCGATGCGCGCGAGGCGTGGAATGCCGAGGGCATCGCACAACAAGCGGTGCGCGCAGTCAAAAGAGAATTTCCCGAACTCGGTGTCATCACCGACGTCGCATTGGATCCGTTCACGACCCACGGTCAAGACGGCCTGGTCGACTCGGGCGGCTACGTACAGAACGACCTGACCGTGGAGACTCTGGTTCGCCAAGCGCGCTCGCACGCCGATGCTGGCGCCGACGTGGTGGCGCCGTCGGACATGATGGACGGACGCATCGGCGCAATCCGCGGCGCGTTCGAGGCGGCCGGGCTCGTGCATATGCGGATACTCGCCTATGCGGCCAAATATGCGTCGAGCTTTTACGGTCCGTTTCGCGATGCGGTGGGATCGGCGGCGCAACTCGGCAAAGGCGGCAAACACTCGTATCAGATGGACCCTGCGAATGCGGATGAAGCGCTGCGCGAGGTCGCTCTGGACATCGCCGAGGGCGCAGACATGATCATGATCAAGCCCGGATTGCCGTATTTGGACGTCTTGCGCCGGGTCAAGGATCGGTTCGGCGTGCCCACCTTCGTCTACCAGGTCAGCGGCGAATACTCGATGATCCTGGCGGCCGCCCGCAACGGTTGGATCGACGAGCGGGCGGTCGCACTGGAAACTTTGTTATCGATGAAGCGGGCCGGCGCCGACGGCATCCTGACCTACTTCGCAAAACGCGCCGCCGCATGGCTGGCACCGTGAGCGGCGCGCCCGACCAATATGGAGTCGTCGGCCACCCCGTGGATCATAGCTGGTCGCCGTTCATTCACGGCATGTTCGCCAAAGCGGCCGCGCAAAACCTGGTTTATCGCTTATTCGATATCGAACCCGACGCGTTCAGAGGCGAGACGCTGCGGCTGTTCACGAGCGGCGTTCGCGGCCTGAACATCACGCTGCCGCACAAACAAGCGGCCGCCGAACTGGTCAACGAACTGACGCCGCGCGCCGCACGCGCACAGGCGGTCAATACGATCGCCCTGGACCGGGACGCGATCCTGCTCGGCGACAACACCGACGGCGTCGGCCTGACGCGCGACTTGGAGCAGAATCTGGGTCTGGACTTGACGCAAAAACGGATTCTGATCTTGGGGGCCGGCGGCGCTGTGCGGGGCGTGCTCGGACCGCTGATGGAGCGGGGGCTGCAAAAGCTGGTCATCGCGAATCGGACTCCTGCTCGCGCGTTGCAACTGGCGGCGGAATTCACCGACCTCGGCGCCATCGACGGCTGCGGGTTCGCCGAGCTCGAGGGTCCGCCGTACGACTTGATCATCAACGGCACCGCAGCGAGTTTGCGCGGCGAAATGCCGGAAATGCCGGTCGGCCTGGTCGGCGAGGAGACGGTCTGCTACGACATGGCGTACGGCCGTGGTCAGACGCCCTTCACGCTGTGGGCGCGGTCGCTGCACGCGGCGCGCACGACCAAGGGTTGGGGCATGCTAGTCGAACAAGCGGCGGCGGCGTTCTTGCTGTGGCGCGGCGTGCAACCAGTCACCAAACCCGTGCTCCAGGCTTTGGCGAAATACCGTTGAGCGCGGCCTGCGGCACGCCGCCGTCTTGAATATTGCTGCGCGCGTCGACCTCGACCAGATCAACTGGGCCGCGGTCACCGAGCCGCCGACTTTCGCCTCGATAGCCGCGGTTCGTGCTGCGCCTTCAACGCATCGTGACGAGTTCTTCGGCGCTGGTCGGATGGATTGCCACAGTGTCGTCGAAATCGCGTTTGGTCGCACCCATACGCATCGCGACCGCGAAGCCCTGCAGCATCTCATCCGCGCCGTCGCCGATGACATGACAGCCAATGACCTTCTCCTGCGCCCCTAAACAGACGAGTTTCATGTCGGTACGCGGCTTGCGATCCGTCACGGCGTGATACATTCCGACGAAATCGCTCACATACGCCTTGACGGCGTCGCCGTAGCGCGCGCGCGCCTCGGCTTCGCTCGATCCGACGGTGGCGATCGGCGGATGGGTGAAGACGACGGTCGGGATCAGCTTGTAATCCAGGTACCGGCCGTGCTGGCCGCCGAACAGGCGGTCGCTGAGGCGCCGGCCGGCGGCGATCGCCACCGGCGTCAGTGCGGCGCGTCCGGTGACGTCGCCGACTGCATGCACGCCCGCCACGCTGGTGTCTTGAAACGCGTCGGTGACGACGAAGCCGTTTTTATCGATCGCGACGCCGGTTCGCTCCACCCCGAGACCATCCAGATTGGCGCTGCGCCCAACCGCCCACAGCAAACAATCGAATCCTGCGAAGCTGCGCCCGTCGGCCGCCAGCAGCGTCGCCGATCCGTCCTGTTGGCGGACCGCGGCGGGTATCACCTGTTCGTGAATGACGATGCCCTCGGCCCGCATTTCCCGCATCAAGGATTCCCCCAGCATCGCATCGAACAGGCTCAATACTTGGGCTTTGCGAATGAATATCTGC
This sequence comes from Gammaproteobacteria bacterium, assembly GCA_043746615.1. GTDB lineage: Bacteria > Pseudomonadota > Gammaproteobacteria > Steroidobacterales > Steroidobacteraceae > Bog-1198. Next base: position 32,040 of record JAYTQR010000205.1, on the reverse strand, counting down.
ACCTCGCAGCCCAAGCGATGAAATGCACCAGCAAGTTCGCAGGCGACGTAGCCGCCACCGACGACGGCCACGCGCCGCGGTCGCACATCGAGCGCGAAAAAGCCGTCCGACGTGATGCCGTATTCGGCCCCGGGAAGCGCCGGCAACTTAGGTTTCGCGCCGGTCGCGATGACGATGTGACGTGCCGTCAACGGACGCCCGTTCACCTCGACCGTGCGGGCATCGAGAAATCGCGCCGATCCGGCCACGTATTCGACGCCTCTGGCCGCGAGATTGCGCTCGTAGATCGCGTTGAGACGGGCCACATAGCCGTCGCGCTTGCCCTTCAAGGTCTGCCAATCGTGCGCGCCGCGTGCGGCCTCAAAACCGTAGTTGGCGGCGTCTTCCAGCGCGCCGGCAATACCGGCCGCGTTCCACATCACCTTCTTCGGGACGCAGCCCACATTGACGCACGTTCCGCCCAACCGATGCACTTCGATCACCGCCGCCTTGGCGCCGCACTCCGCCGCACGCTGGGCGCAGGCGAGGCCGCCGCTACCGCCGCCAACGGCGATCAGATCGAAGGATTGTTCCGACACGGTAAACCTCGTGCTAAAAGTGCGTGAATGCTCGACGTGAATGCTCGATGATATACCGCAACGAGTTCATGTCGCTGCGCGGACCGTCAAGGTCGCCTGGTCGGACGGCGGCGTGCAGCTCAAGGCGCGCGGGCGCCACGTACAGCGCGGCGAGCGCCGCGGACAACCGCCGAGCGCGCCAACGAGCGGCGGGTTCCGCCGCGCCGGCTGCGCGCAGCGTGTCTGTTAGAATGCGACAGTGAACAATCCCCTGTTGGAAGCTGGCGCCCAGCCCGCGTTTGACCGCATCAAGGCCGAGCATGCGCGGCCGGCGCTCGAGCAAGTGCTCGCCGAAAGCCGGACGGCCCTCGCGTCCTTGGCGGCGCAAACCGCGCCGACTTTCGCGACTCTGGTCGTGCCGGCCGAGGAGTTGAGCCATCGGCTGGCGCGGGTATGGAGTCCCATCGCACACCTGAATGGCGTCGCGAACTCGGCTGAAATGCGTGCGGCATACAACGAATGCATTCCGTTGCTGACGGCCTACAGCGCCGAGCTGGGACAGAACGCAGCGTTATACGCGGCGTACGCTCTTGTCCTGGAGAAGGAGGAACACACGCTGGATGCGGAGCAGCGCAAACTGGTCGAGAATGCGCTGCGGGATTTCCGCCTAGCCGGCGTCGGTTTGCCGGGCGAACGCCAGGCGCGCTTGCGCGAGGTGCTGCAGCAGCTCGCCCGTCTTGGCTCGAAATTTTCCGAAAATGTGCTGGACGCGGCACGCGCCTATACACGCACCGTGAGCGCGGTAACGGAGCTCGGCGGATTGCCGCCGCAAGTCGTCGCGCGCGCCGCGGCCGACGCGAGCGAGGCGCGGCAGCAGGGGTGGCTGTTCAAGCTGGATCAGCCCACGTACCTCGCGGTCATGTCGTCGGCCGAGAACGCCCAACTGCGGCGCGATATTTACGAAGCCTGGATCACCCGCGCATCGGAGCTGGGCCCGAGCGCGGGCCGCTTCGACAACACGCCGTTGATTGCAAAGATCCTGGACCTGCGCCACGAGCAGGCACAACTGCTGGGTTACAAAACGTTTGCGGACTACGCGCTCGCAACGCGCATGGCGAAGGATGCGCGCGAAGTATTCGGTTTTTTGGACGACTTGGCACGCCATTGCCGCGCAGCCGCACTGCGCGAGTTCGCCGAACTTGAACAATTCGCGGCCCGCGCTCTGAACGCCTGGGATCTGGCCTTCTTCGCGGAAAAGCTCAAGGAGAGTCGTTTCCACGTCTCGCAAGAGGAACTGCGGCCATATTTTCCGTTACCGAAGGTGCTTGGCGGATTGTTCACGCTGACCGAGCGGCTGTACGGCATCAGTGCGCGCGAACGTGCGGATGTTCCCGTTTGGCAAGCCGGCGTCCGCTATTACGACCTGGAGGATAGTACCGGCCGAACCGTCGCCGGCTTCTACCTCGATCCCTACTCACGCGCCGAAAAGCGCAGCGGCGCGTGGATGGACGAGTGCGTTATCGGCAAGACGTTGCCGCTGGAATGTTCGCTGCCGATCGCGTACCTGGTCTGTAATTTTTCCAAGCCGGTCGGAGCGGCGCCGTCGCTGTTGACCCACGAGGAGGTGACGACGCTGTTCCATGAATTCGGTCACGGTCTGCATCACATGTTGACGCGCGTGGCCTATCCCAGCATTGCGGGCATCAACGGCGTCGCTTGGGACGCGGTGGAACTACCGAGCCAATTCATGGAGAACTTCGTTTGGCGTCCGGAGGTCCTGCCGCTCATTTCGGCACACGTCGACAGCGGCGACCCCTTGCCGGCACCGCTATTGCAACAATTACTCGGCACGCGCACGTTCAACGCGGCACTCGCGACGCTGCGGCAAATCGAACTGGCGGCCTTCGATTTCCAATTGCATGCGAACTACGATCCCGCCCAGAAGACCAGAGTCGCCGATACGCTCGCCGCCGTTCGCCGGCGCGTTGCGGTCGTTCCTGCGGCGGAATTCAACCGGATGGCTGCGAGCTTTTCGCATATATTCGCCGGCGGCTACGCGGCCGGCTATTACAGCTATAAGTGGGCCGAGGTGCTGGCCGCGGATGCGTTCGAGGCGTTCGCGACGGCCGGCGTTTTCGATCCGGCGACCGCCGCACGCTTTCTCGACTCGATCCTGGCGCGCGGCGGCAGTCTCGACGCGATGGACGCATTCATCCGTTTCCGCGGCCGGCGGCCGGACATCCGCCCGTTGTTGCGGCAAACCGGCATTGCCGCATGAGACTCGCGCTCGCACCGGCGCCAGCGGCGTGAGGGTCTGCTGATCGATGATCAGCATCGCGACCTGGAATGTCAATTCGCTGCGGGTGCGCCAGCCGCAACTTGGCCAGTGGCTCGCCGCGAACGAGATCGACGTCGTCGCGCTCCAGGAAACCAAAACGAGCGACAGCGAATTTCCCCGCGCCGAGATCGAGGCCTTGGGCTACCGCGTGGCGTACAGCGGGCAGAAGACTTACAACGGCGTGGCGATTCTGGCGCGCACGCCGATCGAAGATGCGGTCGCGGATCTGCCCAATTGGGCGGATCCTCAACGGCGTATACTCGCGGCATCCGTTGCCGGTGTGCGGGTCATCAACGTCTACGTGCCGAACGGCCAGGCGCTCGGCTCGGAAAAGTACGCCTACAAACTTGCTTGGCTGCAGGCATTAGCGGCCTTTCTTCTGGGCGAACTAGCCACGCACCCGCGCGTCCTCGTGTTGGGCGATTTCAACGTCGCCCCGGAGGACCGCGACGTGCATGACCCGCAGGCTTGGGCCGGAGGGGTTCTCGTGAGCCAGGCGGAGCGTGCGGCGCTTGGGCAGCTGACTGCGCTCGGCCTGATTGACCTGTTTCGGCTGTTTCAGCAGCCACCGCAGTCCTTCACGTGGTGGGATTACCGACAGGGCGCCTACCGGCGCAATCATGGCCTGCGCATCGACTTATTGCTCGCCTCGAGCGCGTTGGCCGCGCGGTGCAGATATTGTCGCATCGATCGCGAGCCGCGCGCGTGGCAGCGACCATCGGATCATGCGCCTTGCGCCGCCGGCTTTGACTTAATTTGAGCGGCGCTGCGAGTCGCCTCGCAAAGAGAGTGCTGGTCGTGGCGCGGGACGCGTCAACAGCTTACAATTTCAAGATGCACGAGCTTCGGCGTAACGATTACGACGTCACGAATTCCGTCCAAGTGAGTTCCACGGCGGCCGTTTGCGCGGCAGTCCGAGAATTGTTCCAGTCGACGTGGCGGGACACATCCTTCGACCGCGTCGCCCGGACCTTCGAGGAATTCGACCGGCTATTCACCGGGAACATGCCTGGATATCACGGCGTCGACACGGTTTATCATGACCGTCAGCACTCGCTCGACATGACGCTGGCGATGGCGCGCCTGATGGTGGGGTACGAGCGGGTGGCGGATGCGGCGATGCGCCTGGGCGGCGAACGCGCAGTCATGGCCCTGATCACCTCATTGTTTCACGATGCCGGCTACATACGCGAGTGCGACGATCGCGAACATTTGAACGGCGCCGAGTTCACGCTGTATCACGTGACCCGCAGCGCTAGATTCCTCGCACGTTACTTACCTAGCGTGGGCATGGACAGCTGGGTGCCGATCGCGACCCGCATCGTGCATTTTACGGGCTACGAGATGAAGATCGCGGAGATCCGCTTAGCCGACGGCCGCGATCGCAAGCTTGGCCAGCTGCTCGGCACGGCCGATCTGATCGCGCAAATGGCGGATCGCTGCTATCTCGAAAAATGCCGTGACCGGCTCTATCCGGAGTTCGTGTTGGGCGGAATTGCGGCCGCCGCGGGCAGCGACGGCGCGATGTGGGTCAAGTACAGTTCGGGCGTGGATTTGCTGCGGCAAACGCCGCTGTTCGTGCACAACACCCGGGTTGATCGCCTGGAAGGCGAGTTCGAGCACGCTTACCGCTATGTCGAGCCGCTGTTTTACGGAAGAAATCCGTACATCGAGGCGATCGACCGCAATCTGCGCTATTTGGACCGCGTGTTGCGCACCGAACGATGGCCGATGCTGCGCCGCAATCCGCCGCTGTTTACGGCCGGAGCCAATCAATTACCGCAAGTCCGCGGCTTGATGCTGGATCGGCTTAAGTCCCTTTGGGGCTAGGCGAGATCGACTCGCGCGACGAAGCGAGCGTGCAGCGCATCGAGCGTGGCCAAAACCTGGTCCTTGCCGAGCATCGGCGCGCCGGCGATCGCGGCTCCGAGTAAAGCCGGGCTCAAGCGGCGGCGAGCCGGTTCGGCTACCGGTGCGAAACTGTAGTGCCAGGGTTCCGCCTGTACGCCGGATAGAATGCCCCGGTACGGCCGGGAGAATCCGAAGCGGCCGGCATTCTCTTCGAGCCATGCGGCGAGCCGCGCGAACGGTCCGCCGTCCTCGTATTCGGCCGCCGTCAACTGCACGCGGTAGTGCGAGCCAACCGCATTTCGATCGATCAAATCCACGTCCGTCCCCCAATGGTGGCGGCTGGCGCCGGGCAGCGCGGACCAGCGCAGAATGGCCTCGACGCGTGCCGCCGGCGGTAGAGCGCCGGCCTCGATGCGGCCCCCTTTTGCGTCGTACAGCGGACGTTCACCGCTGAATTTGCCGTTCCAGATCGCCAGTTGATGGTCGAAATCCCGAAAGCTGCTCAACGGCACCAGATCGATGCCGCCGGCCGCCGCGGCGCGCCGCAAATTCAAGAACGGCGCGATCGCATCGAGATGCAGCGCGCGACCGATCTCGGCGACATCGGCGACGTGCGTGCGGGCTCTGCCGGTCAACTCAGCGCCGTTCACAGCTCAGCGCTCGCGGTTTGCGTCGGATTTGGCGACTTGGTCCATCGCGACAATAAACCTGTCCGATTCCTGGGCGCCGGCAACGGCATATTCGCCGTTGAAGATGAAGGCCGGTACCGCCGTCAGCCCGACCGCCGCCGCGTGCCGTTCGGCGGCGACGATCGCGTTTTGGCCGGATCGCAGCACGAGTGCCTGGCGGCAGTCGGCCGCGTCGAGACCCGCCTCGGCCCCGAGGCGGACGAGTTCGTCGATGTCGCCGATGTCGCAGCCCTCCTGAAAATACGCGCGCATGATGCGCTCCTTGACTTCTCCTTGCCGACCCTGCCACGCAGCGTGAGCGATCAACAAATGCGAGCGCCGCGTGTTCGGCAGGCGTTGGATTAAGTCGAAACGGAAATTGATGCCCGCTGCCTTGCCGAGATCCATGAGCGCGATTTCGCCCTGCTTGAAGCGCTCCTGATCCGCGCTCCGCGTCGCGAGGAACGAAGCCCGGTCGACACCTTCGGCGGGTAGATCCGGATTCAGTTCGAACGGGCGCCAGCGGACGTGCGGCTCGTATTGGGGACGCATCGCAAGTGCCGACTCGAAGCGCCGCTTGCCGAGAAAGCACCACGGACAAACCGTGTCGGAATAGATGTCGATCCGCATGTTCGCGCCCATACGATGCCGATTGTACGCGGCCCCTTATGAGCTTTGGCGCGAGCGAGTATCATTGCGGCGTTGGCGGCCGCAGCCGCGGCTGGTGTGAACCATGGCACGGAGCCTTAAAACAAACTATACGCTGATGGCCTTTGTGGTCGTCGTTGTGCTATCCGGCCTGCTCTGCGACCTGGTCTACTATGCAAACCGCACCGACGCCACAAAAATCACCGAGCTTGCGAACGCTACCGTCGGCAGCAAGATCGAGTCGGATCTCGAAGCTCGGGCGCACAATCTCAGCAGAATTTCTGCCTCTTCGCTGGCGACGTCGCTAAGGTCGGGGAATACCGCGGCGATCGCCGCGGTCGCCGCACGGCTGCTCCGGCAAAACGACGTCGAACGCGTCGAGGTATCGGACGCCGCCGGCAATGTCGTCTACGGCAACACCGCCGCACGCGTGCCGCGGTCGGTGAGCGGACCCTTCGTTCTGCAAACCAAGATTCTAGCTACCCTGCGCGGCAACGTGCCGCGGCGCGTCGGCGAGCTGCGTATCTGGATGAGTAGGGCCAATCTCGAAGGGACGCTCGCTGAACTGCGCGCGGAACTCGAGCATCAGCAGCAGCGCCAGGCCGCCCGGGTGGTCGGCCGCCTCGCGGGTCTCTGCGGGCTGCTGTTGCTCGTGGGATTGACGGGGGCGTGGTTCATCGCCCGGCAATTGGCGCGCCCGATCGCGGCATTGGTGAAGACCGCCGACCGAATCGGCGAGGGTGATTACACGCGGCCGCTTGCCGTCGTGCGCCGCGACGAAATCGGCGAACTGCAATCGGCGCTGGAACGCATGCGGCAAAAATTGCGGGAAACGACGATAACGAAGAATTATCTGAACACGGTGCTGAACAGCCTCAGCGACGCGGTGTTGGTCACCTCGCCCGACGGCACAGTCAAGAGCTGCAACGAGGCCGCGCATCTGCTGCTCGGTTACCAGGACGACGAGCTGTTCGGCAAGCCCTTGGTCGGTTTCATCGACGAGCCGCACCGTCCAGGATTCGATCCGGCGCCCGGCGCGTCGGAGGCCCGCGAGACGGTGTTGCGTACCGCTAGCGGACAGACGATCCCCGTGTCGATGGCGAGTTCGCCGATCAGCACCGCCGACCCGCAGTTCCAGGGCACTATATACGTCGCGCGCAACATTACCGAGCGCAAGCGCGCGGAGCGGCGCATTCGCTATTTGGCGCGCTACGACACGCTGACGAAGATGCCGAACAGAATGCAATTCCAGCATTTGCTGCAGCAGGCCATCGCCCGCTCGCGCCGCAACCAGCGCTCGCTCGCGCTGCTGTATCTGGATTTGGATCGCTTCAAGGAAGTAAACGACACGTTCGGGCATGCGGCCGGCGATCGCACGCTGGAGATCCTTAGCGAGCGCCTGACGCGGAACTTGAGCAAGGATACGATCATCGGCCGTCTGGCCGGAGACGAATTCGCGATGTTCATCGACGACCTGCCGCCCGATGCGGACAATCGCGCCGGCATCGGCGCACTGGCGCGGACGTTGCTCGACGAGATCAGCCGGACTTTTTACGTCAATCAGGAAGAGGTGTATCTGACGGCGAGCGTGGGCATCGCGCTGTGCCCGAACGATGCCGAAAACGTCATCGACCTGATCCGCAACGCCGATGCGGCGATGTATCACTCCAAGCAAAACGGCGGCAACTCGAGCGCGTTCTACGTCCCCGAGATGAACGCCGTGGCGGTGGAGCGTTTGATGCTGAAGAGCAAGCTGCGGCGCGCGATGGAAAGAGACGAACTGGTCATCCTGTATCAATCGAAGGTCGATTTGCGCGACGGGCGTGTCGTCGGCGCCGAGGCGCTGCTGCGCTGGCGGCTGCCGGGCCACGGGGATATTTCGCCCGCGCACTTCATTCCGCTCGCCGAGGAAACCAGTTTGATCGCGGAAATCGGCGAATGGGTCATGAACAGAGTTTGCGCCGATTACCGGGAGTGGCAACGCGTCGTGCCGCAACCCGGCCGTGTCGCCATCAATCTGTCGTTGCGGCAGCTGAAGCAATCGAGCTTCATCGCGCGCGCGCGCGCCATTTTCCGCAAGCATGAAGTCTCGCCGACGTCATTCGAGCTGGAGGTCACCGAGACGACGTTGATGACCGATCCGAAGCGCACAATTTTCCTGCTGAACGAGTTGTACGGCATGGGATTGCACCTGGCGATCGACGACTTCGGCACCGGATATTCGTCGCTTTCAGCGTTGCAGCAATTCCCGATTGGCACCTTGAAGATCGATCAATCGTTCGTCTGCGACGTCGCCGTGGATTCCGACGACGCCGCGATCGTCCGCACGATCATCGATATGGGCAAGAGCCTCAATCTCGAAGTCGTCGCCGAAGGCGTCGAGTCCGCCGAACAATTGGAATTTCTGCGGCGGCACGGCTGCCACTTTGCGCAGGGCCGCCTCTTCGGCGACGCCATGGAAAAAGACAGCTTCCTCGAGATTCTGGCCAGTCAGAGCCGCGGCGGCGGAGTCGCCCATCACGCGGTCTTGTGCGCACCCACGGTGCGGCCGCCGCGCACGGCCTCTTCGTAGGCGGGTACGGTATCGCGGGTTACAATGACCCGCTATGTTATCTGCCCGGGATCTCACCCTGCGCGCGATCGAGGCGCAGCGTGTCGAATAACGACGGCACGCATTATTCGATCAAGGCGGTGTCCATCGCCACGGGCCTGAGCGTCGAGACCTTGCGTGCCTGGGAGCGCCGTTACAGCATCGTCGAGCCGAAACGCGGCTGCGATGGTCACCGGCTCTACACGGCATGCGACGTTGCGCGGCTGCGGCGGCTGCGCGAAACGACCAATCGCGGACACTCGATCAGCAAGATTGCGCGCCTGTCCGACGCCGAATTGATGCTGCTGCTCGCAGATCGGGCCGGCGACGGGACCAACGGCGCGGCGGCGCACGCGCTTGGCGGCAAATTGCTGCATGCGATCGAGAATTACGAAACCGGCGAGTGCGATCAGGTGATCGCGATGGCCTTCGCGCTATTGCCGCTGAGCACGGTCCTCGGCGACGTACTATCACCGGTACTGCGTGAAGTCGGCGACCGTTGGCATCGGGGGGAATTCACCGTCGGTCAGGAGCGGATGGTCTCGAGCGCCATGCGGCGTCAGATCAGCGGTATTTTGCAGGCGTACAGCGCGGCCGCGAAGGGCGCGACCATCGTGTTCGCGACGATCAGCGGCGAATTGCATGAGCTCGGCATCCTGATGTTCGCGGCGGTGGCGGCCAGTCACAAACTGCGCACCTGCTATCTCGGTCCCGACTTGCCACCCGCAGCGATTGCGAATTTCGCACAACGCGTCAGCGCCGCGGCCGTCGCGATCAGCATGGTCATGCCCGACAACCTGGAACTTTCGCTGCGGCAACTGGCCGCGCTGCGCGCCGGTCTGCGGCAAGACATTGAAATCTGGATCGGCGGCGCTGCATCCTTCTACGCGGAGCCGTCGCAGTTTCCGGCCGGCAGCATTCATATGGCCGGGTTTGGCGATTTCGAGGGTAGGCTCGCCCTACTGAATTCCACCCTGCGCTGAACCCCGCACTTGCGCACACAACGCGGCTGCGCATAGCCGACGTCCCCGGCGGCACGCCGGACGCCGCCGAGCATGCCGAAATACCCTTGCTAAACGGGTAACTGCATGAATTCATGAGTTTTTTGGAGGCCGTCGCACGCGACTCTTTACAGACGCGTGGGTTCACCGCATAGTGACCGCACTGTTTTAAGGGCAAACCCGCTGAAAGGCGGGGACGCAAAGCCACCGGTCTAAGAGGCATCCGCTAGGACGCCTGACGACAGCGGGGTTGCCAGTCTCTCGACTCGCTATCCGCGCTGCCTGAATGACGCGCGGTCTGCACCCCCAACAGTAGGTTTGCGTCGTTCTAGCGTTGCAATCTTCCGGGGGGAAGCCATGGTACTGAAAGTGACACGATCGCCGCGTGCGGAACGTTCCGGCGTTCATCGCCGTCCGCGACTCATGCTGAGTCCGCGGCGCATCGACGATATCGCGGTTATTTTAGGCAAGCCAAAAGCGTATCCATCGCCAATTCGGCCGGTCGGTGCCGATTATTCGCAGACTCGCTGTGGCGGCAGCGACGACGGCACCGCGCTCTGTACCGGCGAGTTGAACAAGATCTTGAAAATCGACGACGGTTGCGTGCGCGCGCAGGCCGGCGTGCGCGTTGGTACTTTGGTGCGTGCGCTCAGCGAACGCGGCTTGGAACTGCCGCTGACGCCCGAAATCGGCAATATCACCGTGGGCGCGCTCGCTGTCGCGACGCTGCCGCAGGCCTCGTATCAGGAGGGCCTCGCGCAAATGGCCTCGTGCGTGACCGAAATGAAGATCGTCACGCCGCAGGGCAAACAACTGACCGTGACGGAACGCGAACGCGACCTGATGCGGGTCCTGCGATCCAGCTTCGGGCTGCTCGGCATCGTCCATGAGGTCGTGCTGCGCGTCGGTCCGGTCAAGCCGGTCAAGATCGAATATCAGGCTTACACGCTCGCCGAATTCTGCGCCCGTTACGCGAAAATCGTCGCCGCGCCCGGCGCGCTGCGGCTACATCTATCGCCGTTCAATGACCGCGTGACCGTCGAACAGCGCGTCGTCGACGAAGAGGCGAGCACAGGCCGCTCGGGCATTTGGCAGATTCGCAATTCCGTCCTGCGCAACGTGCTGCCGGCGTTCGGAGCGTCGGTCGGCAGCGTGCTCGCCACGCCGGGCTTGCGCAGCGCGGTGCTGTCGGGCGTGCATCGCGCTCTCAATGCGACGCAGGGACGCGCGGGACGCGGCGTCATCGTTTATGCACAAGAATGGATGCGGGATTTGCCCGCCGAAGCCTGGAAGGCACGCTATACGTACAGTCTATGGGCGTTCCCACAAGCTGATTATCCGCGGGTGTTGACGGAGTATTTCGCGTTCTGCCGGGCGTACTACAAGCAATACCAGTATCGCTGCAACATCGTCACCGGCGCCGCGCGCCTGCACAAAGACCGGAATTCGCTTTTCAGCGCGAGCTATTCCGGCAACATGGTGACACTGGAGCCGTCGTCGTCGGCCGAACACGGCTGGGAAGATTTCCTGATCGACTTCAACGACTTTGCGTCCACGCAGAACGGCACGCCGACCTTCAATCAAACCCGCGCACTGCAGCCGGAACACGTCGTCAAGGCGTTCGGCGAGCGGGCTCGTTTATTCGGCGCACTGCGCAAGAGATCCGATCCGCTGAACCGGCTGCGCAACAGCTACTTCGCGCATCTATTGGGATGACGCGGGGCGGTGCCGAGTTTCGCCGTAGCGTCGATCGCCGCGCGCCGTGTCGATCGCACGGCTACTGGATCTCGGTGCTGCGCGACCGCACTTGAATCGCGGCGACGACGAGCGCAATGCCGAGCGCCGCACCGATCCAGGTCGCGGAACTCGCCAAGAAGCCTAGCGGATTCATCAGGTGCCAAACGCTCGCCGGCGCCGCGAAGCTTTCGTCGCGGGCAATCGCGGCGGCCATCCGATTGGATGCAGGGTATCCATGAAATGCCGTGCTTACGTAGCCGATGAACAATCGGCTCGACAGCCAGTCGGCGAGCACACGGCTGCCGAGAAACATCCGTTCGGCCCAAATCAACGCGAGCGGCGGCAGAATCGACCACAGCATCACTGCGCGTTTTGCCCAAGCCGACACCAGCATCAGCCAACCCGCGACTGGCAAGAACCAAATGGCGATCGTCGCGATCAAGTAAAGCCAAAAAGCCTGCAGCTGCAGCCAAGTATCCGGCCGCCACAGACTGTTGCCGAGCCGGGATCCGGCGCGAATCGACAGGATGAAAGCCATCAACAGCGTCGTCATATCGGTGGCGGCGAAGTACACCAGCGGAATTACCAGCAGCGCTGTTGCAAGCTTAGACAGCACGGACGCGGCGTCCGATACCGGCAGCGATTTCCAGAACAGGATGCTGCGATCCTTGCGCTCTGCGTGCAAGCAGTCGAGCAGGTACCAGCTGGTGTAAATCGACATCACCAAGACAAAGACGATGCCGAATGCGAACAGCAGCAAGCCGCCGCCGCGGCTTTGCGGGCCGAACGCGCCGAGTTCCACATCGACGCGTCCGAACAATGCCGCGAGCACCAACACGCAGGCGATCGCCGCGGGAACGCACCAAATCGCGCGGTTTTCCCAAAACTCCCGGCGCAGCAGCCAACGAAACGCTTTCATGGGGCGCTCCCGGAAAGTTTTGCAACGAACAAGTCGGCGACGCTCGGCGTGAGCACCTCGCCGAAAGCGGTCAGCGCATTGAAGTCCGCTTTCTCGAAGTACAGCAGCGTTTTGCCGAGCGCGCGGCGTTCGTGGAAAGGCTGCAGAGCGCGGGCCGCGGGGAGTTGTTCCTTACTGACCGCGACGGCGGCGTAGCTGGCCGAGATTTCGTCGCGCGAGGCATCGAGTACGATACGGCCCTTGTCGATGAACAGAACGTCGGTCAGCAGGTTTTGCACCTCCTCGACCTGATGTGTGGTGACCAGGATCGTCCGCGCATCATCCATGTAGTCATTGACCAGGGCGTCGTAGAAGCCGCTCCGGGCTAGTATATCCAGCCCCAGTGTCGGCTCGTCGAGAACCAGCAGTTTCGCATCGATCGCCATCGTCAGGGCTAGATGTACCTGGGTCTTCATGCCCTTGGATAATTCGCGCAGGCGATGCGCGGGTTTGATTTGGGTTTTTTCGAGCAACGCGCGGGCGCGTTCACGGCGAAACCGAGGATGCACGCCGGCGACGAAATCGATCGCCTGACCGACGCGCAGCCACGCTGGCAGCACCGCAACATCGGCAATGAAACAGGTGTCGCGCATCAGCGCGGCGCGAGCGCGGAACGGTTCCAGACCCAAGACGCGCAAATGTCCTTGATACGGCGCGAGGCCGAGCAGCGCCCGCAAAACCGTGGTCTTGCCGGCGCCGTTCGGGCCGACAAGCCCGACGATCCGTCCGGACTGGACCGCAAAATTGGCGTGATCGACGGCCAGATGGGAGCCATATTTCTTGGTCAAATCGCGTGCTTCGATCAATGTGGACATGACGGCAGCTCAGGGTTCGTTGAGGTCCTCACCGCGAGGCGGCGGGACCGGATGGGTCAGTTCAGGCGCCTGCGCGAAGAGTTCCTCGGCGGAAAATCCCAGCCGGCGGATGACGGCGAGGATCTGTGGCCACTCGTCGCGCACGAATCGCACGCGCTCGCCGGCGAGCAACGCATGCCGTGCGCCGGTATTGACGTACATACCGCGGCCACGACGCTTCTCGACCAGATTTTCCTCGACGAGGCACTGATAGGCCTTGAGCACCGTCAACGGATTCAGGCGGTAGTCGGCAGCGACCGCCCGCACGGACGGTAATTGTTCGTCCTCCCGCAGGGCGCCCTCGAGGATCAGAGCAATCATACGATCGCGCAATTGGCGATAAATCGGCTGATTGTCGTTCCACTTCGGATCCATCGTTCCACTCGCGCGGCTGATCGGCCATGTGTATTGGTTATATAGCGTAGTATAATACCATGACGCCGACCTCAGATCGACACCATAGCCGATCGCGAATGACCGGGTAAGCCATCAAATAGCAGCGCAACGCCACCGATGAGCAGAGTATTGATCATGAGAGCGAGGATCAGAGCGGTAAACTTGCGATCGAAATTGGTATGCATGAGGCTCTCCAGTTGAGATAGTAAAATTCTGTCCCTGCGGTGTTCCAGTGACATAGTGTTATACTAATGTATGTCACTACAACATACAAGCACTTTGTTAAAAATTGTCGCCGCGGCCGTTAACCCGAGCACCGAACCCCGCGCGTTTGACTCGTTGCATGCATCGTTCAGCCGATACCCTACTTTCCAGCGTCTATGGCACGTTCCAGCGCCGGACCCGTATGCTAGGCGCCATGGAGTGCGTCGATTACGATGGGCAGCTGATGTTGCGCTACGGCCATGGCGACATCCGCGCATTCGAGGCCTTGTACGCACGGCACAAGGACGGTCTGTACCGGTACCTACTGCGGCACGTTCGCAATGCGGCAGTGGCCAGTGACTTGTTTCAAGAGGTCTGGTCGCGAGTGATCGCGGCACGCGCCCGCTACACCGCGCGCGCGAAATTCACGACGTTTTTATTTCACATAGCGCATAACTGCACGATCGATTATCACCGCCGCCAGCTCGCCACGCCGATCCGGTTCGCCGCGGATACGTCTGCCGAGCCGATCGGCGAGGCAGCGGGGCCGGACCACGAGCGGCCCGATCGCCGCGCCGAATACGACCAACAACAGGCGGCGCTGCTGTCGGCCTTGGCCGCACTGCCAGCCGAGCAGCGCGAAGCCTTCCTGCTGCGCGAGGAAAGCGGTCTCGGCGTCGAGGAGATCGCCAAGATCACGAGCGTCGGCGTGGAGACGGCGAAGAGCCGCCTGCGTTATGCGGTCCGCAAACTGAAGAGATCGCTGGGTGAGGAGCTGGTGCCGCCGGCGCGGGTTCGCGCCGGTGCGGTCTAAGGAGCCATGCCGCCGATGAATCCAAGGGATGATGACGGCCTGGAGGAATACCTGCGCGGAGCCAGCGACCTGTCGCGCGTGTATCGGCGCACAGCGCAGCACGCGCCGCCGCCGGCGCTGGATCGGTGCGTCCTCGACCGCGCGCGCGCGGCGCGGCGTCCGTCCCGGTACCGCAACATCGCCGCACTAGCGGCGGCCGTTTTACTCACCCTCGGAGTTCTAATCGCGCTCGCGATGCTGCCGAGAACAATCCGCCGCGCCGATGAGAGTCCGCGCTTTTTGCAGGCCGCCGTGCGCGGCGGCGACGCTGCCGGCATGCATCTCGTCTACCAGACGCTGAAAAGGGCGCCGGCCGCGCCGCTGAGGCGGACGCCGAATTACGGCGCTTTCACGCGGCCTACCCGGCCATCGTCGCCGCGACCGCCGCCTCTGCCCGCGAACGGCGCCGCCGGCCATCAGACGGCGCCACTTTAGGCGATTGATATCGGCTAAGATCCCGGACTTTCGCGCCGGGAGCCAATCTTGAAAAAACCAGTCACGGTCACGATCACCGGCGCGGCCGGCAACATTGGCTACGCGCTTGCCTTTCGCGTGGCATCGGGGCAAATGCTGGGTGCGGATCAGCCGGTCAATTTACATCTTCTGGAGATCCCGGCGGCACTTGGAGCGGCTCGGGGCGTGGTCATGGAAATCACCGATTGCGCTTTTCCGGCGCTCCATACTGTCGCTGCTTCGGACGACGCCGAGGTGGCGTTTCGCGACTGCCAGTTGGCGATGTTGGTAGGCGCTCGGCCGCGTGGTCCCGGTATGGAGCGGAAGGACTTGCTGCTCGAAAACGCGAAGATCTTCTCGGCGCAGGGCAAAGCCTTGGACGCAGTGGCGAGCCGCGACGTCAGGGTTCTCGTCGTCGGCAATCCGGCGAACACGAATGCGCTGATCGCGCAGCGCAATGCGCCATCGCTGCCGCCCGCGCGCTTTACCGCGATGACGCGTCTCGATCACAACCGTGGCCGCGCTCAGCTTGCCGAACGGACCGGGGCTGCGGTAGCCGATGTCGCCCGGATGACGATCTGGGGAAACCATTCCGCCACGCAATATCCGGATCTGCGTCACGCGACCGTGATCGGCAAGGCGGCGCTGTCTTTGGTGGAAGAAAGCTGGTTCAAGGCAACGTTCATTCCGACCGTGCAGCAGCGCGGCGCCGCGATCATCAAGGCACGCGGCAGCTCGTCGGCGGCATCAGCCGCGTCGGCGGCGATGGACCACATACGCGATTGGGTGTTGGGCACGCCGGCCGGCGATTGGGTCAGTATGGCGGTGCCGTCCGACGGCAGCTACGGCATTCCCGAGGGCGTCGTGTACTCGTACCCCGTGACCTGCGCCGCCGGCGAGTACCGCATCGTCGCGGGGCTCGGCGTCGACGAATTCAGCCGCGATAAAATGACGGCCACGTACCAGGAATTATGCGCAGAACGCGACGGCGTCAAAGCGCTGATCTAGCCGTCGTGCGGCGATGAGTAACCGGGCGATCCTGCACGTCGACATGGATGCGTTCTATGCGTCCGTTGAGGAGTTGGATCAACCGCTGCTGCAGGGCAAACCGCTGATCGTCGGCGCCGGCGGCGGCCGCAGCGTCGTCGTCGCGGCCAATTACGCGATACGCCGCTTTGGCGTGCGCTCGGCGATGCCGCTGCGCGAGGCCTTGCGCCGTTGCCCCGAGGCGGTTTGCGTACCGCCGCGCATGGCGCGCTATCGACAAATCTCCACCCGCGTCTTCGAGATTTTTCACGAGCTGACGCCGCTCGTCGAAGGCTTGTCGTTGGACGAGGCGTTTCTCGACGTGACGGCGAGCCGGCAATTGTGGGGCGGACCGGAGCAGATCGGCGTCGAGATCCGCCGGCGCATCCGCGAGAGCACGGGGCTCACCGCATCGGTCGGTATCGCCTCGAACAAGCTCGTCGCAAAAATCGCCTCCGACCTGAACAAGCCCGACGGGCTGTGCCGCATCGGACCGGCCGAGCTGCACGAGATCCTCGATCCGCTGCCGATCGAGCGCCTACTGGGTGTCGGCCCAAAGACCCTGCCGGTGGTGCACGCCGCTGGAATTCGTTGTTTCGGCGAGCTGCGCGCAGCGAGCGATGCGGTGCTGTGGCGCGCATTCGGCAAGGATGGCAAAACCATGCGGGCTCGCGCGGCTGGGATCGACGAGCGGCCGGTGGTGCCGGATCGCGAGGAGCGGTCGATCAGCGCCGAAAACACCTTCGATATCGATGTCGACGCCATCAACGAATTGCAGGCGGAACTGCTGCGTCTGGTCGATCGTACCGCGGGCCGGCTGCGGTCGATCGGCCGGGCCGCGACGAGCGTCATCGTCAAGATCCGCCGCGGCGATTTTGCGACTTACAGCCGTCGGCGCTCGTTCGAACCCGCCACGCAGGAGACGGCGGTGCTTTATGCTATCGCCGCGGATCTGCTCGGTTCTTGGTGGCGATCGCCCGCCGCCGCTCCGGTGCGCCTGCTTGGGGTCGGCGTCGGCGGTTTGCACGCGGTGCGGCAGCGCGATTTATTCGCACCTGAGGCGCAATGCGCATCGCGGCTGGACGCCCTTGTCGATGATATCCGCCGACGCTTCGGTGCCGATTTATTGACGCATGCCAGCAATTTACCGGGCGCTGCGGGCAAACCCGGACCGCAACGCGGCCGCGCTTGATATCATCGCAGGCCGCCATGTACACGAGCTTTTTCGGTCTCAGCGAACGGCCGTTCGCGATTACCCCCGATCCGCGCTACCTCTATATGAGCGAGCGGCATACGGAAGCGTTGGCCCATCTTCTCTACGGCGTCAACGAAACCGGCGGCTTCGTGCAGCTGACCGGGGAAGTGGGCACCGGCAAGACGACGGTGGTGCGTACGCTGCTGTCGCGCGTGCCGCAGCACGCCGACGTCGCGGTGGTGCTGAACCCGCGCATAACGCCCGCGGAGTTTCTGCTCAGCATCTGCGAAGAACTGGGGGTGACCGTCGCCGAAGCGGACCGCGGCAGCGTCAAACAATTGGTCGACGCATTGAATCGGCGTTTGTTGACAGCCCATGCTGAGGGTCGCCGCGTCATCCTGATAGTCGACGAGGCGCAAAATCTGTCGGCCGAGGTGCTCGAGCAGGTGCGCCTGCTGACGAACCTCGAGACACCGACGCAGAAACTCCTGCAGATCATCCTGATCGGCCAACCGGAACTGCGTGAAATGCTGGACCGCACGGAATTGCGCCAGCTTGCGCAGCGCGTCACCGGCCGGTACCACTTGAGCCCGCTGCGTCTGGAAGAAACCAAGGGCTATGTGCGCCACCGCATGCGCGTGGCCGGCGGTTCCGGCGAGATCTTCACCGCGGGCGCATTGCACGAAGTCTACCGGCTCGCCAAGGGAATTCCGCGGGTGATCAACGTTTGCTGCGACCGCGCATTGCTCGGCGCCTACACGCGCGACACACGCAAGGTGACGGCACGCCTGATACGGCGTGCAGCCGCGGAGGTTTACGGCCGGCGCTTCGCGCCACGCTGGTTGGCGTGGCTCGCCGCTGCGATCACCGGCTGCGTGATCTTGGGCGCCGTAGGCGCCACCTGGCAGTTGTGGCCCAAGCCGCTAGCGCCGGCGCCGCTCGCGGCACGGCCGGCGGCGTTCTCCGCAAGCGCGGCGACAGCGACGCATACGGCGGCGCTGCGCGTACCGCATAACGCACCGGCGGGCTCGGCGGCGGCAACGACGGGCGGCGACTTGCGCACCGAACCGATCGATGCCCTGCTGCAATCGGTGGGCGGCGCCGCTGGCGACGCGAATGCCTATCGCCGACTGTTGGCCCTGTGGGGTGTCAGGCTGACGGCGGACGAGGATCCCTGCGGACAGGCGGCGAAATCCGGGCTCGCCTGTCTTACTCTGCGCGGATCCTGGGCCGAGGTGCGGATGCTGAACCGGCCGGCCGTACTCACATTGACCGACGATGCCGGAGGCACACATCAAGTGCTGCTGATCGCCATGAACGAACGCTTCGCGACGCTCGCGTTTGGCGCGCGCACCGAGCGGCTGCCGCTCGACGAGTTGTCGCACGATTGGTTTGGTCAATTCACGATCGTCTGGAAGCCGCAGGCGGGGGGCGTGCGGCAGTTGTCAGAGGGCATGAGCGGAGCGGATGTGGGCTGGCTGCGGCGCAGCCTGAACGCTTTGCGCGGTACGGCCGACAATCCCGTGCGCGCCGATCTGTATGATCACGAGCTGACGGCGGCGGTCCGCGAATTTCAACGCGCCCACCGCCTGAACGTGGACGGCATCGCCGGCATACAGACCCTGGTCGTGCTGGACGCGGCGGTGGCGGACCCTGGATCGCCGTTGCTGCGCACGGCGACGCGACGCGGCGGCTAGGAGATCCGGTGTCTTTCATTCTCGATGCGCTGAAGAAATCCGAAAGTGAACGGCAGCGGCAAATCGCGCCCGGCGTCATCGATCCGGGGTTTATTGCGCCGCGCGCCGGTCTGCCCCCATGGGTCATTGCGGTGTTGGTGCTGCTCGGGATCAACTTGCTCGTCCTGAGCGCGGTGCTGCTGCGACGCCTCGCGCCCGCGCCCAACCGCGCGGCCGCATCGCCACCGGCGGCATTTGCGCAGATCGGCAGATCCGCGCCGTCGGCGGCAGCGCCGAATCCCGTCGCGACCGCGCCGTTCAGTCCGATGGACAATACGGCGCAATACGCGCCCGAAATTCCGCTGGCCACCACCACAGGGACTGCTGCGGCCGCACGGCCGCGAGCGGCATATCCACCGGCGCGTCAGGTATCGGCGGCAGCGCGGCGGGAATCGGCGGCGACCGTTGCGACGGTGGACGACGAAGAGGTACTGCCGACGCTCGGCGAACTAAACCTCACCGGCGCCGACAAGCTCCCGCCGTTGCACTTGGACGTTCACGTCTACGCGGCGAAACCGGCCGGGCGCTTCGTCTTCATCAATGGGCAAAAATACGTCGAGGGTTCGACGCTGCAGGAAGGCCCGGTCATCGAGCGCATCCGGCGGGACGGGGTGGTGTTACGCTTTCACGGTCGGCGCTTCCTGTTGCCGCGGCAGTGACGCCAGCAGCGGCCATCGTGCCGGCGGCGAGGCGGCGCAACGTTTCGCCGCTGATACGATAATTGATCCAAGCTGAGTTGACTTCGGCGCCGAGCGCCTCGTAGAAGTCCCGCGCCCGTCGGTTCCAATCGAGCACGGCCCACTCGAATCGTCCACAGTCCCTTTAGAATCGCGAGTTTCGCCAAATAGGCCAAGAGACTGGTGTCGATCTCTCGGCCGCGGAAATCCGCACGGACGAACAAGTCTTCGAGATACAGCCCGTGCTTGCCCACGACGGTCGAGAAATTATAAAAGTGCAGCGCGAACCCGGCCGGCTGTCCGGCGCAGCGCGCTATGACCGCATACGCCTACGAGATCGGCGCGGCCCGCCTGCGCGGTTATGCTGCTGCTCGATTGGCGCAGCGGCAAGATCTCACGAACGCCGGCACTGGCTGCCATTGAAGAGACGCTGCCCTGCCGGTCCGCGGAGGCCGTGCATTTCCGGCCCGACAGCCGGCTGCTCAGCGTGACGCGCATGCGCGGCGCGGCGATAATGCCGCATTATTTTCTATGGAAACCCGAGACAGCATCGATCGAGTTGCTGGCGCAATTTCCGCGCGATGTGCAACGATTTTGCGCGATTGACCCGCATTGAGCGGGATCGTGCGATCATGCGGCTATGCGCAAGATATTGATGTTGACGATGAGCGGGTTGGTAACGGTCTTGCCCGTCGCACTGACCGTCTACGTGATTTGGTGGGTCGTGAATTCCCTCGAGGCGACGCTGCGCCGCGTGTTAATCGCGCTGCACCTCGTCAGTCCGGCGCATTATTGGCCGGGCCTCGGTTTGCTCGCGGGATTCGTGCTTTTGCTGATCGTCGGCAGCATGGTCAACGCCTATGCGGGCCGCTTGGTGCTCAAATATTCGGACGACTTCCTCGGACGGATTCCGTTCGTGAAAACCCTTTACGGCGGCTTTCGCGACGTCGTCAGTCTGCTGCCCTCCGGTAGCGGCGAAAAGCGGGATTTGCAGCGCGTCGTCGTCGCGCGGTTCGGCGAAGTACATGCGATCGGTTTCGTCACGCGCGAGGACGTGCCCGCGGCTTTGCACGCCCATGGCGGCCACGATTGGGTCACCGTGTATTTCCCGATGAGCTATGCGTTCGGCGGCTACACGGTTTATTTGCCGCGCAACCTCGTCGAACCGCTCGACATCTCGGTCGAGGATGCGATGCGCCTCGCAATCACCGCGGGGCTGACCGCGGTCGCCAATCAGGCAAAGAGCGCCTAGCGGACGCGCAGCTGCGGTCACGATGTTCACGCGTAGCCTGCCGCTGTTCGCATTTCTGGTTTTGAACTCGGCCGCGGGTATCTA
Organism: Gammaproteobacteria bacterium; assembly: GCA_043746615.1. Lineage (GTDB taxonomy): Bacteria > Pseudomonadota > Gammaproteobacteria > Steroidobacterales > Steroidobacteraceae > Bog-1198. Next base: position 10,962 of record JAYTQR010000205.1, on the reverse strand, counting down.
CGCGCGTGCCGCGCCGCTGACCGCCGTGCACCGCGGAGCCGACGCGTACCGAATCTGGCGCGCTGCCGCGATCCATGCACTGATACAGCGGGGCAACCAGAACTCCTTGGCAACGGCAGCAATTCTGCGTGCTGAGCCCATCGACGGCAAAGCTACGCCGAAAACCACGGCGAGTGCGGCCACCGCGGATCCGACGGCCCTCAGCCTGGCGAGCCGCGCGTCCGACATGGCGCCGGACGATACGGCGATCGGCTGGATCCGGCTGCGCGTCTGCGCATTGACGCCCCTGTGCGACATCCGCGGCGCCGCGACCGAGTTGCGCTGGTTGGATCCGGACAACGCCGCGGCTTGGCTGCCGACGCTCGCGGCAGCGCAAAAGGAACAGGACGCGATGGAGATCGACCGCGTACTTCGGCACATGGCAGAGGGTACGCGGGTCGACTTTTATTGGAACCACGTCGTCGTGCTGATGTTCGACGCGTTGCGAGCGGTGTCGAAAAGTCTGCCGGGTTCGTTCGCCGATTCCGACGCGACGCGCCTCGCCTTTGTCGAGCGGATCGCAGGCGCCGAAATCTTGGTGCATTTCTCCACGCTGGTCGACGCGTGCCGGGATTCCAAGACAGGCACGGAGCGGCGCGCATCCTGCGTGACGGTCGCACGCATCCTGCGCAACAGCGACACGATCAGCGCACAATTAATCGGTATCGCGCTCGAGAGGCGCTTTGCGCCGGCGGACGGCAAGGATGCCCGCGCGCTCGCCGAGCGCCGACGCGTGTTGGAATGGCGCAGGAGGTCTGCTGCGCAATTCGATCGGCCGCTGCTGCCCTGGCTACGGAGCGCGCACGCGCGCTGGCGGCTCGCGCACATGCGCACGTTGCGCCGGCAGGAGGATGTCAACGTCGCGATCTTGCGGGAGCGCGGCGTGCCTCTAGATCCGCCGCCCCCACCGCCCCCGCCTCCGCAACCGCCGCCGCCGCCCGAACCGCTGCATATGCAGCTGCCCTGACGGCACGGCGGCGGTCCCGGCCGCCGGGCGCGTGTCGCCGCCGCCTAGCGCGGCGCGGCGGCGCTTGCCGTCCGCATGCAGCAGAGCGCCACGATTTTGCAGTTCAATAGTCGGCGGCATGGCTGGTTTTCGCTGCTCGCCGCGCTAGTATGCCAACTTATGCCTGCGCTGATCGCCGCCGACGAACCCGCCGCCGTGCAAGTGGAACGGCCCCTCGGCGTATCGCCGTTCTTCCTCGTTTGCGATCATGCCGGCGCGCGGATTCCGCGCGCGTTGGGCACTCTCGGCTTGATCGCTGCGGATCTCGACCGGCATATCGCCTGGGACATCGGTGCCGCCGACGTCGCGCGCGAGCTGGCGGAGATCCTCGACGCATGCGTGGTTATGCAGAATTACTCTCGTTTGGTCATTGACTGCAATCGTCCGCCTGGCAGCGCCGGATCGATCGTTAGCGCGAGCGAGGGGACGCGGATTCCCGGCAACGAGGCGGTGGGCGCTGCCGACCGCGAGCGTCGCGAGCGCGAGGTATTCACGCCCTATCATGCACGCATCCGCGGATTGCTCGATGCGCGCCGGACGCAGCGCCGCCCCACGGTGTTAGTCTCGATGCACAGCTTCACGCCGGTGTTCCTCGGCCGGTCGCGGCCATGGCATGCCGGCATCCTCTACCAGCGCGACGCGCGCCTTGCGGTCGTGCTGCTCGAGGTGCTGCGACGGGACGCAGAACTGATCGTCGGCGAGAACGAGCCGTACGCGGTCAGTGATACCAGCGATTATGCGATTCCCGAATACGGCGAGAAGCGCGGCCTGGTACACGTCGAAGTCGAGATCCGCCAGGACCTGATCGCGGATGCGGCCGGGCAAAGAGCGTGGGCGCGGCGCCTGGCCGACGCTTTGGCGATCGCCGCCACGCGGATCAACGCAATCTAGCGCGCTGGCGCCGCCCGGCGACGTCGAAAAAGAGCATCATTCGGCATCAGCCGGATTTGAAACCCAGTTTCGCGTGCGACCCATCGCAATACGGCTTGTTCGCCGACCCGCCGCAGCGGCACAAATAGGTTTCCGTGCACCGCAATAGCGTGCGGCCGGTGCCGCTGACTATTTCCAGCGATCCGGACACCTGCAACGGGCCGTTCGGCAGCGGCGTGATCTGCAACGGCCCATCACGCATGAGGAGAGGCTGGGATTCGAGCGCCGGCGGTTCGCCGCTCGCATTGAAATTGGCCGCCGCGTGACTGTTGTCGCAATAAGGCTTGTGCTTCGATGCGCCGCAGCGGCACAAGGTCGCCCGCATACCCGCGTCGGTGGCGCCCACGGTCAGCGGTGCGCGGAATGCCAACGGGCCGTTTTCTCGAATGCGCACGACATTGACCAGTGGCGGCCGTTCACCGGCACCCCCCTCAAGGGGCTCGAAACGAATGGCGCCGGAAGGGCAATTGTGTGCGAGTTCGGCGACTTCGTCGGCGGTCGCGCTATCCGGATGTATCCATGCGCCATCGACATTCGACACGAACACGTCCGGCCGGTCGAGCACACAGTGACGCGAGTGAATGCACTTGCTGCCGTCAAAATGAATGACCACCGTTTTGCCGCGTACCGTTTCGGTCAAATCCGCCATGGACACCTCTGTGTCAGCCGTGCAAGCGCATGGGTTGCCGGTCCTTATACACCAACTCGATGCGCTCGGCGCCCTCAGCAGCTCGCGCCGCTGTGCGGATGCCGTGCATCAAGCGGATCAACACCGGCGTGTTCGCGTACCGACCGCCCAGAGAGCGCGGTTGGACGCCAAGATGCAGCACGACGATGCGGTTGGGCGCGGGGCGGACGAACAGGGCGACGCCGAGCGGCCGGCCTTCGGCCGATACGGCGAACAGATTTTGCACGTCCTCAACAGAGCCGACGCGCACGCGATGCTGGTTGGCGCGGTTAGTGCGACGCAACCAGCATTGTCTCCCCAAGCGGGCTTCGTTTCCTGTCGTTCGGCGCGCGCAAATACACTAGCGGGCCGCACTTGCGCAACCGGCAAGGTGGCGATCTTGCTAGTGCAGTGACTCATAAATGACTATGCACTCAGGCGGCTTGCTTTTTCCCCCGGGGAAGTGTGGATCCGGGCTTGATCTGCTCCGCCTTGGCGCGTGCCCGAGCGATCTTTTCAATGATGTCCTTGACCGTGGCGGTCCAAACAAACGGCTTGGGATTCATTGTGGCCGGCGAATTATGCCGACGTGGATGGCTCGCGGTGGTCACGCTCGGCAATACCCCGAATACCGACATCCTGGTGAGCAGCAAAGCGGGAGCGCGGCTGGCGCATTCCAGCGCGGCCGATCGGATCGCCGCCTCAAAAAGAGACGCCTCCGCGAGGGAGGCGTCGGGCCGGAGATGCTATCTCCGGCGGGGTTAGGAACTAGACTATACGTTCAAGGCACCAGGGCACCTATCTGGAGGCGCTCGGGCTGCAAGGTGCCAAGTGCCAGTTCGGCCACTACCTCGATTGGAATCTCTGCAGCGCCCGCGGATTCAGGTCGATGCCGATGTTACGCAGCGCCGGCCGCTTGCGCTGCATGATCGCCCCGCCCACCAGGTGGGTCTCGATGTAGGTGTCATGGGGCGGCATCAGGGCGATAATCGCCTGGCACAAACCCGAGGTTGCCTTCGATCCGAAAGGTTCGGATTGGCGGTGCGGCCGTATCGATAACGGCCGCTAAATTGCGGAAATCCCCCAATCGTGTCTTTTACGCGGGTCGCAAATTGCATTTGCGGACGCCGTCGGCGGCGCTGCCGTGGGCCAAGCTGTGACTTCAACCGCGGGCGCGGGCGCGGTTGCATCGCGCCAGCAAGCGCAACAACATCCGGCCGCCCGGAATCCGCACCGTGGCGAATACGCGGCGCCAAAAGCGCTGCGCGGCGGCGTCGAAACGCGCCAACGGCAAAACTTCGTAGAGATGCGGTTGCGGTTCGTGCAGCAACGCGCTCGCGGCCGTGAACGAAGCGATTGCGGCCGGCGCGTGCAAGCTCAGCCGGACGTCCGCCGCGGCCGGCCACTCGATCCCCACCGCGGCGCAGCCGGCGGGCGGCGGTGAATCCGGCGCTGGCGCGATGCCACCCAGGGGCCGCACCGCGCGCAGATGCAGCAGCACGGCCGAATCCGTGCCGCTGACGCGCCACGCGTCGCCGCCCAAGACCTCGACTTTGAAGCCGCCCAGTAAAGTCCGCTGCATCGTCGGATTCATTCCTTTGCGGCGGCTCGTCATGCTCGCCGGCTCGATCATCGCGCTATCGCGGCTGCTATTCGTGCCGCGCGCGTCTATCCTATCGTTTACATCGGGCGAAGGGTGGTTAGACTGGCCGCTGCGGCTCGGGCGCAGTGCTGTCGGCGCTCGGCTGGCTGCCGTTGTTTTTTTGTTGTTTGGGCGTGTTGCGGTTACGGCGTCGGCGCTCCGGCGGTCGGCTGTGCATCGCGCCGTGGTTTCGGGGGATTTCGCGATGCGGCACGTGTTTCTTGCAATTCTGGCCGGCGTGCCTGCCGTGGCGTTCGGCCTCGGCTCGCTACCCCCACAAATCGTCCGGGCGCTGGACGTTGCGCATTTGCCGCTCAGCGCCGCCAGCTTTCTCGTCGTCGACGTCGACACGGGGCACGTGGCCTTGAGCGAAAATCCCGACACCCTGCGCAGTCCAGGGTCGACGATCAAGCTGCTGACGACATACGCGATCCTGGACACGCTCGGTCCCGCCTACACGTGGCATACGCGGGCGCTCGCGAGCGTTGCGCCCGAAAAAGGCGTCTTGCGCGGCGATCTGATCCTGCAAGGCGGCGGCGACCCGTACATGACTTTGGACCGCTGGTGGCGCTTCGCCGGCGAACTGCGCCGACAGGGACTCGATGCGATCCGGGGCAACATCATCATCGACGACCGGGCTTTCGCGCTGCCGCAGGTGGACCCGGGCGCCTTCGACAGCCATCCGCACCGCCCTTATAACGCGGTTCCGGATGCCTTGTCGGTGAATTTTCAAGCGGTCGATATCCGCGTACAGCCGGATGTGCGCGCCCGCAGAATCGAGATCATTGCGGATCCGGCGCCGGTCAATCTGCGGATCGACAACCTCGTGCGCTTCGTCGCCGGCCGCTGCACCGAACGCACCGACCGGATCGATTTCGAAGTTCCCTCGCAGACCTGGGATCACGTCGTGCTCAAAGGAGCGATGGCTGCGCATTGTGCGCCGCAGGAATTCACGCGCGTACTGCTGCAGCCGGCGCAGTACGCCTTTGGAACTTTCACCGCGCTGTGGCGCGAATTGGGCGGTGAATTCACAGGCGGGCTGCGCATCGGTGCGGCGCCGCCCGATGCGAAGTTGCTGTTGAGTTTTGCCTCGCTGCCCCTCGGCGAGATCATCAAGCTGACGAACAAATTCAGCAATAATCTGATGGCGCGCGATCTGTTTCTGACGCTCGGCGCGAATCGTTTCGGCGAGCCGGCGACGCCGGACAAAGGCATCGCCGCGATGCGTGAGTGGGGCCAGCGGCAAGGCCTCGATTTACGCGAGGTCGTGCTCGACAACGGTGCCGGTTTGTCGCGGACGGCGCGCGTGTCGGCAACGGCGCTCGCCGCCGTGTTGCGCGCCGCCTTTCACAGCCGCTACGCGCCCGAGTTTCTCGCCTCGCTGCCCCTCGCCGGAGTCGACGGCACGCTGCGCACACGCATGCGGGACGTGCCCCCCGGCGCCGTGCGCCTCAAGACAGGCCACATCGACGGAGTCAGCGCCGTCGCCGGCTATGTCTTGGTGCCGGGCGGACGCACGTACATTCTCGTCTCTCTACTCAACGATTCACGCGTCAATTCGGGCGCCGGCGAGCCGGTGCATGCCGCGCTCGTGCAGTGGATCCTCGCGACGCTTTGACTCTCGCCGGCGAACGTTCCATTTCCCACCAGATCGCCGTCACGTTCTTGCGAAGCCAAACGCCGAAGCCGAGGTAGCGAAAGCCGCGCGCCAGGCGCCGCCGGTACCAGGCCGCCACACGTAAGTGCACGGCGCGATCGGTTCGCCTGCGGTCGCAATTGTTCCGCCAGTCTTCGCACGTCAATGCCGATACGTACACGGCGGCCCGGCTGAGGCGCGATAAATTACCTATCGCCCGCGCGGCATCGCGATCCGGCAGATATTGTAGAACGTCGTAGCAGACGACCAGGTCGTACGGGCGGCGCGGGCTGAAATCCGCGACCGAGCCTAAAACCCAGCCGTAGCGATCGCAGAGGTAGCCGCTGAGTTCGAGGCCCGTGTAGCGCGCCCTCGGCCAGAGCGCTGCGAACGGCTCCTTGAGCAGCCCGATGCCGCAGCCGGCGTCGAGAATGCGCGCGACCGGAATTTGCCCTTGGCGCAATATCGCCGCAATCAGCGCCGCTCTGGTGCTCATCTCCACCGGCGTGACGACGCGGGTCCGATGGTCCAAATAGTACTTGCGGAAATACGCCGGGCCGAACGCAGTGACGTCCATGTGTGGCAAACCCTCAGCCTAGCTGCGCGGTACTCACGCCGCTACTCGACCGTCAGGCTCTTGGCCAGGTTGCGCGGCTGATCGACGTCGGTGCCCTTCAGCACGGCGACATGATACGCGAGCAATTGCAGCGGGATGGTATACAGGACCGGTGCTTGTATCGCGGTCGCGGCGACCGGCATTTCGATGACCGTCAAGCCGTCGCCGCTATGCATGCCCGCATCCGAATCGGCGAAGACGAACAGCCTGCCGCCGCGGGCGCGCACTTCCTGCAGATTGGACTTCAATTTCTCGAGCAGCTCATTGTTCGGCGCCACGGCGACGACCGGCATGTCTTCGTCGACGAGGGCAAGCGGGCCGTGCTTCAGTTCAGCGGCCGCATACGCCTCTGCGTGTATGTAGGAAATCTCCTTGAGCTTCAAGGCTCCTTCCATCGCGATCGCATGCAGCGCTCCGCGGCCCACGAACAGCGCATGCTGCTTCTCGGCGAAAGTTTCGGCCAGCTTCTCGATCAGCGGATCCAATTTCAAGATTTTCTCGACGAGCCCCGGCAACTGCAGCAACTGCGCGACCAGCTCGTGCTCTCGCGGGGCGTCCATCAGCCGATGCTTCGCGAGCGCGATGGTCAACATGCCGAGGGCCGTCAGCTGTGTCGTGAACGCCTTCGTCGAGGCGACGCCGATTTCCGGTCCGGCGCGCGTCAGCAGCACGAGCTGCGAATCGCGCACCATCGAACTCTCGGCAACGTTGCAGATCGTCAGTGTGGATAAATAGCCGGATTCCCGTGCGGCACGCAGGGCCGCCAAGGTGTCGGCCGTCTCGCCGGACTGCGAGATCGTCACGAATAGCGTATCCGCGGTGACGACCGGGTTGCGGTAGCGGTACTCGCTCGCGAACTCTATTCTTGCCGGAATGCGGCAAATATTTTCCAGGAAATAACAGGCCGCGAGACCGGCGTGATAACTGGTTCCGCAAGCGGCGATGTGCACGGCCTTGACCCGCGCGAACACCGACGGCGCGGCCGGCCCGAACGCGGCGTCCAGCAAGCGTCCACCGGCGACGCGCTCCTCGAGCGTCTGCGCGATCGCCCGCGGCTGCTCGTGGATTTCCTTTAACATGAAATGCCGGTATTGACCTCGCTCGACGGCGTCGGCCGGCAACTCGCTTGCGCGCACCTCGCGTTGCGCATTGCGGCCGGCCGCATCGATAATCGTGATCGACTTGCGGCGGATCTCGCCGACGTCGCCTTCGTTCAGGAACATGAAGCGGCGCGTCACCGGCAGCAATGCGGCAACGTCCGAAGCGACGAAGTTCTCGTCGATGCCGAGACCGATGACGACCGGGCAACCCTGCCGGGCGAGCACGATGCATTCTGGGTCGTGTTCACTGACGACCGCGAGCGCATAGGCGCCGCGCAGCTCGCCGACCGTCATGCGGACCGCGCCGAGCAGACCCGGCGACTTCATCATGTGATGATGGATGCGATGCGCGATCACCTCCGTGTCGGTGTCGGAGCTGAAGCTGTAGCCGAGCTCCGTCAGATCGGCGCGTAAGTGCTCGTGGTTCTCGATGATGCCGTTGTGGACGATGGCGATGCCGTCGCGCGAAATGTGCGGATGTGCGTTGCGCGTCGACGGCACGCCGTGGGTCGCCCAGCGCGTGTGGGCAATACCTACGTGCCCGGCAATCGGCGCGGCATCGACAGCCTCTTGCAGGACTTTGACCTTGCCGACCGTGCGCAGGCGTTGCAGGTTCGCGTCGGCGCTCAAGACCGCCAAGCCGGCCGAATCATAGCCGCGGTATTCGAGGCGCCGCAGTCCCTCCAGCAGGATCGGCACCACGTTTCGCTCCGCGACGACTCCGACGATTCCGCACATGCACCGGCTCCGCAAGCCCATGGGAAATATTGCCCCATGGTACCGCATGAACCGGACCGATGGGTCCGGACCACACCGGCTGGCCGGCGCTCCGGCCGTCAGTGCGCGGGCGCCATCGGGAAATGGCGATCGCTGCCGGCTTCGTACAGATCTCCGGCACTCGGCGCGCCGAACGTCATAATCCGGTTGGCGAGCACGACCTAGAGGGACGGTTGGTACACTCGCTGCGGGCCGCGGGCCATCAATGTCTCGCGCGCGGACAATTATTCGGGCAGCAGCAGCAGGCTCAGCGCCGGAGCTGGACGGCATAATCATGCGACGGCATATGGCAACGCTTACGATCGGCGCCCGCGGCTCAGCGCTTGGAACCTTTCGGTTTGTGCAGCGACGCGTCGATCGCCGCCGCCTTTTGCTGCTCGTCGAGCTTCGGCGGCCGGCTCCAGGCGTCGACGGTCGTCTGTTTCGCACGCGTCAGCGTCAGCTTGCCGTCGGGCGCATCCTGCGAGATCGTCGAGCCGGCGCCGATCGTCGCGTAGGCGCCGATCCGCACCGGCGCGACGAGCATGCTGCCCGAACCGATGAAGGCACCGTCGCCGATCTTCGTCGGCCACTTGTTCGCGCCGTCGTAATTACAGGTGATGCTGCCGGCACCCACGTTGACGTCGCGTCCGATCGAAGCGTCTCCCACGTAGCTCAAATGGTTTGCCTTGCTGCCCTGCCCGAGCTCGCTGTTCTTGACCTCGACGAAATTGCCGACGTGGACACGCGCGTGCAGTTGGGTGCCGGGGCGCAGACGCGCGTACGGCCCTACTACACAGTCCGCGCCGACCGACACCTGATCGATAACGCAATTAGCACACACCTCGGTGCCGTCGCCGATGACCGCGTCGCCGATTAGGCAATTCGGACCGATCTTCACGCGCGCACCGAGCTTGACCTTGCCGGTCAACACGACGTTGACGTCGATGAACACGTCGCGGCCGACCTCCACCTCGCCCCGCACATCGACGCGCAGAGGGTCGGCGAGCGTCGCGCCCGCAAGCAACAGCTCCCGGGTCCGTTCGCGCCGATACGCGGCTTCCGCTTCCGCGAGCTGCACCTTGTCATTGACGCCGGCGATTTCGGCTGCGCTCGCAGCGAGCACTGTATCGACGCGGTGGCCAGCGGCCACGGCCGCAGCGATCACGTCCGTCAGATAGTACTCGCGCTGCGTATTGTCGTTGCGCAAGCCCAAGAGCCATTCCCGCAGTTTTTTCGCGGGCGCGGCGAGCAGGCCGGTATTGACCTCCTGAATCAGACGCTGCTCCGCGGTCGCATCGCGGTGTTCGACGATCGCGGCGACACTGCCGTGCCGATCGCGGATGATGCGTCCGTAGCCGGTGGGATCCGTCAGCCGCGCGGTCAGCAGGGCAAGCGTCGCGCCGTCGCCGTCGACGAGTTCACGCAAACTGCCGGCGCGCAGCAGCGGCACGTCGCCGTAGAGCACCAACACGCGGTGACCGTCGGGTATCAACGGCATGGCCTGCATGACGGCGTGACCCGTGCCCAACTGTTCGGCCTGCAATACCCAATCGACCGGCGCATCGGCGAGCGCCGCCTGCACGGCGGCCCCGCCGTAGCCGTAGACGACATAAATGCCCTGCGGCGCGAGACGCGCAGCCGTCTCGATGACGTGTGCCAACAACGGCCGCCCGGCGAGCGGTTGCAGCACTTTTGGCAGGTCGGAATTCATCCGCTGCCCCTGTCCCGCTGCCAGTATGACGATGTCGAGCGGCATGTCTGGGCCGAGCGCTGCCTGGATCCGTTAACGCGTCTTGCGCAGTCGTTCGATGACACGCAGTTGCGCTACTGCGCGCGCGAGCTCCGCTTGCGCTTCCGCGAGTTCGATCTTGTCCGTCTTGCCCTTGGCGGCCTCTTGCGCGCGCTGCCGCGCCTGCAGGGCCGCAGCTTCGTCGAGATCATGGGCGCGTACCGCGGTATCGGCAAGTACGGTCACGACATGCGGCTGAATCTCCAGGGTGCCGCCGCCGATGAAAAACGACTGCTCGGCGTGGCCCTCGGTCTGGACACGGATTTCGCCCGGCCTCAGTTTCGTCAACAGCGGCGCGTGGCGCGGCGCAATGCCGATATCACCCAGGGAGGCCGGCGCAAACACCATGCTGGCCTCGCCCGCAAAGATATGTCCTTCGGCGCTGACGATATCGACATGAATGGTGTTCGCCATGATGTTCCCTCGGCCGTTACAGCGTCTTGGCTTTTTCGACCGCTTCTTCGATGCTGCCGACCATGTAAAACGCTTGCTCCGACAAGTGATCGTAATCACCGGCGATGATCGCCTTGAAGCCGCGAATCGTGTCGGCGAGCGGCACGATCTTGCCGTCTTGACCGGTGAAGATCTTGGCGACGTTGAACGGTTGCGACAGAAACCGTTGGATTTTGCGCGCCCGGTAGACCGACAACTTGTCTTCTTCGGACAACTCGTCCATACCGAGTATGGCGATGATGTCCTGCAGTTCTTTGTAGCGCTGTAGGATCGCTTGCACGCCGCGCGCGGTATTGTAGTGCTCTTCGCCGACCACGAGCGGATC
>JAYTQR010000204.1:0-8947 GCA_043746615.1 Gammaproteobacteria bacterium | reverse complement strand
CATGGATCACTTGATGCCGGGCATGGACGGTCTGCAAGCGGTGCAGGCGATCAAGGGCAATTCGCGGACGGCGATGATTCCGATCATGATGTACACCTCGCAAGAAGGGGAACTGTACGTCGGGCAAGCGCGTGCGCTCGGTGCGATGGGTGTGCTGCCGAAGCAAGTACGGCCGGTCGATGTGTCGAAAGTGCTTTATGAGCTGCATATGCTGCCTGATCGGCGTGACGCGGAAGATTCCGCACTGATGCCGGTGGAATTGAACGGCGGCGGCGGCCTCAAGGCGGCGGCACCGGTCCCGGCGGCCGGCGTGGGCGCGGATTGGGGCCGCCGGTTGGAAGCTGCCGTCAAGGAGCAGACGATGGACTTGCGCCGCTTCGTCGTCGCAAGCTTGGACAGCTTTGCGTCGCGCATCGTCAGCGACCTGCGCAACCTGCCGCCGGCGCGGCCGACGGTCGACGCGCCGCTTGCAAGTGCGCCGCCCCCGCGGCGAGCGCGGTGGGCGTGGCCGGCCGTGGCCGGAGCCGCCTGCCTGGCCGCGGCGGCATTCGGTGTGCTGTGGACGGCGGCGCGCAACGATCTTGCGCATGCGCGTGTCGAAGCCGCCGGCCTCGCCGCCGCAAATATTGAAATTACGCGCGACCGCGCCGCGCTGGCCGACACGGTCAAGCGCCTCACGAGCGCATTGGCCGACGCGGCTGCGGGCGGTCCGGCGGGAAGCGGCAGCGCGCAGCCGAACGGGTCTGAGGCTGCGAGCGGCGTTACCGCGGCCGGCGGCACCTACCGCGGTGTGCCAAAAATCCAATCCGTATTGGTGCCGTACGGCGAGGTTCCGTTGGGTCGCGGCCGTTTCGACCTGATGCGCGATTTGCTGACGAAACTCGTCGCGGCCGGTTTTCGCGGCGTCGTCGCGGTCTCCAGCTCCGCCGGACTGTTTTGCCTGACCGGCAACGCCATGGACGGCTATGTGCCGGCGAGCCCGACGCTGCCCCTCGGCAAGTGCGATGCGATCGGCAACCCGATCGAGGATTCCTTATCCGGCCAGCAGCGCCAGTCGCTCGAGTTTGGCAATTTGATCGCGAGCGTCCGCCAGCGAACCGGCGGTGCAATTTCGGTGACGATCGAGGATACGCCGCCGTCGAGCGTCGCCGTTCCGTATCCGGCGCGCACCGACACCCTGACCGCCGGCGAGTGGAATAAAGCGGCGGCGGCCAACAACCGCGTGGAATTTGCGGTCAAACCGGCGGGCGCCCGCTAGAACGCGACGCGGACGAACAGCTGCGGGCCCTTCGCGCGGAAGTCGAACAAACCGGAATGCGCGGCCTGGGTCGAGTTCAAGGTCGCTTTGACGAGGCTGTAGCCGAGCGCGAACGACACGTTTGGCCGGAATCGATACAGCCCGTCGAGTTCGTACACGGCGAGCGTTCCTTGCAGATTATTGACTGCAACCTTCAGGTATTGTGCGCGGCCATCGAAATAAAAGCGCCGGCTTGCGACCCATGTCGCGTCGATTCCCAGCGTCGGGAAGGGCCCGGCTTGATCTTCGGTCTGATCGATGTGCCGCACCGGCGTCTGCACGCGGGCGCGAGCCGAAATATCGATCTCGTTGATGCCGAGCGTCGCGGCGATCTCATACTTCTCGCTGTGCAAGAACGAATACCCATAGGTGATCCCGAGCATCCGCAAGCTCAGGTCCGTCTGCACCGGATCGCCGTTCTGCAAGACCACGTTGCGAAATGCGATCGGTCCTTGCGTCAGCGTCTCGGTATGGCTGCGGTCCAAACTGAAATAATCCAGGCGCAGGCAGTGCCGCTCGCCGGCGCGCACGACGACCTGAAACTTCGGATCGATCTGCGAGCGTTGCAGGCCGAGCGCATTTTCGGCGGTGAAGAAGGTTCCGGTCGCACCGGCGCTGCTGTCGAGGCGCACCGCCGTCGCCGCCGAAATTTGCATGATGCCTAGTGACAGCCGCAAACGCTCATCGGTCGGACTGAGGTAGCCGCCGTCGGCATGAGCACGCGCTGCCGGCAGCGCGAGCGCAGCTGCCAGCACGAGCAGCCCCGCGCGGTTCCTCGTCATGCCATTTTCTCCTCAAGAGTCGTCTCGGTTGCCGCCGTTCGGCGCCGAACGGCTGGTGACCGGGTAATTCTATTATCAAGCCGTGGGACCAGACAAAGCCGGCCATTCCTGTCGCCAATAGCAAACAGGATTTATGGCGCGTCGGTACGCTTTTCGTCGAAATGCTGCACAGATCCGCCGGAGGTAACCTCGATCTTGCCGTCGACGATCGCGCCCCGCGCGATCGCGATCGTTCGCGCGCTGACGGCGCCGCGGATCACCGCCGTGCGGCGTATTTCGAGCTTTTCCTCGACGCGCAAACTGCCGACGATCGTGCCGGCGACGATCGCCCGGCGCGCGCGCACATTGCCATGCCAACTGCCGGAAATCGCCACGTTCAGATCGCCGATCAAGTCGCCGTCGCCTTGAATTTTACCGGCAATCACGCACGGACCGGCGCCGCTCAAATTGCCGACGACGACGGACCCGGCGCCGATGACGGTCGGCGACGCCGGCGTAATGTCGAAGAAGCGTCGCGCGCCCTGCGGCCGAAGTCGATCGTCGTTGTCTGTGCTCATGCCCTCCTTCTTACCCGATCGGCGTCCCGGTATGCTGTGACGGGCTTGGCGCTGCCGACAGACGGCGCAAATCGAAGTAGACTAGCGCCCTTTACCGCCCTTCGAGAGTACGCGCATGGACTTCAAGAAACCGATCATCGCCGCGCTTTTGGCGGTTTGCGTGGGCCTGGCCGGCTGCAACCGCGAGCAAAGTGATTGGGAGAAAACCCGCGCCGCGAACACTGCGCCTGCCTATCAACTGTTCGTCAAAAAATATCCACATGGCGCCTTTACCGCACAGGCGGGCGCCCAGCTGCAGGAACTCGAGGGACAGCGCGACTGGCAAAAAGCGCGCGATGCCGACACCGCGCAGGCTTATCAAGCATTTTTAACGGCACATCCGCACGGCAAATGGAGCGAAGAGGCACGGATCCGCATCGAGAATTTCGCCCTGGCGCAGCCGCCGGCCGCGGCTGCCGCGGGAGCCGCCGGTACCGCCGCAACGCCCGGTGCCGGCGCCGATACCGGTGCCGGCGCCGGTACCGGCGCCGGTACATCGGTGTCCGAGGAGGCCCCCGCGAGTTCCGCCGAAGCGGCTGCGCCCGTGGCGCGCGCGTCCGCTCGGCACACGCACGCGACGAAGGTGGCCATTGCGGGCGCCTATGGCGTACAACTCGGTGCGTTCAAATCCGGTGCGGCGGCGGCGAACCGCCACTGGAAAATGCTCGCGAAGAAATACGCGTCGTTGCTGCACGGCCTGAGCCCGAGCGTGCATGCGACGAAGACGGGCGCCGGGCACGTCTACCGTCTGCAGGTGGCAGGTCTGTCCGCGGCGCGCGCCCGCGCCGTTTGTCAGCGCCTGAAGGCCAAGGGCCAAGCCTGCATCGTGCTGCGGCCGGCGCACAAGCATCGGCGCGCACACGTCGGTCACTGACAAATATTGTCAGTGGGGCGCCCGGCCAGGAATCCGTAAGCCGCTGAATTTTCGAGTTTTCACGGATTGGCACAATGCTTGCTTCGGCCTTTGACGTCGACTTCGTGCTCAAGATGACCTGTAAGGAAAGCGTATGCCATCCGCAGTGCTCACACTGCTGATTCCGGACGGTGGTTCGCGGGCAGCCCTGGCGAGGCGCCGCGCCGATGGCCGCTTACTGATCGAGGGCATCGACGCGCGCGTCGCGCGCGCCGTGCAGATATTGAGTCCATGCGTTCGACGTTGGTGCCGCGGTTCGGCTTCCCCCCTATCCCCCGGACCGCGGCACCAATCCTCAAACGTCGATACCCAGTTGATTCAATAAAAACGCGTATTCCAGTGCGATTTCGCGATAACGCTGGAAACGTCCGGATTTGCCGCCGTGGCCCGCGTCCATGTCGATGTGCATCAGGATCGGCTGCCGGCCGGTTTTGAGCGCACGCAATTTCGCGACCCACTTGACCGGTTCGTAATACTGCACCTGACTGTCCCAAAGACCCGTCGTGACGAGCATTGCGGGATAGTCTTGAGCGCGCACGTTGTCGTACGGCGAGTACGACAACAGATAATCGTAATACGCCCGGTCGGCGGGGTTGCCCCACTCGTCGTATTCATTCGTCGTCAACGGAATGCTCTCGTCGAGCATCGTCGTCACGACATCGACGAACGGGACTTGCGCGACGATCGCGCGATACCACTCGGGGGCCAAGTTTGCGACCGCCGCGACCAATAGTCCGCCGGCGCTGCCGCCCATCGCGCACACCTTGCCGGGCGCGCCGTAGCCCGCGGCTACGAGATGCCGCGTGACGTCGATGAAGTCGGAAAACGAATTATGCTTGTGCAGCAGCCGGCCGCTGTCGTACCAATCTCGGCCCAGTTCCTGGCCGCCGCGAACGTGCGCGATCGCGTAGACGAAGCCTCGGTCCAGCAGACTCAAACGCGACGAGGCGAACACTGGGTCGACCGACAAGCCGTACGCGCCGTATGCATAGATCAGCAGCGGCGCGCTGCCGTCGCGCCGGCAGTCGCTGCGGTAGACGATCGAAACCGGTACTTTTTTCCCGTCCGCAGCCTCAACGAATAAGAATTCGGTGCGGTAGTTCGCCGGATCGAAGTCGCCGACGACCGGATCGCGCTTCAACAGCGTTTTCTCGCCAGTACGAATGTGGTAGTCGTAGATGCTCGTCGGCGTCGTCAACGACGAGTAGGTGTAGCGCACGATCTGCGTATCCAGCTCCGGGTTGTCGGCCAGGTCCGTCGCATAGGCGGCTTCCGCGCTGTCGATGCAGAACTCAGGGCGATCGTCGTCCGGCGGCAGCACCTTGATGCTGATCTTGCGCAAGCCGCCGACGCGTACCGAGACCGCGAGGAAGGTATCGAAGACTTCGACGTCTTGTATGAACGTGTCGTCGCGATGCGGCACCAGATCGCGCCAATCGGCGCGGTTCGACGCGGCGCCGACCGGCGCCGCGGCCACGCGGAAATTGCGCGCGCCCCAATTGCTTCTGACGACGAAATGTTCATGCAGGTGCTCGATCTGGTATTCATGATCCCGCTCGTGGCCGAGGAACAATTGGAATTCCAGCGCCGGGTCGTCGGCGTCCGCGTAGTGCCATTCGGAGGACACCGTACTCTCCATCGAGATGAACACGTAGCGTTCCGACTTGGACTTGGATACGCCGGTGTAAAAGCTCTTGTCCGTCTGCTCGAAGACCAGGGCATCGTCCGCCGGATCGGTAAACAGCACGTGTTTCTTCACATAGATACCCAACAGCGTTTGCGGGTCCTTCGCGACGTAGAAAACGGTCCGATTGTCGTTCGCCCAGGCCAGATCGGTCTCGACGTTGTCGATCTGGGTCGCGTGAACGGTGCCCGAGCGCAGGTTCTTGAAACACAGCCGATATGCGCGCCGGCCCACCGTGTCCTCGCAAAACGCGAGCAACTCCCCGTCCAGCGAGACCTCGAGCGCGCCGAGTTGGTAGTAAGCATGGCCCAGCGCGCGCACGTTGCCATCGATCATGATCTGTTCAGGGGCATCGAGGGAGCCTGCGCGGCGCGCAAATATCGGATGCTCCTTGCCGGTATCGTAGCGCCGGTAATACCAGTAGCCGCTCTTCAGATACGGCACGCTGGCGTCGTCCTGGCGTAGACGCGCGACGATCTCCTCGTACAGCCGGCGTTCGAGCACGGCGGCATCCGCCATGCACCGCTGCCGGTAGGCGTTTTCCGCGTGCAGATGCGCCAAAACACCGGGATCATCGCGAGCATCGTCGCGCAACCAGTAGTACGGGTCGAGGCGCGCACCGTGCGCCGAGCGCACCAGTTGCGGCCGCGGCGGCGGCACGGGAGCGCCGCTGTCGGCCCCGGTCAAGTCGGTAGTTTCTCGCACTGCGGTCGGAGTATAGTCAGATTCCGGGACGCGGAAGACGCCGCCGGCGCCTTGGCTGAGCGGAGTCAATGGGGGAAGCGGCAATGCATACCGTCGGCCAACTGCTGAGAGTGAAGGGGCGGCAGGTCTTTGCGATCGCGCCGCAGGAGTCGGTGTTGCGCGCCATCGAAATCATGGCGACGGAGCACGTCGGGGCGCTGCTCGTCATGGAGCGCGGAGCGCTGCTCGGCGTCTTCTCCGAGCGCGACTATGCGCGCAAAGTGATTCTCAAGCACCGCTCGTCGCACGACACGCCCGTCGCCGACATCATGTCATCGCCGGTCATCACGGTCACGCTCGACGACACCGTCCAGCGCTGCATGGCGATCATGACCGACGGGCGCATCCGTCATTTGCCAGTCCTCCAGAACGGCGAGGTCGTCGGCGTGGTGTCGATCGGGGATTTGGTCAAAGCGCTGCTGCAGGAGCAGAGCGAGCACATCGAACAGCTCGAGCGGTATATCGCCGGGTGAACCGCCCGCGCGTGCCGGCGTCGCGATGCGGCGATTGACGGTGCCCGCTGCCTAGGTATCATGAGGCTCATACAGAAGGCGTGCGCCGGCGGCCCTGCCCCCGTCGGCGCGGATCGATGCAGCGCCTAGAACCGGTTTATTCGACTGTTTTTCAACGGCTTTATGGCTGCTGCCGAATGGCGCGGCGCAGTACGGGCATTAGCATGATCGATCGCCACCTCGCTTCATTGACCGCCGTCCTCGGCGCTGCCGACCCGCGCACGCGGGATTGGGGCCTATGCCGGGCGGCGTATGAGAAAGATTCCTGCGGTTTCGGCCTGATCGCGAATCTCGACGATCAGGCAAGTCATTGGCTGCTGCAAACGGCGATCAGCTCGCTGAACCGGCTCACGCACCGCGGCGCGGTCGCGGCCGACGGCAAGACCGGCGACGGCTGCGGCCTGTTGATCAAGATGCCGGCCCGATTTTTGCGCGCCATCGCCGCAGAATGCGGCTTCACGTTGACACCACTGTTCGGCGCGGGCCTCGTGTTCCAGAACCGCGATGCCGCGAAGGCAGCGCATGCGCGCGGCGTGCTGGCGCGCGAGCTCGAGGCGGAAAGACTCGTGGTCGCGGGCTTTCGGGCTGTGCCCACCGACCCGCAGGCTTGTGGCGCCGAGGCCCTGAAAACCTTGCCGGTGATCGCCCAGGTATTCGTCAACTGCGGCACCGATATCGACGAGGCGGCGTTCAATCGCAAGCTGTTCTTGGCGCGCAGGCGCACTGAGAAGCGCCTGCAGAACGAGGATCCGGTTTTTTACATCCCGTCCTTGTCGGCGAGCACGATCGTCTACAAGGGCATGGTGATGCCGCAGTTTCTTGCACAGTTCTATGCGGATCTGCAGGATCCGCGCATGGCAGCCTCGGTCGTGGTATTTCACCAGCGTTTTTCCACGAATACGCTGCCGCAATGGCGGCTCGCGCACCCCTATCGCTATTTGGCGCACAACGGCGAGATCAATACGGTGCAGGGCAACCGCAGCTGGGCCGTGGCGCGTGGACCGTTGTTCCGGTCGCCGCTGTTGCCGGACTTGAGCGACATCCTTCCCGTCGTGTCGCTTTCCGGTTCCGACTCGCAGTCGCTCGACAACATGCTCGAACTGCTGCTCGCCGGCGGCCTCGATCCGATGCATGCGATGCGCATGTTGATCCCGCCGGCATGGCAATCGGTCGACATGATCGACCCGGATCTGAAGGCTTTCTACGAGTATTACGCGACGCATATGGAGCCGTGGGACGGGCCGGCCGGCATCGTCCTGACCGATGGACGCTACGCGCTGTGCACGCTCGACCGCAACGGCTTGCGCCCGGCCCGCTGGGTCATCACGAAGAACCGCCACATTACGATCGCCTCCGAAGCCGGCGTTTGGGACTACTTGGCCGAGGACGTCGTCAGGAAGGGCAAGCTCGGACCCGGCGAGATGCTCGCGCTCGATTTGCAGACCGGCGAACTGTTGGACACGAAGCGCGTCGATGACCTGCTGAAGAGCCGCCATCCGTATAAGACGTGGCTGAAGAAGGGCGTGCGGTATTTACAGACCGATCTGATCGATCCGCGGCTCGCGGCCGAGCCAATGGACCGCGACACGCTGGCGCAGTTCCAAAAGATGTACAACGTGTCGGCCGAAGAGCGCGACGAGATCATCCGCGTGCTCGCCGAGGACGAGAGCGAGGCCGTGGGTTCCATGGGCGATGACACGCCGATGCCGGTGTTGTCGGCGAGAGTGCGCTCGCTGTACGACTATTTCCGGCAAGCATTCGCGCAAGTGACGAATCCGCCGATCGACAGTTTGCGCGAAAGCATCGTCATGTCTCTGCAGACGCAGATCGGCCCGGAGTGCAACATCTTCGTGCCAGCGCAGCAGCACGCCGAACAGATCGTCCTGAGCTCGCCGGTGCTCTCGCAACGCAAACTGCGCCAAATCGTCGCGCTCGAGGCCAGCGGCGTGCCGCAAGAGTTCATTGATCTGCAGTACGACGAAGCCGTGGACTTGAAGTCGGCAATCCTCGCGGTCTGCGCGCGCGCGGAGGCCGCGGTGCGCGGCGGCAAGCTCGTGCTGCTGTTGTCCGACCGGTATCTGGTCAAGGGCAAGCTGCCGATCCACGCGCTGCTCGCGACCGGCGCCGTGCATCATCGCCTCGTCGAGACCGGCCTGCGCTGCAAATGCAATATCCTGGTGGAAACCGGCACCGCGCGCGACGCCCATCATTTCGCCTGCCTGATCGGCTACGGTGCGACGGCCGTGTATCCGTACCTCGCGTATCAGACACTGTTCGACCTGATGCGCAAGGGCGTGCTGAAAATGGACGCGGATACGCGTCAGGAACTCGGCCGCAGCTACCGCCGCGGCATCCGCAAGGGGCTGTTCAAGATCATGTCGAAGATGGGGATCTCGACGATCGCGAGCTACCGCAGCGC
>JAYTQR010000203.1:0-4580 GCA_043746615.1 Gammaproteobacteria bacterium | reverse complement strand
AGGGTGGGATTCGAACCCACGTGCCGGAATTACCCGACCATCCGATTTCGAGTCGGCGCCGTTATGACCACTTCGGTACCTCTCCGGTTAACTTAAAATCTGCTGCACTGTGACGCGGTGGGCGAGAAAGCTACAAAAGCAATTGTCAAGCGTCCGAAGGAATCAATAAGGGTTTATTCTAGCGCATCGGCATTGGGCGCGTCTCCTCAAGGAACTCGCCCGGCCACACGGGGCTCCAAGCTAGTCACGAACCGTGCAATTACTCAGTACGCCGAAAAATCTGCTGCCTTGGGCTAAAGTGGTGCTTGCGGTATCTGCCGTGACGCTGCTCAGTACGTACACGCCGGTGCCGGGCCTGATCGCTCAAATCAAGGCTCTCGGCGAGCTGCGCGTCGTGACGCGCAACGGACCGTTGGCGTTCTATCGCGGCCTCGACGACACGCCGGAAGGTCCGGAATACGACCTCGCCCGGCGCTTCGCCAGCGAACTCGGCGTGCGCTTGAAAATCACGGCGCTGCCGCGTTACGCGCAAATCTACGCGGCGGTTAACTCCGGACAGGCGCATTTGGCGGCGGCGGGCCTGAAAATTCCGGCGACGCTGATTCCGGGCATCGCTTTCGGTCCGGCTTATCAGCACGTCGGCGAACATTTGGTCTATCTGCGCGGCACGCCGCGTCCGCGTTCTTTGGCCGACATCGGCGACGGTGACCTTGAGGTCGCGGCCGGCGGCGTGCAAGCCAAGACCTTGTACGCGGCCCGCGCAACAATACCGGATCTGGTCTGGGTGGAGAACGCCAACTCCGACACGCAGGCGCTGCTCGACGATGTGGCGCGCGGCAGCATCGACTACACGATCGCGGACTCCACGGAATTCGCGCTGGCGCATGACGTGCACCCTGAGCTGCGCATTGCCTTCGATCTGCCCGGCCGGCAATCGCTCGCCTGGGCCGTCAGCACGCGCAACCGGAATTTCCTCGACGTTGTGAACCGTTATTTCGCGTCCCTACACCACACCGGCGAGCTTGCCGCGATCATCCGTCGATATTACGGCCGCGCGGCACACCTGGATTTCGTCGGCCCGCGGAGTTTCATGCGGCATATGCAAAGCCGCTTGCCGCTGTACCGGAAGTGGTTCGAAGAAGCCGCATCGGCGAGCAGTGAGGATTGGCGTCTGCTCGCGGCGATCGGCTATCAGGAATCGAAGTGGAATCCGCGCGCGACCTCGCCATCCGGCGCCAAGGGCTTGATGCAGCTCACCGATCAGACTGCGACCGAGGCCAAGGTCAGCAATCCCGACGATCCGCGTCAGAGCATCTTCGGCGGCGCTCGCTATTTCAAGGTGGTGTACAACAAGATTCCGACGCACATACCGGAGCCGGACCGCACCTGGTTTGCGTTGGCGGCCTACAACATCGGTTTCGGCCACGTTGAGGATGCCCGCGTGCTCGCGCAGAAAGCGGGCCGCGATCCGGACTCGTGGCAGGACGTGCGCGAATTCCTGCCTTTATTGACGCAGGAACGCTGGTACACGCAGACGAAGAACGGCTACGCGCTCGGCTGGGAACCGGTCCAATACGTCGACAACGTCCGCGGCTACCGCGATCTGCTCGAATGGGTCTGGGGCGGCGGTACGGCGCTCAATTGGAGTTCAGCGCCGCGCGGTAAAAAACCGGCGCAGCAGCTCACTGCACTGCTCGAGGCAAACGCCGCCGAACACCTCCAAGCGATGCGACAACCGCGGCTCGCGCGTTAGATCGAATACGCTGCCGCAGGCGCCGGCCTTTTGATCCCAGGCGCCGAACACGACACGCGCGACGCGGGCGTTGATCAGTGCCCCGGCGCACATCGCGCACGGCTCCAGCGTCACGTACATCGTCGCAGTGTCGAACCGGTAGTTTCGTTGCCGCAGCCCGGC
This sequence comes from Gammaproteobacteria bacterium, assembly GCA_043746615.1. Classification (GTDB taxonomy): domain Bacteria; phylum Pseudomonadota; class Gammaproteobacteria; order Steroidobacterales; family Steroidobacteraceae; genus Bog-1198. The sequence goes on along the minus strand of JAYTQR010000203.1, from coordinate 2,665 downwards.
GGCGCGCAGCGCGACGATTTCCGCATGGGCCGTCGGGTCGCAGGTCGATACCGGCTGGTTCCAACCTTCGCCGATCACGGTCCGATCCAACACGAGCACGGCACCGACCGGCACTTCCGCGATTTGCTGGGCGTGTTGCGCCAGTTCGAGCGCGCGCTGCATGAACTCGAGGTCGCGGACAATAGCGGCGCTCATCGTGCTCTCGCTGCCGCGCCCGTCAGACGGCGCCGGTGCGCGCCTGCACGATCCAAACTCCGGCCGGCATCAGCACGCCGCCCGGGGTCTGGTAGGCGGCGAGCACGGGGCGCACGCGTGCGGCCACCGGCTCCAGGTACTGCGGATTGTCGCGCAGCAGCGCGCCGAGCGGGCCGACACGGCACGCGATCTTCAGCGCCTCCTCGAGGTCGCCGCTGCCGATACGCGTATCAAATGGCGTAATCGTCACCGAGGCGAAACCGGCGCCGTCGAGAATCCCGCGCACTCGCGCGGCATCGGCAAACGCGAACGGTCCCGGCGCAGTCGGCTCAATGGGCGCCGGCGGCGGCAGCAACTCGCGCACCGCATCCAGCGGCGCCTGCATCCACGGATTTTCCTGCAACGGCCGCCAGCAGACGAAACTCAGGCGTCCCCCCGGCTGCAGAAACTTCGCGATGTTGGCGAACGCTGCGACCGGATCGCTAAAAAACATGACGCCGAAGCGCGAAAACGCCGCGTCGAATAATTGGTCGCCGAGTGTGCCGCTTTGCACATCGAGTCGCCGCAAGTCGACGTTCGTACACCCGGCAGCGTGCACGCGGCGGCGCGCCACGTCCAGCATCGGTTGCGAAATATCGACGCCGACGACCGCGCCCGTGGGCCCGACCGCGGCCGCGAGCTCCAACGTGGTCTGGCCGCAGCCGCAGCCGATATCGACGACTCGCTCGCCGGGCTGCGGCGCGAGCGCGCGCAGCGCTTCGCGGCCGAGCGAATCGATTTGCCGGTCGAGCTGCTCCTGGAATTGGGCCCAGGTTTGTCCGGCGGTGACGTTCCAATATTCGATTTGCGCGTCATTCGACGCGGCGGCGGGACGGTCAGACATCAGGGACTCCGTGGATGACTGCGGTAACGCGCAGTGGCAGGGCGCAAAACGCGCGACGCATGCGGCATCTTAACGCCGCCACCGTGCCCCGCAAGACCTGCGCTGAGGAAACTCGAGCCGCCGATTTGGAATGATCGTTTTTATTGATATTATTCGATCCGGCGAATTTCTCCAATCCGACACACCCTCGGTAGCGGCCGTGTGATCGCGCCGACCATTTTTTTGAATCGGCAGACACGCTAGGTTAGGACACCATGATCGATCTTTATTATTGGACGACGCCGAACGGACACAAGATCACGATCTGCCTCGAGGAAGCGCAAGTTCCGTACCGCATCATCCCGGTCAATATCGGCGTCGGCGAACAGTTCAAACCCGATTTTCTGGCGATCGCGCCGAACAATCGCATTCCGGCGATCGTCGACTCGGCACCCGCCGGCGGCGGGGCGCCGATCGGTCTGTTCGAGTCCGGGGCGATCCTGCAGTATCTCGCCGAAAAGACCGGTCGGTTCCTGCCGCACGACCTGCGCGGCCGTGCGGACACGATGCAGTGGCTGTTCTGGCAGATGGCAGGCCTCGGACCGATGGCGGGGCAGAACCATCACTTCGTCCAATATGCGCCGGAACGGATTGCGTACGCGATGACCCGCTACCGGAACGAAACCAACCGCCTTTACGCCGTGCTGAACAAACGGCTCTCGGACCGCGACTTCGTCGCCGGCGGCTACTCGATCGCGGATATGGCTTGCTATCCGTGGATCGTGCCGCACGAGCGTCAGCAACAAAATCTCGACGATTTCCCGCACTTGAAGCGCTGGTTCCACGCGATCAAGGCACGCCCGGCCGTCGTACGCGCCTACGAGATCGCGGCCACGATTAACCAGGAAGCGGTGGTTTCCGATAAGTCTCGCGACATATTGTTCGGCCAGACGGCGAAAACGGTCGCCTGATCGCTCTCAGCCGTGCGCGCACCGGGCCGTGCTCACAGCTTCTGTGCGTGCCCGAACCGCCTTGCGATCCGGCAATATCGCCGCGCGACCCAACCTCAGGCCTGCACGGCAGGGCACTCCCACTCAATTGTCTTCAGCGCCTCTAAGTTCCTGAATACAGACAACTTCGCTGGTCATTGCTGGATTTTTACCGTCAGATCTACCGACAACAATTTTTGCTTGCGGCCAATAGATGCCGCTGTCGTTTCGCGATGGCTCAACACGCTCGCCGGACTCGCCTTTGCGCAATCGATGACGATCAGCTCATAGTGACGCCAATAACATGGGCTCGGAAGTGTCTCATGAGTCTCCTTGAGCGCGAACCGTATCAAGCGCAGTTGGCCGATTGCCTGCGCTCCGTAAAGGATCGCGGCGGATGCATCGTGCTTGTGGGTGGCGAAGCCGGTATAGGCAAGACCGCTCTAGTACAGGAGTTTTTAAAGTCATCGCGCGCTGCCCGGGTTCTTTGGGGCGCGTGCGATGCACTCTTTACGGCCCGCCCACTCGCGCCGCTGCACGATATTGCAAGACAAACTCAGGGCGCGCTGCTTGCGGCCGTCCAATCTGGTGCGAGTCGCGACCTGATCTTTTCCGCCGC
>JAYTQR010000202.1:0-2025 GCA_043746615.1 Gammaproteobacteria bacterium | reverse complement strand
GTCACGCGCTCGCGCAGCCAGTCTCCGGCAACGCCTCCGGCGGCACCGATGCATCTGCGACAGCCGATCGTAGCCAGGGGAGCGCCACGACTGGCGCTGGCTCGAGCGCGGCCGCGAAGAGCAACTATGCGAATGCAAATATGGCTGGTGGCACGGAAGTGCAGGCGACGCTTACCAAGCCGGTAGATGCGCGCCGGGCGAAGCCCGGAGACTCCGTGACCGCGCGTACGGACAGGGATGCCAAGGCGGCAGATGGCACCACCGTCCCACGCGGGTCGACGCTGGTCGGTCATGTGACGCAGGCGCAGCCGAAGGGCTCGGCCGGTGCGACCTCCGGCGCTCGCAGTGAATCGACGCTCGGCATCGTTTTCGACAAGGCGATTCTCAAGAACGGGCGTGAAGTGCCGCTGAACTTGGCGATTCAAGCGGTCTCGACCGCGCGGACCGCCGGCGGGGCCGCAATGGACGATAGCGGAGCCGGCATGTCGGCGGCCGGCACGGCTGCGGCGCTGGGTGGCGGCGCCGGCCGTGGACTCGTCAGCGGCGTCTCCGGTTCCGCGATGGGCACGGTCGGTGCCGCCGGTGGTTTCGGTCGCGGCATCGGCGGACGTTTTGGCGCGAGCGGCGGCGGCATGAGCAGTGTCGTTTCGCGTTCGGCGGGCGCCGTCGGCGGATTGAGTGTCGCCGGCGACCTCATGGCCGGGAGCAGGGGCGTCTTTGGCCTCAGCGGGTTGAATTTAGCCATGGCGAGCGGCGGCAGTGCCGAAGGCGCATTGATCACCTCCTCGACGCGTAATGTGCGTTTGGACGGAGGGACGAAGATGCTGCTGTCGAGCAGCGCGGAAACCGCGAACAATTCGGCTCGTGCGAGTGGCCAAGCGGCCGGCGCCGCGAATGCCGGGCCGCGCCGCGATGCCACCGCGACGAAGCGGACCGACAAGGCGGACAAGACCAAGAATTGAGTCGACGTATGCTGCGGCGCAGGCCCGCAGAGTGCGGCCTGCGCCGATCCGCGCACACTGAGGACTGCTAGATTTCCGGCGTCCAGCCCTTGCACCAGCCGTTCACAGCGACGAGCTTGCCCGGGAACAACGCGCACGGCTGGTAGGGCTCGCCGGCATTGCCCTGCAGCTGCAGGCAGTTCGCGCAACTTTGGCCCGTCGCGTAAGTCGGATCCTTGTTGCGATCGATCTGCGCCGTGTCCGTCACGTAGCCCAAGGCGATTGCCGCGGGATCCTCGACTGCGAGCCGCACCGGCGCGGCGGGCGCAGACCGCGCGGCGGACAGCGTCGCGCCGACGCCGGTGGCCAACGCTAGGCTTTTAAGGACGGCACGGCGTGACAACTGATCCTTCATCGTGGGTCTCCTGCGGATTGCAAAACCCTAATAGGCGAGAAAACACCGCCGGGCGGGCGCCTAAAAGAAAATTGAAATGTAGAATTGCAAGACGTTGGCGCTGAAATGGTAAAGGGGCTCCGTGCCCGCGGCGTAGCCGCCGGTCACGATGCCGCTGCTCGCGATGCCGTAGTATTTGATGTTGCGAAAATCGCCGTAATTGAACTGGATGTGACTGACGTCGAGCGTCACGGTGCCGCGCTTGAACATCTTCCAACCGTCGGGCAGCAACGCATAGGTCACTTTCGCGCCGATCGTCGTGTTGTTCGAAGCCGCCAACTCCTGGTCGCGGGCCATGAAATTTTGCGAACCGGCAAACGGAAATAAGTCGCTGTAGAACGTAGCGTGCCCCTGAGTGTAGTAGCGCAGGCGCCCTTCGAGGATCCAGCGGTTCGCGATCGGCTGCGTGTAGCCGAGTTCGTACGTATTCGCCCTGACGCCCCAGGTGTCGCCGAAGTACCGGTAAGAGCCCGACACCGCGGCCCGGAACGGCAGGTAGTACTTCACGCGCGCCTCGGTGGCGTTGCTGGTGCGCGTGTTGGGATACACCTGCGAACCCAACGAATAACCCTTCGCACTGGTCGAATCGAGATAGCGGATGCTGCGGTATGGGTTGGCCAAATATCCTTG
>JAYTQR010000201.1:0-43769 GCA_043746615.1 Gammaproteobacteria bacterium | reverse complement strand
CGTGAGACAGTTCGGTCCCTATCTTCCGTAGCCGTTGGAGAATTGAGGGTGAGCTGCTCCTAGTACGAGAGGACCGGAGTGGACGCACCTCTGGTGTACCGGTTGTCACGCCAGTGGCACTGCCGGGTAGCTATGTGCGGACGGGATAACCGCTGAAAGCATCTAAGCGGGAAGCCCCCCCCAAGATTAGATCTCCCTAGACCTTTAAGGTCTCTAAAGGGCCGTCGAAGACTACGACGTTGATAGGCTGGGTGTGTACGCGCAGTAATGCGTTTAGCTAACCAGTACTAATTGCCCGTGAGGCTTGACCATATAACACCCAAGCGATTTGTCCTAACGTGCAAATCCCGATGGGTATCGACTGACTTGAATGCGACGCAACGTCGAAACAAATTGTGCGAATAGCTGCGGGGGCGAGGCATGACTCGCCCCCATTGCGACTGGTTTGCCTGGCGGCCATAGCGAGCGGGAACCACCCGATCCCTTTTCGAACTCGGAAGTGAAAACGCTCTGCGCCGATGATAGTGTCGACTTTGTCGATGTGAAAGTAGGTCACTGCCAGGCTCTTGATTTGATTTTGAAGTGATAGAACCCCCGTCGGGAAACCGCCGGGGGTTTTTTTATGGTGCCGCCGTGGACGGGCGCCCGTCACCTTACTCGGCGTGCGCCGGCTTTCGGCGTCAAGGTCTAGAATGCCCTCTGCGACCCGCACTAGACGCAATGATGAAAAAACTCAAGCACGAAGCCGATTTGTTCAAGGCAGCCTTGTTGGCCGGCGTTCAATATGCGGAAGGCCGCGGCGCCGTCGAGTTCGAGGCCACCGATTCGGCGAGCGCCAAGGCGCTGTACGTCTATCGCCTACTCGTACACGACAAGATCATCGCGCCGATGCCGGAAGATCAGGTGGGCGAGAAGACGGTCCGCCACCGGCTCGCCACCTGGTATGCCCATCGACTGCCGAAGGGGCATTCGCTGTTGGAGTGAAACCGCCGCAGCGGCACCGCGGCAGCGGCTGGCGGCGCGTTTTGCGCTAAAGGAACGTTCAAGTCAAGTCAAGCCGAGCTAGGCCTTGCCGGTGTGGCCGATCGTTGCTCAATATTCGAATTGATACGACAGCCCGATGCTGCTGCCCGGGTCGTTCTCCGGCGTCGTGCCCTGAGTAATTGCCGTGCCGTTGCCGAGGCGCGTCTGCAGCTTCAGATGTTTGGTCAGATCGACTTGCACTTGCACTTGGCTGGATCCGGTAGTGCTCTGTTTGGCTTCGACGTAGACCCGCTTGGATATATAGCGCCCGGCCGCAATGCTGGCACCCGAGCTGGGTGTTGTTGCGGTGCCTGTGCCGGCGGCCGCACCGACGGTCAGCCGATCGAGGCCCAGCGCCTTCTGCAGCTTGGCCAAGGGATTCAGGCCGCCGTTGCCGCCGATGCCGGACAGCGTCGCCAACGCCGCGCCGATCTGCGCCGCCTGCAGTGCCGTCAGCTGCGCAGCACTCTCGCCGAACAACAAGCGCGCCATGATTTCATCCTGCGGCAACGGCGGATTGCTGCTGAAATCGAATTTCGGGGCGTCCGCAACGCCCGTGATGCGCAGCGTCGTCGTGACGCCGAGGGCGATCGACTGAGCGGTGAAATCGAGTGTCGGATCGATGTCGTGTTGCAGGCCGAAGCCGTTGAATCCGACATGCCCTTGGGTGAACGACAGTCTGCTGCCCGCCAACGAAAAGCTGCCGCGTAGCAAATCGAAGCCGCCGGCGAACAGCGGCGTGTCGCTTGTGCCGGTCAGATGCAAATCGCCGCCGAGTTCCGCGTCGAGACCGCGACCCTGCACCAATATTTGTCGCGGCGCTTCGATCGCCACGTCCACGCCAATGACCAGCGGCTTACCGGCCGGCGCGGCCGGCGCTTGCCCGCGGCGCCGCACGTCGAGCACGGCGACGTTCGGCGGCAAAGCGCTCGGAATACCGATCGTCGCGCGATTCACATGCACCGTTCCCTTGACTTCGATCCGACCACGCAAGCTGCCGCCGGCGTGCAGATCGGCGTTGATGTTCGCCGTGACGAGGTTGCTGGCGATCGGCCGCGCATTCTTGGCGATCAGATGCAGATCGACCGGCATGCCCGGCAGCAGCACTCCGATCGTCCCGGTCATCGTGATCGCGCCACTGCCCGCCCGCGCGGAAAAGCTCTTGACGTCGAGCGTTCCCCGTCCGCCGACGATCTGCGCGTCGATATGCGTAAGGTTCACGCCGTGGCTGTAGTCGCGCACCGTTCCGCCGGCGAGGCTGGCCGTGCCGCCGATCTGCGGCGCGTTCGCGTCGCCGGTGACGGACACATCGATGTTGAGTACTCCGGAGGCATGCAGACCCCGCGCCTCGAGCAGCGCGTCGGCAAGATCGATGTTCAGCTTGCCGTTGATTTTGACGTCGACGGTGCCCCCCGTTTGCAGCGGTGCGCGGCCGGTCAGCGTCAATAGACGGACTTTGCCGGCATTGAGCCGGGCATCGAGCCGCGCGCTCGTGCCCATTAGCCGTGCGGAGGCGTGCACATCGAGCGCTGGCAAGCCGAGCGCGGCGTCGTCCTCGGCACGCAAGCCGACGGCATCCACCAGGACTTGACCCGACGGCGCGGCGAATGTGCCCGTCAGTTGCGCGGTTGCATCGATCTTGCCCGCGGTCAATAGTCCGGGGACGAATGTATCGACCAAAGCCGGCGTACCGCCGTGCATTGAGCCGCGCAAATCCAGCGCCGGCAGCACGCGGCCTGCGAGCGTCAATTGCGCGTTCCGCAGTCCGAGCGTCAATTTGTCGATCGACAAACCGGCGGCGAACGACAGCCGTGCGGGTGCGAGCAAATGCAGTCTTTGCCCACGATAATCGAGCTGTGCCGCGGTCAACTCGAGGGCGCCGCCGGCGAGGTTCAAAGTGGCGGCGGACGACAGCACCGCGGGTACGCCACCCAAGAGTCCTTGCGCTGCGGCTTGCAGCGCGAGCGCATCGGTCAAACCCAGGCCCGATAACTGCAGATTGCCCGCGAATTGCCCGGCCACCAAGTCATGGGCGGACAATTGCAGCTGCATTTGCGTGCGGCTGCCGGCGGGCGCGAACATCGCGGTTGCGGCCACGCTGCCTTGCGCCCTGAAGCCCAACAGCCGTTGCAAATCCGCAAGATCGCCGATCGCGAGCCGCAATTGGCCGTTGATTTGCGCGAGTGAAGCGCCGGTCGTCAACTCGCCGGTGCCGTGTGCGCTCTTCCAATCGGCGCGGCGAACGAGGGCGCGCAAGTGGCCGCTGCGACTACGGCCTAGCGCCACGGTGACTTTGAGCGGCGCGCCATCGAAGTCGCCTCCGGCCCGCAACAGGCCGCTCGGCGCACGAGGCAGGCCCTCGGCGCGCAGCGTCGCCGAGATCGTGCCGCGCTGCGAGCCGTGCACCGCGAGCGTCGAGACCAGACGCAGATTGGCGCCGAGCGCCAACGGCGACCCGCTGATTTTTCCCGACATCGACAGATTGCCGGCGAGTGCCGGCGACCAGGCGCTGAGGTCGGTGATTTTGGCCTCCCAGCGTGCCTGCAGCGATGCGATGATATCCTCGATCGTGCGCGCGGCGCCGGCGCCACGTCTGGGCGAGATCGCTGGGAAGCGCCGCGCCGTGCCGGCGAGCGACACCGACCAGACGGGGCCGGCCATCTGCAGCCGCTCGATATTGATGTCGCGGTTGGTGAGCGCGCCGACGAGCTTGAGCGACGCTCGATCGCCGAGCAGATGCGCCCATGGCGCGGTTCCCTCGATGAGAGTGGCATGTGCGTCGGCGTCAAATCGCGCGCCGCCGCCGCCAGCCACGGGTTCGAGTCTGACGCCGATGACCGCGCTGCCGTGCAGATCTTGCTCGGCAAGCGCCGCGAAAGGCGCGAGATTCGGCAGCGTCATGGCGATCGTCGCGCGCGGCGTCCCTGCAGTCGAAACGTGCGCATGCAAGACGATCAAGTGATGCGTGACCGACAAGTCCAAGGGCCGCGCGCGCTGCTGCAGATTCATCGTGGCGTTGAGGTTGACGGGATCTTGCCGAAACAGGTTTGGCGCGGGTCCCGGCACACGCAATCCGCCGATGCGGGCGTGCAAGCGTAGCCATCCGCCGGCAGCGCTCAGGTGGGCCTGCAGCGTGTCGATTGCGGCGCCATCGCCGATTCGCAGTTGTTCGACCGCCAAATCCGCTGCGGCGGTCGGCGCAACGAGTCCGCCGCGCCACTTGCCGCTTGATGAGATGCGTTGCCATTCGAGGTCGGCGCGCGGGCGCATCGCTGGGGCGGCGAATGCATAGGCGACATCGGCGCTGCGCGCCGGCAGATCGATCGTGCCATGCGCTTGGGCGTGCAGCGTGCCGGCATTGAGTGCGAGATCGACTCGTTCGAGCGTCCGCGGTCCGCTGACGTTCATCGTGACCGACAGGGCGCCCAACCCGGGAAGCTGCAAGAGGTTTTCGAGCGGTCCGCCGGCCGGCTCGTGCAGCTGCAGCAAGGCGTCTATACGCCGGGGATCGAACCGCAGGCGGAGCCTGTAGCTGCCGTAGCCGCCGATGCGCGTCGCGTGCAAATCCGCCGTCAGATCATCGCGCGAGTGCAGCCGGGCTTTGGCCTGCACGGCCAGCGATGAGCGCGTGCCGGCTAGAGAGGGTCCGAGTTCGAGCACATCGATGGCGACGTGCGCAACGTCGATGTCGGGAATTTTGCGCCGGCTCGGGCGAGGCTGCGGCGCACTGATCGGCGCGCGTTCGATGTCGACGCGCGCCGCATGCAGATCCTCGATGCGTACATCCCATCTGAGCAGATTCGACGGCCGCCATCGCAAGCTGATGCGTTCGGCCGTCAGCCAGATGCCGCGATCATCGCTGAGTTCTAGACGAGCGAGCGTCAAACGCTCGGGAAACGACCCGGCCAAACCGGTCAAACGCACGTGCCCCGAGGACAGACGGGACGTCATGCTTTCGATCATTACGCGGCCGCCGTTGGTATTGCCCGCAACGAAAACGGCGGCGATCAACACCGCGATCAGCAGCGCCAGCGCTGCAGTAATACCCGCCGTGATCAACGCGGCGCGACGCATCAGAACGCTTGACCCAAGCCGATATAGATTTCGAACGCATCGGGGTTCCCGCTGTAGCGCGTCGTCGGCACCGCGACGTCCACGCGAATCGGGCCGATCGGCGTGTAGTAACGAATGCCCGCGCCGACGCCGACTTGAAAAACGTTCGGCAGCGCCTTCGAGCTTGCGCTGACTTGGCCGCCGTCGACGAACACGGCGGCGCCGAAGTGCTCGCCGAAACGCTGACGGAATTCGAGGCTGCCGGCGATTATCGCTGTGCCGCCGAGCGGCTTGCCGTCGAGTTGCGGTCCGACCGACTGGTAGCGATAGCCGCGAATCGTGCCGCTGCCGCCGCCATAGAACCGTTGATCGGGCGGCAAACTGAACTCGCCGGCGCCCCGCGCGAGGCCCGCCAGCGCCCTTGCCGCGAGCACGCTGCGGCCTGGCGCGGCGAATCCGAAATCATGCAGATCGACGTATCCGGCGAGTTTGAATTGGTTGATCAGGAAGGTCGCACTCGTGCTGCCGATCGACCGCGTCGGCGTGATGCTGACAGAACCGCGCAGGCCGTGCAGCGGATCATCGAGCGGCGAACTCAGGTTGGTCGTGTCGTAGTCGACGCCGACCGGCGTCGCGATCAGCGTGTAATGATACGTCACGCCGTCTTGCACGATCGTCTCGTGCGCCGACGTTAGCCCGACGTTAATGCTCCATATGGTCGACAGCTTTCGATGCAGCACGACGCCGCTGGTGACGGCGGTCTGCTGGTACGCCTGCAGCGATTGTTTGATCGCCCCCAGCGCGAACTGCAGGGACTGATCGCGATGGCCCACATCCGGGATCAGCAGTTTGGCGCTCGTGTCATAGCCGAGTCCGGTCGTGGCGCTGCCGCCGAAATTGGTCGCCGAGGCCGCGATATTCAACTGTTCGGCATTACCGAAGACGTTGCGGTCGCTCCAAGTGACGCCGCCACTGCCGCCCAAGTCGCTGGAGTAAGCGGCGTTGATCGACACGGCATGCCGTGGACGCTCGCGCACAGTAAAGGTAACCGGTACTTCCCCGCGAGCATCGGGCGCCGCGCCGAGCCGCACGCTGACCGCGGCGAACACGCCGAGATCCAACAATTCGCGGCGTGCCTCCTCGATCGCGCTCGTCGAGTACAGTTGCCCGGTATGCAGCGTCAGCCGCCGGCGGACGAGCGACTCGTGGATGCGCTGCAAGCCGACGACGTGAATCGCACCGAACTTCACGCGCGGCCCCGCTACCACGTGAAAGCGCAGATCGAGAACCGGCTGACTGCGGCCTTCGTAGGCAATCGGCGGATCGACCCGCGCAAACGCATAACCGTGTTCTTGTAGTGCCGCGTGCAAGCGTGCGCCGCCCGCGAGGACCTGTCCAGCCGCGGCCGGCGCGCCGGCAGCGAGGCCTAGGGCACCGTGTACCTCCGGCGGCAATGCCCCGTCGATGTCGATGCGCCGCAAGCGGTACAAGGGACCGAGATCGAAAGCCACGCTGACCTGCAATTCGTGTCCTTTGGGCCGCGCGCTCAGGGCGTCCGCGAGACGCGGGTTCGCTAGCGGCGTGCCGTCGATCGTGATCGAAACTTTCGACCGGTAATAGCCGAAACTCTCCAGGACCGTTTTGAGCCGGTCCGCATCGGTGCGGGCGCGCACGATCAAACCGAACGCGCCGACCGGCGAGGACTTGCGCAGCGAGACCAAATCGGACGTTGCCGCGAGCGTCGAGTCGAGCGCGTCGTCGCCCGTGGGCGCAAGCGTCACGCGATAGGCCGTCGGGTCGGCCGCACGCACCGGCGCCGCGGCGCTGAGCGTCAGCGCAGCGAGCAGCCAGAGACCGGCATGGGCGTAGCCTGTGATGCCCTGCAGGGCAAACCAATATCGAGGCAGCCTGTTGGTCATGGGAACCCGCGTAACGAATGCTGTTGCGGCGCAAGCCGGCATGGATCGCAGAGAGTATCGGGCCGCGCGCCGGTAATGGGAATATTTGGGCATCAACATTCCGGCCTGCACTGATGTCGGCGGCGCCCGTTCCGCCGCCCGGTTGTCTCTTCGTATGGTCAACCGTTGGACGCCTGAACCGTTAATACGTCACACTCTGCGTGGCCGTGTCGATGGCCGCGCGGGCCAACCATTATAGTGGTGCATCGAACCGACAACGGCTTTGGAGGCCGACACATATGCCGCTAACCTACCGGCTGCTGCTCGCACTCGCCGTGCTGTCGCTTGCGTCCTGCGGCGGCACCGATAATCCGTTCGCATTCCCGTCGGGTCCGCAGGCCGAGATCCAATTCATGCACGCCTCGCCAGACGCGCCGGACCTCGAGGTGCTGATCGACGGGACGGTCGCGGTTCCGGACCTCGACTTCCTGCAGGGCAGCGGCGAGTTTTTGGTATCCGCGGGCGCGCATACGATCGCCGTGCAAGCGTCGACGCCGGGCGGGCCGATGACGTTGATCAGTCCGACGAATGTAACGCTTGCCGCGAACACGGTTTACACGGCCGTCGTCGAAGGCGCAGTCGCGAACATCGCCGCAAAGATCTCCTCGCATCCGCAGTCCGCCATTGCCGCCGATGCGACGCGCGTACAGTTCGTGCACGCGGCGCCGTCCGCGCCGGCGATCGCGGTTTACGTCACGGCGCCGGGCGCCGACCTGGCTGCGAGCGCGCCGCTTGGGACCGTCGCGTTCCACGGGTCCTTGGGGCCGACCGACCTGCCTGCGGGAGACTACGAAATTCGGGTCACGCCGGCATCGGCCGCGACGCCGGTGCTGTACGACTCAGGCACGGTCACGCTGCCGGCCGGTGCTGATTTGCTGATCGCCGCGACAGCGAATACCGGTCCGGGCGCGGCGCCGATCGTGCTCGCGGTCAGTGATGCCTTCGGCAATGATTCCGTGCTGTACGACGTCGCGACACCGTCGACCGTGCGTGTCGTGCACGACTCGCCGGACGCACCGCCGATCAATGTTGCGGCGACGAGCGGTGGTACGACAACGACACTGGCCTCAACCCTTGCCTACCCGAACGTCGTGCCGTATCAAACGATAACTTCTGGCGCGTACGCGTTGCAGATTACGCCCGCCGGCAATCCGGGTGCGGTGCTCGTCGAGCAGAATTTGAATTGGTATCAGGGTCAGCAGTACACGGTCTATGCGATGGGTACGCTCGCCAACATCGGTGCAATCGTCACGCAGGACGACCGGCGGCGCATTGCGACCGCGGCGAAGCTGCGCATCATCGACGGCGCACCGTCGCTGGCCGACGTGGATGTGTATTTGACCGCACCGGGAACCGGCATCGCCGGGGCGATTCCGACGCTCGCCGGGCTGCCGTTTACCGGCGATACCGGCTTCCAGGGCTTCACCGCGGGCGCGTACGATTTGACCGTGACGGCGAGCGGCAGCGCAACTGCACTGATCGGCCCGGTAACCGTCAATCTGGCGAACGACGGGGTTTATACCGCGGTGATGCGCGATGCCCCGGGCGGCGGTGCGCCGCAGGGGCTGATACTGCTCGACGACCTTGCGCCCTGAGGGCCGGTTCGCGAGTCGAGCGGCCTAGGTGCCAGGGGCCAGCCGAAATCCCGGATCCGCTGGGCGGTTTCTTGCTATCTTTTGCATCCGTCCGTACTGCCGCCCCGAATCCACTTGCAAGGCACTATGAGTTTGTCCGTGCTGAAACGCATTGCTAGCGGCGATACCGGCGCCGTTCGCGAGTGCCTAGACCAATACGGCGCGCTTGTATGGAGTATGGCGCGGCGTTGGTCGCGCACATCCGCCGATGCCGAGGACGCAACACAGGAAATTTTTCTGGATATATGGCGCAGTGCGGCCCGCTTTGACGCAGCGCAAGGCTCGGACAAGATGTTTATCGCGACGATCGCGCGGCGGCGCTTGATCGACCGTTTGCGCAAGACCACGGCGGAGCCGCCGATGGATCCCGAAGAGGTTTTGGAATCCGTGGTCTGGGCAGAAACCAGCAATGCATCCGAGCTCGCGGTTGAGGCCGAACAGGCGGCTCGGGCGCTGGCGGAACTGAAGCCCGACCAGCGGCAAGTGCTTGAGTTGGGACTTTTGCACGGCTTGAGCCAGTCGGAGATCGCGGCCCGGCTCAAAATGCCCTTGGGTTCGGTGAAATCTTCGATGCGCCGCGGTTTGATCAAGATTCGGGAATATATGCATATCGACGCAGACGGTGTCAGGGTGGGGTCCTGATGGCAGACGAAGGTCCGCAGCAAGCGACCGCCGATGATGACCTGCTGGACCTGCTCGTCAAACAGGTCACCGAGAGGCTGTCGGCCGGCGAACAGCGCGCGCTCGATGCCCTGGATGGCCCGGCCGCGAGCGCGTATCGGCGCGATTTCGAGCGGGCGGCCGCGGCGATGGCCCTCGCGGGCAGCGCCGCTGCCGCGCCGTTGCCGGCAGCCTTGCGCGAGCGGCTAGCGCAGCAAGCGCAGACTTTTATCGACGCCGCGGGCGGCCCCGTGCGGACCGACAACCGGGTCGTCGAACTGGCGTCGCGCCGCAGCGAATCCCGCGCCAGGACCGGTGGTTTCTCTGGATGGTGGGCCGCGGCGGCTTGCTTGCTACTGGCGATCTCGGCCTGGTTCCGCACGTCGCCGGCGCCCCCGGCGCACGTCGCCGCGATACCGACACCGGCCGCCGCGCGCCTGGCGCTGCTATCGCACACCGATGCGATCAAGGTGCCATTGGGCGCAACGAAGGATCCGGCAGCCGGTGGGGTTAGAGGCGATGTGGTCTGGGACTCGGCGGCGCAACGGGGCTATATCCGCTTCGTCGGGCTGCCGCACAACGATCCGGCGGCGCACCAGTACCAGATATGGATTTTCGATGGTGAGCGCGACCAGCGCTACCCAGTCGACGGCGGGGTGTTCAACAGCCCGTCGGCCTCTGGGGAAGTGATCGTGCCGATCCATGCGTCGGTCCCGGTGCGGGTCGCCAAAGCGTTTGCGATCACCCTGGAGAAGCCCGGCGGAGTCGTCGTCTCAACGCGCGACCACGTGGTCGCGCTGGCGCAAGTCGGCTGACCGTGGTGTCGGTGCGGCGTAGAACACGCGCCGGCACTTGCACAAAATCCGCAGGCGATCCTTCGGCGGCGGCTTGTGGTAGTTTCCTGCCATGCTCGAGCACGACCCGCAAGGCGCCCGGGCCGTGCTGATGGTGCGGCCGGCAGGTTTTGGATTCAATCCGCAAACGGCGGCGAGCAACGTCTTTCAGCATGAGCCTGCGGCGACCGAGCCGATCGATCCGCAGGCGGGTGCGCTGGCGGAATTCGCTGCGGTCGCCGGCGCGCTGGACCAAGCCGGCATCGAGGTCATCGTCGCTGCCGATAGCGTGATACCGCTCAAACCCGATGCCGTGTTCCCGAACAATTGGGTGAGCTTTCATGGGGACGGCAGCGTCGTGCTGTATCCGCTGCTCGCCGTCAACCGGCGCCTCGAGCGCCGCGAGGCCGTCATAGAGCAAGTAGTGCGCGACGGAAGATTTCACGTTACGCGCAACGTCGATCTGAGCTACCGCGAAGGCGACGGAAAATATCTGGAAGGCACGGGCAGCCTCGTGCTCGATCGCCGCACGCGCGTCGCCTACGCGAGTCTATCGCCGCGCACCGATCTCGACGTGCTTGCAGAGTTTGCGCAGCGTATGGACTACGAGGCCGTGGCCTTCGATGCGGCCGACGAGGCCGGACAGCCGATCTATCACACCAACGTGTTGATGGCGGTCGGCACGCGCTTCGCGGTCCTGTGCGGCGCTGCGATGGTAAATCCCCGGCAGCGCGCCGCCGTGTTCGGCAAGCTCGCGGCGAGTGGCCGCGAGATCGTCGATATATCGCTGCCGCAAATGCGCGCGTTCGCCGGCAATTGTTTGGAACTCTCACCGCCGCGCGGCACGATGATCGTCATGTCGCAAACGGCATGGGGCGCGCTTGATACGGCGCAACGCCGCGTGCTCGCCGGCCATGGCGAGGTGCTGCGCGTCGAGATTCCGACGATCGAACGGTACGGCGGTGGCAGTGTGCGCTGCATGCTGGCCGAAGTGCATTTGCCGAAACGCGGCTAGGGCGTAAGCGCTGTCTGGTGTCATAATCGGCGGATGTTGGAACTCGGGGTCAAGACGCTCTTGGCATATTTCGGCGGCGCGCTGCTCGGCAGTCTGATTCTGGGCTATTTGCGCGGCGTCGACATACGCGCGATGGGCAGCGGCAACGCCGGCGCGACGAATGCGCTGCGAACCCAAGGCAAGCTGTTCGCGCTGCTGGTTTTCCTGATCGACGTCGGCAAGGGATTGATCGTCGTCTGGTGGTTGCCGTGCGCGGTGCTGCCGGGAATCGGCGTCGACCCCGAGGTGTCGCGGCGGTGGCTCACGCTCGCTTGCGGCTTCGCGGTGGTGGTCGGGCACGTCTACCCGGTTTGGTTCGATTTTCGCGGCGGAAAGGGCGCGGCGACGATCGTCGGCGTCGTCGCCGCGATGGATTGGCGCCTGCTTGCGCCGCTGCTCGGCAGTTGGCTTGTCGTCGTCTTGTTGACGGGCTACGTCGGGCTCGCGACGATGCTGGCGGGGGCGGCGCTGGTTGTGGCAGCGTGCTTCATCGAGCCCGGCAACCGGCCGCTGGTCGGTTTTTGTGCGGCGCTGGCCGCGTTCATCGTCTTCACCCACCGCGGCAATATCGCGCGCATGCTGGCGGGAAATGAACACCGGGTGCGGCGCTTATGGCTGCTTCGGCCGCGGGCGGCTTGATGCAGCCCGCGTTGCTCGTGCGGCTCGCCGACGGCGCGCTGCACTCGGGGGAATCGCTCGCCGAGGATCTCGGCGTGTCCCGCACGGCCGTTTGGAAGGGTGTGCGGCGCCTGCGGACTCGCGGCATCGACATCCAGGCGCTGCCGCGGCGCGGCTATCGCCTCGCCGCGGCGGTGGAATTGCTCGACGCGGCGCGCATCCGCGCCGAACTCGGCACGCAGCGCGCGCCACGTTTATCGACGCTGGAATTGCTTTTCGAGGTCGACTCGACGAACACGCGCTTGCTGGCGCGCGCGCCGCCGCCGCCTGGGGAGGCCGATGTCTGCATCAGCGAGCTGCAGCATGCGGGCCGCGGCCGCCGCGGCCGCCGCTGGATCGCTCCGTTCGGCGGCAGCATCGCGATGTCCTTGAGCTGGTCGTTCCGCGACGCGGTGCGGGACCTGCCGGCGCTAAGCTTGGTCGTGGGCGTTGCGGTGGCGCGGGCGTTGACGCGGATCGGCGCCCACGGCATCGGTCTCAAATGGCCTAACGACATTTGGCTCGACGACCACAAGATCGGCGGCGTGTTGATCGAACTGCGCGCCGAAGGCGGCGGCCCCGCGTTCGTCGTCATCGGCATCGGTATCAACGTCGCCCTGCCGGCCGGGACACGCCGCGAGATCGAGGCGACCGGCGTGCGGGCGGCAGCGGTCGCGGACGCCTGCACGACGCGGCCGTCGCGCAATCAGATTGCGGGTACGGTCTTGGACGAATTGCTCGCGATGCTCGTCTTGTTCGAGCGCGAGGGTTTCGCAGCGTTTTGGCCGTCGTGGACGGCGCTCGATGCCCTGCGCGGCCGCAGCGCCGTGGTCTCGTGCGGTGAACGCCGAATTGCGGGTCGAGCGCGGGGTGTCGACCGGGACGGCGCGCTGCAGTTCGAGGCGGCGGGCGCAATGCAGAAATTCGTTTCCGGTGAAGTCAGCTTGCGGGCTGCGGGTGATGACCCTTGAATTATCCCAAAGCCCTGGTGCTGTTCCTGGTGCTCGCGAACGCCGGCTATTTCTTGTGGGTGCAGGACATTGCGAATCCGTCGTCTGCGACCGATCGGTCGCCTGCCGCGCCCAAGTTGAAACTGGCCTCCGAGGCCGTGAGTCCGGCGCGTGCTGCTGCCATGCCGGTGAGCGCGCACTCGTCGAGCAAGCCGGCGAGCCCGGCGGCTCCGGCCGTGCTGCCCGCGTCGCATTTGTTGACCGACGTGAAACGCTGCATCAGCGTCGGCCCATTTCTCGATGTCGCCGAGGCGGTGCGTGCCGCTTCGACCTTGCGCAGCGGCGGCTATCAACCGCGTCAACGCGTTGCCGTCGGCGACGTCTGGGACGGCGAGTGGGTTTTCCTGCCGTTGCCGGCGGCGCCGGCAACGGCAGGCGCGATGCGTGCGAAACTGCAGGCCGGCGGCATCGAAGATGCGCTGGAAATGCCGGGGCCGAACGACACGCCGGTTCTATCGCTCGGGCTGTTCAGCGAACCGCAGCGCGCGCAGGCGCGGGTGCGGCAGATACGGGCGCTGGGATTTGCTCCGCAGATCGCCGAGCGCAAGCGTAGCGGAGATGTGTACTGGGTGGACATCGATTTGAAACCTACGGACGCCATGCTGAACCCCGGCGACCTGGAGAGTCAGAAAGGCCGCATCGTGCGATTACAGGTCAAGGCATGCCCGGCCAGCTGAGTACGCCGTTGCCGCCGTTCGACACCGGCACTGCCGTGCAGAAGGTGCGCATGGCAGAGGACGCGTGGAACTCGCGCGACCCCCGGCGCGTGGCGCTCGCCTACACGCCGGACAGCGTATGGCGCAACCGCAGCGAGTTCCTGTCGGGGCGCGCGGCGATCGTCGCTTTCTTGACGCGCAAATGGAGTAAGGAATTCGAATACCGGCTGATCAAGGAACTGTGGGCGTTTCGCGACCATCGCCTCGCGGTGCGCTTCGCGTATGAATGGCACGATGACTCCGGCCGATGGTTCCGCTCCTACGGCAACGAGAACTGGGAATTCGACTTGCGGGGCTACATGTGCATGCGCATCGCCAGCATCAACGATTTACCGATTGCGGAGCGGGACCGGAAATTTCATTGGCCCCTGGGTCCGCGGCCTGCCGATCACGCCGGCCTATCGGACCTGGGGCTCTGAGGGACGCTCGGGCCGCCGCTCGCCGTGTCTGGCGCCGCGATCGCGCGCATCAATTCCCGGGACACCCGCTCGTCGATCTCGGCCGCGTGCGGCAGGTGTACCGGATAGCGGACGATGGCTTCGACCGCCGCCGCGGAGAACCGCAATTGGATTTGCGGTTCCATGCCGCCGGCCGATTGCGACGCCGCCGTTCTTTGAATCTCCCGGACTTGACGTTCAATCTCAGCGCGGTAATCCTGCAGCACTAAGTTGACTGCCGCCAACAAGCGGTCTTTGAGGGCCGCATGATCGGAGTTTGCCGGCAGCGTCAGCTCGATTTCGTGCCAGGCGATATTGACGCCCGGAATTTGCTTGAACAGTCCGCTCGAGACTTGGAAGACGATCGAATTCGCGAATGCCACGACCCGGCCGGTCGGCCCCTTCAGCCCGTGCCCGCCGAGTTCCATCAGATACATTCTCACCAAGCCGATATCGATAACCTCGCCGGTGACGTCCCCGATTTGAACCCGGTCGCCGACGCGGACGCCATATTTTCCGATCAAAAAGAAATAGCCGACGATCGAGACCAGCACACTCTGCATCGCAAGCGCCACGCCCGCCGTGATGAGCCCGGCAAAGGTGGCGATGGAGCCGAGTTCGCTCGCGAAGGCGAAGCCGATGATGACGACGACGAGCGACCAAAGGGCAATCTTGCGCAGCAGCAGCAACTGGTACCGGCGGCGCGCATCGCGCGCGTATCGAAACACCCCGCGCCGCCACACTTCCGCCGCGGCGAACACGATCACGAGCAGCGCAAGCAAAACGCCGACACGCACACCGAGCGCCTTGAGGGCGCTACGGTATTGATCGTGGATCGCGCTGCGCCAACTGGCGAGATTATTGCGGTATTGATTGCATAGTATCGTCACTTTGATGAGCGGGATCAGCAGCGCCGAGGTTTGCTTGAATTCGTCGGCTAGGGCGTCGAGTTTGCCGCGCATGGCGCTCAACGCCGCGCTGTCGGCCGTATCCGCCTGCGCTGCGAGTTGATCGCCGCGCGCCGCGAGCACCTTGACGTGGTCGATCAGCGGCGCGCGAATGCTCACGAATGTGGCCTGCAGCGCCACAGTGCTGCGGTCGATCGCGCCGATACTGCGTTGTTTGCGTGACAAGCGAACGACGCTTGCAGCCAAATCCCACAGGCCGCCGCCGTCCGCTGCGCCGCTGCGCAAGGCGTAGGGCGCCGAGGTTTCCGGCGCGGCTGGTTTGGCGCCAGCCGTGGGCACTGCGGTGGGTGCCGCGGCGCCGGGAAGTACGTTGGCCATCGCCGCGATTTGCGCCTTCAAGGTGCCGTTGGTCGCGCCGAGAGATCCGCTCGTGCTCATGAACTGCGACATCGTGTCGAGAACGCTCAAGCGCGCGTTGACCAAATCGCGTTCACCATACAGTTCGGAGATCTTGGATTGCAGATCGGCCCGCTGTTTGCGCCGCGCGGCCGGCAGCTGCCGCTGTGCGTCGACCAATTCCGCCTCGATCGATTGCGCATCTGCCGTCAATTTCTTTTGCAGGTGCATCAAGCCTGGCGACGACCCGGCCGGCGCGGCCGCCCCCGGCGCACGATTACTCGCCTTTGCGAGCAGGTGAGCATCGAGACGTGCGATCGCAAACGCCAAGCCGATGATCTCGCGCGAAGTCCGGCGATTTTCCGACAGAATCACCAGGTCGCTGGGTTCCGTCGCGATGCGCTGTTCCGTCGTGAGGCCTCGATACCATTCGATCGTTTGATTCAACAGGTCGATGACCCCGGGCCCTGTCAGCGGTGCCTGCAGCACGAATCGCGGTGCCGCGGCGGCCGTCGCCGCCGCGGCATCGGCCGCCGTGCCGGCAGCGCCGAGGGCGATGGCGGAGATGGCGGCGCTGCGCACTGCGGCTAGCGCAATGATCGCGGCAGTGCATCGTCTGTGAGGAACGTCCGTTTTGAACACGCGCGAATCCTACCGCAATTCGCACACAAACCCATGGGCATGCGCCGGCCTGGTACAGTAGCGCTTGGTTTTGGCGGAGAAATTGGCGCCGCCATGATGCTATTCGAGGCCGACGACACGGCAAATCGCGCCGCGGCGTACCAATGCGGCCGGCGGCCCCAAAGGTGACCCTCTGCCATGAATTGGAAGCCGGTAAAGAACGATCGCTGGGGCCACCCGCGGCAATTGTGGATGCTGCTCGGCGTCACGGTGGGTTTGAACTTCGCCTTTTACGGTTTCCGTGCGTTTCTCGCGCCCTACATCGCGCAAACATTTTTCGCCGCGCTCGCGGCCGGCGACGCGATGCGCCACGCCGATCGGCTGGTCAGCGGCTTCGGCGCCTTGTTATATGCAACGCCGATCATCGGCGGCTACGTCGCCGATAATATCTTGGGCGAGGTGCGCGCCTTGCAGGTGGCGCTGTGGCTCGGCGCGCTGGCCGGCGCCTTGATGGCGTGGCCCGGTCTACTCGGTTTCGAGCTGGCCCTGGCTCTGTATGTGCTCGGCGCGGGCCTCAGCATTCCGCTCACGGTGTTGATCGGACGCAATTACCCCGGTGATGATCCGCGTCGCGATGCGGGCTACACGCTCTTTTACCTCGCGATCAACTTCGGCGCGTTCGTCGCCCCGTTCATCTGCGCCGCTTGGATAGGCCACCACTACGGCTACCGTTACGGCTTCATCGCGGCGAGCATCGGCATGGCGCTTGCCGCGCTCCTGCTGCAGCGGCGCGGCAAGCGATTGCAAGGCATTGTTCCTGCGGGGCCGCAACGGCAGCGGCCGCGGGCGATGCTCAAGGTGCTGCTGGTCATGCTCGCCGTCCTGTATCCCACCGCATTGCTGCTGCAGCATCCGCAGGTGCTGGATATCGCGATGTATGCGCTGATGGGCTTGCTGGTGGTGTATTTTATCGTCAGCGGCGTGCGCAGGCGCGATAGAGTACAAGCACAGCGGTACATGGCGATGCTGTTGCTGTTCGCCGCCAACATCGCGTTTTGGGCCTTGAGCTTGCAAGGGGTCAGTTCGCTGAACTTCTTTGCGCGCGATTTCGTCCGCGCGCCGTTCGATTTCACGCTGTTCCAGTCGTTCAATCCCTTGTACATCCTCGTGCTTGCGCCGTTCATGGCGTTGCTGTGGCCGTGGCTGGACAAGCGTGGGGGCAATCCGTCGACGCCGCGAAAATTCGGCATCGGCCTGCTGCTGGTGGCTTTGAGCTACGGCGTCACCGCCTACGGAATCGGCCATTGGGCGGATGCGGGCGGGCGCGTGTCGTGGTGGTTGTTGGCGCTATGCTACTTGTTGCAGACGGTCGGTGAGCTGGCTCTGTCGCCGATCGGCTATGCGATGGTGACGCGGCTCGCCGCGCCGGATGAGGCTTCACTCGCGATGGGGGGCTGGTTCTTCGGCGTCGCGATTGCGTACGACGTGTCCGGTCAGATCGCGGCCTTGACAACCACCGCTGCGATCCCCGGCATC
This sequence comes from Gammaproteobacteria bacterium, assembly GCA_043746615.1. GTDB lineage: Bacteria > Pseudomonadota > Gammaproteobacteria > Steroidobacterales > Steroidobacteraceae > Bog-1198. The sequence goes on along the minus strand of JAYTQR010000201.1, from coordinate 26,273 downwards.
GCCGGCTACGCGCAGGTCTATAGCTCACTGTATTGGATAGGACTCGGCGCGGCGGCGGTATTTCTGCTGGCGGCGCCGTGGATTACGCGGCTGATGCACGGGGCCAGGTGAGCGCCTGGCCCGCGGATCGGCGCCGCGGTGTAAGGTGCAAAATAGCGGCCTCCTTGATGGCGTCGCGAGGGAGCGATAATGAACGTCTACGAATTCTCGGCGCGCACGATCGACGGTACGGATCTGCCATTGGCGCAATTTCGCGGCCAGCCGATGCTGATCGTCAATGTGGCCAGCAAATGCGGCTTCACGCCGCAGTATGCGGGGCTGGAAGGGCTTTACAAGAAATATCACGCGCGCGGCCTCGAGGTACTCGGATTCCCCTGCGATCAGTTCGGCCACCAGGAGCCGGGCGACGAGGCCGAGATCAACAAGTTTTGTTCGACGATCTATGGCGTCAGCTTCCGGATGTTCGCCAAGATCAAGGTCAACGGCGAGGATACGCATCCGTTGTATCAATACCTGAAGGAATCACGGCCGGGGATTTTCGGCTTCGAGGCGATCAAATGGAATTTCACGAAGTTTCTCGTGGGTAAAGACGGCGTACCGATCAAACGGTATGCGCCGGCGGACAAGCCGGAAAGCATCGAGACCGACGTGCAGGCGCATTTGAACTGACCTCGACCGGGCGGATTGCGCGCCAAGCGCCGGCGGCGCAACCGGCAGAACGGGCATCGGCCGCGCGATCCGGCGGTCCGGTCAGCGCTGCGGATGCTTTGTTTGGGCGTCGTGCAGCGGTTCGACGTCGTCGAACTTCGCGAAGTCGAAATGCAGCGTACCGTCCTCGGCTACTTCCAGAATATCGCGGAAAGTTTCGTTCCAACGAATGTCTTCACTGCGGTACTCGGCCCGAGCCATCAGCACGTGGCCGGTCGTTTCGTCGGTGCCGCTTACACTGAGGATGAATGAAGCCGTTGATTGCCGCAGAGACGCGGCAGTTTGCCCCATCAGCGGGCTGGCATCATCGATGACGTGCATGATATTCCAGCCGAGAACGAACAACGGATGCTCGGCGCGCACCAGCCTCAGATCCGTGATGCGCCGGATCCGATATTCTTCCTCGGTCACCTCGTCGCGCAGCATGTGCAGCCGCGCCGCGGCTTCCTGCACGATGTTTTGGCGTTCGTTGGCGGCCCGAAACATCAGCGTGGTTTTGCCGTCGATCGGGCGCACGACGGCGTAGCGCGCGAACAGAAAGCGCGCTTTGGGCCGCGAGAAGCGCGCAAACATGATCCCGGTGATCAGCGCCAACGACATTAGGCCGATGAAGATCTCGATTGCCGCCACGATGTGGCCGTATAGAGTTTGCGGAAACATTTGCCCATACCCGACCGTCGCCAGCGTTTCCACGCTGAAGAAGAACGCGCCGACGAAGCCGGGAGGATTCAAGTTCGCGACACATCCTGGCACGACGTGGTAAAGCAAGCCGAACAGCACATCGAAGGCGAGAAAGAACGCGGCGATCGTGGCGAACAGCTGCGGCCAGCTGACCGCCATGAAATAGTGGAAGAGGTCTTGGAACAGCGGCGGTGCGATTCCCCGCGTGACGACATCGCGCTCGCCGAGTTTGAGGCGTCGCGGGCCGGTGAGTTTGCGCCGTGCGCGGTCCGGCTGGCGGTGCGGCGGCGGTTTCGCTCGATGTTCGCTGGCGGTCATGGGTATTATCGTGGCGCGCGGTGCGTGCAGCCACAGTTTATACAGCAGATCCGGTCGCCGCTGCGGCTCAGGACCCCTTGTAGGGTGGTGCCGACTGAGGGATTCGAACCCCCGACCTACGGTTTACAAAACCGTTGCACTACCACTGTGCTAAGTCGGCGTGAATTGGGCGGAATTATACGCAAATCCGTCGTCGCCGCTGCCGAGCGCAAGCCATGGTCGCGCCATCGGTACGTTAGCGAGCCGGGACGGCGGTAGCGGCCATCGGCCGCAACGGCTTGCGCAAGGATTCCAAACCCTGGAACTCGACGAACTGCGTGGTCGTCGCCCAGAGGTAATCGCCGAACAGATACGGCTCAAAAACCGCGGCGTCGGGCATCGGCAGCGGGCGGATCTCCGCATCGGCGCGCGCTTCGTAGAAAAAAGGGATCGACATGCGCTCCGAGCCTGAGCCGATTACGCGGTGCTCGGTCGCCTTGATGAGTCCACCGCACCAACGCTCGAGCACCTTGCCGAAATTGACCGCCAGTGCATCCTCGGTCGGTGGTACATCGATCCACTGTCCGTTGCGATGGCGCGCCTGCAGTCCGCCGACGCCGTCTTGGGCCAATAGAGTCAGGAAGCCGGAGTCGACGTGCGGCGCCCCGGTGAGGTAGCGGCGCTTGCCGCCGTGCGCGACCCAAACGCCGGAATTCGATTCGGCTACGCGGTCCACGTCGGTGCGCACCGGATAGCGAATCAGCCGCAAGGTCGACAGGCCCCGCTCGAACGCGGGATCAAAATAGCGTTCAGGCAATCCGAGGCTGCGCGCGATCGAGCGCAGCAGCGCCTGGCTGACCTTTTCCATGCCCCGATAATAGGCCGCGACTGTTTCGCGCCAACCGGGCAGCAGTGCTGGCGGCGGCAGCGGCGTCGCCTCGCGCAGCGGGTCATCGGCACGCACGACGGACGAGCCATAGGCGACATCCGCACCGAGGTCGATGCCTTCCTTACTGGTCAAGAATCCGCGCTGCAGCGCAAACCAGCCCCGATAGATGTTTGCGTGCGCCGGATCGAATTTCTGCCGCCACAATTTGCGAATTGCCGTTTCCGGCAGTTCGAATATGCGCAGCAAATCGGCGCGCGTGCGCGCATCGACGCGCACGTCATCCGGAAAGCCGCTGACCGTCAAAAAGCCGGAATCGGCCGCCGCGGCCATGATCGCCCCGTCCGCCTGTTCGCGCTGCGGCGTCGCTCCGCTGAACAGCGCCCGGATATCAAGGTAAGGAATCGTGTCGTCCATCGTCCGTTTCCGCCCGCGCATGGCCGATAATTATAGCGCGCTACGCGCCGATTCAGGGCTGCCGCCGCGCAGTTCGATGGCATCAACCGCGGCAGCCATTGTATAAGTACGCGGCACTCGGTCACCCACGGGAATGTTCATGGAAGCGACCAGGAAAGTCTGGTCTGAAGGGAGGGGCATGAGTAGACCCGCAGGTTGGTAACGAGGCTTGCAGCGGGACGGGTAACCGTTTCGTTGATGTGTAGGTACGTGAGAGTGTGAGCCGTGAGCATGCAGCCTCGTCATTGCCATCATTCCGGTGCCCAAGGCCTCATGTTGCCAGAAGGCAGCAGGGCCACTTCGGTCAAAGCGGTAGCAGCCGATCCGACGGGGCTCATTCCCAAGGAGAAGCAGGGTCAGACGGGCCGGATCGGCATTTCGGCCACCGAGGATAAGGTGGTCCAGAATGTAGTACGCGAGGTGTTGGAGGCGATTTACGCAGCGCCAGGCGAAGCTTGGTGTTTTCAGCAGGTGAAAATCCTGCACCGGAAAGGGGCAAGCCACCCCACCGGGAATCGAGCCTTGGACTCATGGAGGTAACGACAGGGGTTAAGCGTAGGCAGAGCGACGGACGGGCTGTAACGTGAAGTGATTGAGCCTCGTGAGGTTGTTGTCCGCAGGCCGACAGGGTCGTAATTCTGGGAGGCAATAGTAGGCAGTCGCTATCGGCGATGACTGCTGGAGACTGCTAATCGAGGACCTGCCTCTACCTAAAGCGCGAATCATGGTATCCAACTGGAGATGAACGATGACTAAGCGACCGCAAGACACATCCCGGGAAGAGCCGGACGGCAAAAATCCCCACAACCGGTTCCGGGGAGGCCCTGGGCTCTGTAGCCGGCCCAGGCTACTCAACAAAGCTTTTCACGTATGCGCGCTTGCGGCCAGTTTGTTGCCTAGCGTGGGCCGTGGCGCCCAGTTGAATCTGTCGACACTCACTTGCGACAAGTATGAAACGCAGATCATGAATCCAGCTTCCGCGCCAGCGCCAACGGCTGCATCGCCCGATGCGCTCAATCTCCTGATGTGGCTGTTCGGCTTCACCGTTGCGAGGTCCGGCGCCCACGTCATGTACGGCAACGCGTTGCCGGCGTTCGCCAACGGCCTGGACGAGCAGTGCAAGAGTCACCCGGCCATGAGCCTGCTGGATGCTGTGGCGGTCGTCCCGCTGCGCCGTGCCAATCCGATGGACCTCAGCACTCTCGGCTGCGCGACGTTTGAATCGCGCGACGCGGACATGCGACGTACCGACATCGACAGCGCCGACACGATCATGATGTGGCTGTTCGGGTTCGCCGTCGGCAAGTCCGGCGGGCATCGTCTCGATGCCGGCGCTTTGCCGAAATTTCGCGCGGCCTTGGCGGCCAAATGCGCGGAACTCCCCAAGGACAGTCTGTTCGACGCCCTCACGGCCGTGCGCACGGCGAAACCGCGGGGATGATCCCGCCGCGGTAATTCGCGCGGCGACCGCACACGCGCTAGGATCGCGCCGATGAAACGCGTATATCTGGCCCTGTTGGCCGCGCTGCTGACGCGCTACGACACGGTGCCGCCGCAGACGGGCGGTGCGCCTCCCCCTCACGCACCGCGATGAACGGCCTCATGGCCCTGCTCGATGTGGCGCGCATGGAAGAAGCCGACCGGCTGACCGTCGCCGCCGGCACTCCGGCGGCCGTGCTGATGGAGAACGCGGGCCGCGCCGTTGCCCGCGAGATCGAACGGCGTTGGTGCGCACGGCGGGTGACGGTGTTGTGCGGACCAGGCAACAACGGCGGCGACGGCTTCGTCGCCGCACGCCTGCTCGCTGCTGCCGGATGGCCGGTTCGCGTCGCGCTGCTCGGGTCTAGCGATCGGTTGCGCGCTGCAGCGCGGCAGCACGTCCTGGGCTGGAATGGACAGATTGAACCGCTCGCGCCGGCGGCTCTGGACTCAGCCGAGTTGGTCGTCGATGCGATATTCGGCGCGGGGTTGCGCCGCGCGCTCGACGCGGCGGCCGGCGATACGTTGGCTGCCGCTGCCGACAAACGCCTGCCAATCGTCGCGGTCGACCTGCCGAGCGGTGTCTACGGCGATACCGGCGAAGCTCTCGGTGCCGTGGCCGCGACGCTGACGGTGACCTTTTTTCGCAAGAAACCCGGTCACCTGCTGCTGCCGGGGCGTACGTTGTGCGGCGAGACGGTCGTCGCCGACATCGGCATCGCGACGGCCGCGCTCGAACGCATTGCGCCGGACACATTCGAGAACGATCCGCTGCTGTGGTTGGCGGAGTTGCCGCGGCCGGCGGACGCCGGCAACAAGTACACGCGTGGCCATGTCTTGATCTGCGGCGGCTACCCGATGACCGGGGCCGCGCGGTTGGCCGCACGCGCCGCCGCTCGCGCGGGCGCCGGTCTGACCACGATCGCAGTGCCGGAGATTGCGCTGCCGATCTACGCCGCGGCATTGACCAGCATCATGGTCAGGCCGTTCGCGGCAGACGAGGATTTCGCGCGAATGTTCGCCGATTCCCGGCTGTCGGCATTCCTGATCGGACCCGGTGCGGGCAGCGGCGAGGCGACGCGCATGCGTGTGTTCGCGATGCTTGCGACGGGCCGCCCGACGCTGCTCGATGCCGATGCGATCACGGCGTTCAAGGGCGATCCGCAAGCGCTCGCGAGTGCGATCCGAGGGCCCTGCGTATTGACGCCGCACGAAGGGGAATTCCGCCGCCTGTTCGCCGCCCGCGGCGATAAACTCCGGCGCGTCCGTGAAGCCTCGAGACGGCTTGGCGCCGTCATCGTCCTGAAAGGCAGCGATACGGTCATCGCCGCGGCCGATGGCCGCGCGATCATCAACGCGAACGCACCGGCAACGCTCGCAACCGCGGGTTCGGGCGATGTGCTCGGCGGGGTCATCGCCGGGCTGCTCGCGCAGGGCATGGATGCGTTTCTCGCGGCTGCCGCCGCGGTTTGGATTCACGGCGCCGCGGCCGCCGCATTCGGCCCGGGGCTGTTGGCGGAGGACTTGCCGGATTTACTGCCCGCCGTGCTGCGACGTCTCTATGCAGGAGCCGATGCACGCGATGAGCTTCGCGGATCTCAAGATCCCGGCCGAGCGAACCGAACTCCCCTACCGGTGAACCGGCCAGGGTAAAATCCTCGTCCTCGCAGCCGCCTGCGGCGCCGGCCGCACGCGCGCCCGCCGCGGTGCGCCCGCCGCCGTGCGCCGGCCGCGGTGCGCCGGCCGGATCGGCGCTACTGCGCGAGACTCTTGCGCAGCGCGCGCAGCTCTTGGCGGCGTTTCGCGCTGGTCTTCGGGAACTGTAATTTTAATGCGGCGGTCGTATCTAGCAGTATTCGCGAGATGATCAGGCGCGCGTTGCGCTTGTCGTCGGCAGGCACGACATACCAAGGCGCATGCGCGGTGCTAGTCGCGCTCAAGGCTTTCTCGTACGCCTGCATGTACCGCTTCCAGAATTGGCGCTCATCAATGTCCGCGGCGCTGAATTTCCAGTTCTTTGCCGGCTCGTCAATGCGTTCGAGGAAGCGTTTGCGTTGTTCCTCCTTGGACAGGTGCAGGAAAAACTTGATGATGCGTGTGCCGTTGTCATGCAGATGCCTCTCTAGATCCCGGATCGACCGGTAACGGCTGCGCCAGATCGACTCGCCCCCGGGTCGCGGCTCGGGCAAGTTCTCGCTTTGCAGGATCTGCGGGTGGACGCGGGCGATCAGCACTTCTTCGTAATAGGAGCGGTTGAAAATGCCGATCCGGCCGCGTTCGGGCAGGTCGCGCGTGGTCCGCCATAGAAAGTCATGCCGCAGCTCCTGGGCGCTCGGATGCTGGAAGCTGAAGACCTGGCACCCTTGCGGGTTGACGCCCGACATGACATGCGCGATCGCGCCGTCCTTGCCGGCCGCGTCCATGGCCTGGAATATCAATAACAGCGCATGGCGTCCGGACGCGTACAGGCGCTGCTGCTGCGCGCTGAGTTCCTGAACCTGTTCCTGCAGCAATTGCGCATAATGGGCGTCGGATCGGTAGATTGCGCCGATGCGCGTCGGCCACTGCTGCAGCTTGACCTCGCGGCCTTTGCGAACTCGAAACCGTTTCGTGTGGATTTTCATCGGTCTTCCCTCGGCGAAGCGTGGCGCGGTATTCGATGCTGGGGCGCAATTGAGCGTAACGAGACCGACGCCGCCGCGCAAATTCGCGCCGTCGCGAATCGCCGCTGCCAAAGTGGTGGCAGAGGTCTAGAATCGAGCATCGCCAATACCGGCTGAACGACGTCGCGAGGTTCATTGACATGCGTATTTTGCAGATTGTGGGCGCGTTGCTGCTTGCCGCCGGCCTGTTCATATTGATCAAATCGCCGACCTACCCGACCGAGCAAAGTGTCTTCAAACTCGGCGACATCGAGGCTAAGGTCAACCGTGAGCAGTCCGTACCGCCGTGGATCGGCGGCGTAGCGCTCGGCGCCGGCTTCGTGCTGATCGTCGCCGGATTCAGGAAAAAGTGAGGAATCGCAATGCTGCCAATGCGGGCGCTGGGTACGTCAGGTTTGCGCGTTGCGGAACTGGGTTTCGGCTGCATGGGACTGTCGGATTTCTACAGCAGCAGCGCGGCGAGCGAAAGCGAGGCCGTCACGTTGATTCACCGGGCTCTGGACCTCGGCGTCACGCTGCTCGACACCGCCGATGTGTACGGGCCGCACACGAATGAGCGCACGGTGGGCAAGGCCGTGCAGGGCCGGCGCGCCTCGGTCGTGCTTGCGACCAAGTTCGGGATCGTGCGTGAAGCCGGCAGCACCGCGCGCGGCGTCGACGGCAGCCCGGATTACGTGCGTGCCTGCTGCGAAGGTTCACTGCAAAGGCTTGGGCTGGAGACGATTGATCTGTATTACCAGCATCGCGTCGATCCAAAGATTCCAATCGAGGAGACGGTCGGGGCGATGGCAGATCTCGTCCGCCAGGGCAAGGTGCGCTACCTGGGTCTATCGGAAGCGGCGCCGGCGACGATTCGGCGCGCGCACAAAGTCCATCCGATCAGCGCGCTGCAAACCGAATATTCGCTGTGGAGCCGCGATCCGGAGGATCAGATTCTGCCGACCGTGCGCGAACTCGGGATCGGTTTCGTCGCCTACAGTCCGTTAGGCCGCGGCTTCCTTGCCGGGCGGTTCGGCAAATTGGCGGATCTTGCCGCGGACGACTGGCGGCGGCATTCGCCGCGCTTCCAAGGCGAGAACTTCGCGAAGAATCTCGCGCTGGTCGATCGGATCAAGCTGATCGCGACGGAAAAGGCGTGTACGCCTTCGCAACTGGCACTCGCCTGGCTGCTCGCGCAAGCGCCGAACATCGTGCCGATCCCAGGCACGACCAATCGCGCGCGCTTGGAGGACAACCTCGCGGCCGCCGCAATCGCGCTGACTCAGCACGATCTCGAGCGGATCGACGCCGTCGCACCGCGCGCCGCCGCCGCCGGCGAGCGCTATCACCCGAGCGTAATGCACTTGCTGGACGGCTGAGGCGCGCAGGCGGGGGCGTACGAGTCCGCCGGGTGGACTCCGGGCGGCGCATCTCGAGGAACCTATCCGGTCGCGGCCGGTCCTACCCGTTGTGACGTCGGCGCAACAAGTCGGGGGAACGGATTGCAAACCTTGAGCATTTTTAGTCCAGAAATTCGGGCACGGCGGCTGTTCGCCCTGCTGCTCGCCGTGCTGATCGCAGCGACACTCGCGCCCTCGCGGGCGGCCTTCGCGGCGCTCGGCGAGAATATGGCCTCGGTCGCGCATGACAAGGCGATGCTGCGCGGCACGCTGTCGGTCGTGCCGATGCAGACTTACGAGGTGCACGAAATCCGCGCTGCGTCGGGCCAGACCGTGCGTGAATATGCCGCGCGTTCGGGGAAGGTGTTTGCGGTTACCTGGAACGGGACGCAGGTACCGAACCTCAAACTCTTGCTTGGTCAGTATTTCGACCGGTACGTGGCGGCGGCCAGGCTGCGGCGAACCGGCCATCACCTGCTTTCGATCCGTACTCCCGATCTGGTCATGACCGCCATCCGCTATCAGCGCGGTGCACGCGGGCAAGCCTATGTCCCAGCGTTGCTGCCAAGCGGAGTCACGCGCGCCGACCTCCGCTGACCTAACACCGAGAAAAAGCCCATGCGCGTTTCATTTCGACGTCCCGCTACGACCGCCGTGCTGATCGGTTTATGCGGACTCGTTGCCGGCTGTGGCGGAGGGTACGGCAATAACGCCGTCGGCTACGGCGGCGGCGGCGGGGGCGGCGGCGGCGGCATGAATACCGTGGCCGTGACCGTCGACAACGGTCCAGCGGCGGCCGGCGGTGCGGTTAACACGATTTATACGACGGTCACCATCTGTGCACCTGGCAGCGCGAACCAATGCCAGACGATCGATCATGTGCAAGTCGATACCGGTTCCACCGGCCTGCGGGTACTGGCTTCGGCGTTCGGCACTGCGCTCGCGCCGGCGCAGTTGCCCCAGACTAGCGATACTTACGGCAATCCGCTCGACGAATGTGCGCAGTTCGCCGACGGCTACAGCTGGGGAACCGTCCGCACTGCCGACATCGTGATCGGAGGCGAGACGGCCGCGTCGGTACCGATACAAGTCATCGGCGATACCGCCGCCGCGCCGGTGCCGGCTTCGTGCGTGATGGGGCCCCAAGAAGATACCGTGCAGGCGTTGGGCGCGAACGCCATCCTCGGCATCGGCAATTTCCTGACCGATTGCGGCGCCGCCTGTGCGGCGAGTCCGCAGAGCGGCGCTTATTATGACTGCCCCGCCACCGGCAGCTGCACGCCGGTGGCGGTCTCTCTCTACCAGCAATTGCAGAACCCGGTTGGGCTGTTCGCCGGCGACAACAACGGGATCATTCTCGCGCTGCCGACCGTGCCCGGTCCGATTGCGACCGTGACCGGAACGTTGATCTTCGGCATCGGCACCCAATCCGACAATGCATTTGCAGCGGGCGCGAGCGTCTACACCGTGGATCCCAACTCCGGCACGGTGACGACGCAATTTGGCGGCGCAACGTTGAGCAACAGCATCATCGACTCCGGCTCGAACGCGTACTTCTTCACCGACAACACGTTGCCGACCTGCACCAACCAGCCGTCGTTCTACTGCCCGACATCGACGGTCACGCTCAGCGCGGTCATTCAAGGCGGCAACGGCAATGCCGCGACGATCGACTTCGCCGTCGACAATGCTGAAACGGATTTCGCGACGGGCGGGTCGGTGCTGCCGGATCTTGGCGGGCCGGCCGGGTTGATTGCCGCGAATGCGTTCGATTGGGGATTGCCGTTCTTTTACGGCAGGAACGTCTATGTAGCATTCGAGTCGCACTCGGCGGCCGGCGTAGCCGGCCCGTGGATCGGGTTTTAGCGGGCGTGTCGAATTCGCGAGATGCGACGAATTGCCGAGGAGTATGTAGATGTCGAGATTACTAGGCGCGGCGGGCGTCGCGCTGGCCGCCTTGACCGGCACCGCCGGCGCCGCGCGGGCGCAGATGGCGCCCGTGGTGCACTGGCACATCATGGGCGGTTATAGTGAAACGCTCGGCACCACCGCCGACTATTTGCAAGGCGGCCCGATGATCGGCTTCGGCGTGACTCTGACCCCCTCGCGCGGCGATCCGCTTGATCTGCGCTTAGATCTCGCCTACAGCACCCACAATGCCACGACGAATTTGATCAGTGCCGGGCAGCAGACGACGAACACGCAGATCGACAGCGGTTACGGCCAATTCTGGTCGGCGAACGGCAATGCCGTGTACAACATTCCCATCATGTACGGCGTCCGCTTTTACGGTATCGCCGGAGTCGGTGTCTACCATAGCCGCGTCGAATTGACGCAAACCGTCCCGTTCTACAGCGGTTACTACTATTGCGACCCGTTCTCGGGTTTCTGCGACGGCGGCTACGGCTATGGCAGCAACGTCGTCGCGTCGAACGGCGTCACGAAGTTCGGTTGGAACGCCGGCATCGGCGTGGAGTTCGCGCTGCCTTATGGGCGCTCCTGGTTCATCGAGGCCCGGTATCACCGCATCAGCACGTCGACGGCACCGATCGAATATGTGCCGTTCACGGTGGGTTACCGCTTCTAGCCGCGACCTTCGGCGTGTGCATAGGCATCGGTTATTAGGCTGCCGCGGTGCCGATGTACCTTGGCATCTGTGCCGCCTTCCTCGCCGTCCTGGCTGCATCGGCATGGCTGAAGCTGCGCGGTCCGGACATCGCGTATGCCACTCTGGAGGCGAAATACGCGTCGCCGGCGTCGCGGTTCGTGGATCTTCCCGGCGGCTTGCACGTACATTATCAGGCGCACGGCGATCCGGAATCGCCGTTGCTCGTGCTGCTGCACGGATTCGGCGATTCGTTTGCGACCTGGGAGGGTTGGCGGCGGGAAATTGCGCGCGAGTTTCATCTGATCTGCCCAGACTTCCCGGGTCATGGATTGACGCGCGCACCGCAGCACAGTGTTCTGTGCGCCGATGCGCTCGCCGATTTCGTCGCCGCGTTCGCGCAGGAACTTAAGTTGCCGCCGTTCGCGGTGGCCGGCAACTCGATGGGCGGCGCCGTGGCGTGGCAGCTCGCCGTGCGTCACCCGGCATGGATCACTGGCTTGATTCTCCTCGACGCCGCCGGCTGGCCCGCCGAAGTGCCGCCGGCCGGCCTGCCGTTGGCGTTTCGGATGCTGAAATATCGGCTGGTAAGGGCGATCTTGAGCCGCATCGACAACCGAGCGTTGATCGATCAAACCTTGCGGCTGGACGTATACGATCGGACTTTGATCACGACGCCGCTCGTCGAGCGATGGGCCGAGCTGCAGCGCGCGCCCGGCCATCGCCCGATCCTGATGGCCGCCAATCTGAACGGCCTCACGCAGGCGGATACTGACACGTTGAGCCGCGTGCACGTGCCGACGCTGGTGCTGCACGGCGCGAACGATCCGCTGATCGCGCCGAAAAACGCGGCCAGATTCGCCGCGGCAATCCCGGGAGCGCGAATGATCGTCTACCCTCAGGTCGGCCATTTGCCGCAGCTCGAGATCGCGCAGCGTTCCGCGCGAGACGCCGCCGCGTTTCTGCACGGGTGCGTTATCATCGGCCGATGCGACGGGACCATCTCGGCAATGCCGTCGGCGCCTGCGCGACCGCCACGCTGACGGCAAGCGACGATTTCGTCGGCGCCCGCGTCCTCAGCATCGCGCTCTGGCCCCTCAGTGGGGCTGGGCGGCGAGCACCGCCAAGCCCTGCAGTACGAGGTCCGGCACGGTCTCGCCGCGCGTGCGCATCGCCGCGCTGATCATGCCCGCGTCGCCGCCGGTGACGAATAGTTTCGGCTTGACGCCCGTGCTTTGCTCGATGACTTCCGCGGTCCGGTCCGCCAAGCCCGCCAGTGCGAACAATGCGCCGCGCGACACGGCGCCGATCGTGTTGTTGGCGAGTACGCCGGCCATCGACGGCGTACCTTGTTCGACCGCTTTGGCAATATCGCTGGTTTTGCTCAGCAAAGCCTCGCGCATCATATGCATGCCGGGCGCGATCAGGCCGCCTAAGTGTTGGCCGTGCGCATCGACGCTGTCGACCTTGACAGCGGTTCCGGCGTCGACAACGCATAACGTTGACCGGGCAATCGTCCACGCACCGATCACGGCGAGCCAACGGTCGGGGCCGAGCAGCGTCGGGTCCAGGTAGCCGTTCGTCAAATCCTCGAAATTGGGGCTCGCCGTGACGAACTGGGCGCTTACGCCGAACGAGAGTTTTGCGAGCCGCGCTAGGGTCTTACCCATCGTCACACCCGCGACGTTGGAGATCAGTACGCGGTCCGGCTTTTGCGGCGTGTCGAACAGCGCGGCCGTCCACAGTTCGGGTTTCGAGTTCCGATGCACGATGGCCTTTTGATCGGACAGCCCCGCACTCGTCAGCCACGCCCACTTGAGGCGGGTATTGCCGACGTCGATGACCAGAATCATGCGTAACTCACCGTTCCATCGGCGCCGTTGCTGGCGCTCTTGACCGAGATAAAGCGCGCAAGGATAGCATTGCGCGGACCCGGCGCACCCCCGAATGAATTCAATGCACCGTCAGGCAGCACCGCCGCGCGCCCCGCCAGCGCCGGCGGCCGCTGCCGGCAAGCCAGACGCCGTGCGCCCTAGTAAACTGGGCGGCACCGCGGATCCGCGCCAGTCGGAGTGCTCGTGCCAGGCAGGTTTTCTTTGACGCAAGGAGCGATGGCGCGCGCCGCGGACCAATCCGTCGTCGGCACGAGCCCGATCCGCTGGGTTTGCGCGCCGGCGGCCGGCGCCTGACGGCGGTGCAGGCGCGTATCGAAGACTGCGGCCGGCCGCTCGTCCTGCGCTGCGGAGCCTTCGGCGATATGGTGCTGATTACCGCCTTGATCCGCGAACTGCACGCGATCTGGCGCCGTCCGGTGGACATCGTCACCTCCGGGCCCTGGAGCGAACCGCTGCTGCGCGGGCAACCCGGTGTCGGCGATATCATCGCCGTGCGCAGCCGCAAGACGCCGTATTGGCTTGCTGCCGATCAGCGCCGCGCCGTGCGTCGATTGCGCCTGCGCGGCCCGGGACCGGCGTGGTTCTGCGACGCCAACGATGCGGCGCGGCCACTGTTGGCACGCGCCGGATTCACCGACCGTCATGTCGTCGATGTCAAAGATTATCCGCTGCGGGCCGGCGAACATGCGACGCAGCAGTGGACGCGCTTGGCGCAAATCACGCCGCCAATTTGGGCGCACCGGCCGCCGCCGGGGTCGGCCACCGGTATCGCCGGTTGCGGCTTGCGGGCCGACGAGGCCGCGTGTGCGGACCTCGATGCGTGGGCCGGCGCGCGCGGTTTCGCGGGCGCACCACTGATACTGATTCAGGCGGGCAACAAGCGCACGATGCGCCGCGGCCCCAAACGGCTCGCGGTCAACCACAAATATTGGCCGCTGTCGCGGTGGGCGGAGGTCATCCGGTACGTCAGAAAAGATCGTCCGCAGCACCGGCTCGTGTTGATCGGCACCGGGCCGGAATTTGGTTTAAACCAAGAACTCGCGGCGCTCGCGAACGTCGATGGGCTCGTCAATATCGCCGATGACCTGCCGATTCCGCGTTTGCTCGCGCTGCTGGCCCGGGCCAGCGCATTGATCACGGTCGACTCCGGCCCCGCACATGCGGCGGCGGCCGTCGGCTGCCCGCAAATCGTGCTGTTCGGCACGGCGTTGCCGTCGCTGTATCGGCCCTGGGGTTCGTCGGGCGCGCCGGTGCTGGTATTGTGCGGTCAAATGCAGGGCGCGGCCTCGATGCTCGGCATCGATACCGGCGCGGTCATCGAGGCGTGGACTCGCCTGGTGCCGCGCCCTTAACCCGCTAGGGGATCGCCTTCAGCATGTCGGGCGTGACCAACACGATGCCGCGCTTGGTCATATAGAAACGCTGCTTGTCGAACGCGTCGTCCTGGCCGATCTGCATGCCGTCGGGAATCACGCAGTGCTCATCGAGGATGCAGCGCTTGATGATGCAGCGCCGGCCGACGGAAACCGACGGCAGCAGTACCGAACTCTCGACTTGGCTGCCCTCCTCGATGCGGGCATCGGTCGACAGCAGTGCTTGCGTGACCAGCGCGCCGGAGATGATGCAGCCGCCCGAGACCATCGAATTGATCGCGGTGCCGCGCCGACCGTCCTCGTCTAGCACGAATTTGGCCGCCGGCTGTTGCGCCTGATACGTCCAGATCGGCCATTGCTGATCGTAAATATTCAGTTCCGGGTGCAGCGCGACGAGTTCCATGTTTGCTTCGTAGAACGCGTCCAAATTGCCGACGTCGCGCCAGTAGCTTTGTGCGCGCGTCTCGACGTCCTGGAACGGATACGCGAAGACGCGCATCGTCGGAATGGCCGGTGGCAGAATGTTCTTGCCGAAATCGTGATTGCTGGCCGCATTCGCGGCATCTTCGCTCAGCATTTTCTCGAGACGGTCCATGCCGATCACGTAGATGCCCATCGATGCGCGTGCCAGATGTTCCTGACCCGCGATCGGATCCGGGTGCTGAGGCTTCTCTGCGAACTTCGTCACGCGGTTCGTGTCGTCCGTCGTCAGGATGCCGAATTCATTCGCCCGCTCGATCGGCACGTCGACGACGCCGACGGTGACGTCGGCCTCGCATTGTTCGTGATACGCGATCATCGGACCGTAATCCATTTTGTATATGTGATCGCCGGCGAGTATCAGCACGTGCGTCGGGCGGTGCGAGCGGATGAATTCCAGGTTCTGGTACACCGCGTCGGCAGTGCCGCGGTACCAGAAGTCGCCGATCTGCTGTTGCGCAGGGATCAGTTCGATGAATTCGCCGAGTTCGCCGCGCAGATAACTCCAACCACGCTGAATATGCTGGATCAACGACTGCGCTTTGTATTGCGTCAGCACCGCAATTTGGCGAATGCCGGAATTCACGCAGTTCGACAGAACGAAATCGATGATCCGGAACTTGCCGCCGAACGGCGTCGCCGGTTTGCAGCGATGCAGCGTCAGCGCCTTCAGGCGCTCGCCGCGGCCGCCCGCCATGACGACCGCCAACGTGCCGCTCGTCAAGCGGCTCACATAGCGGCCGGTGTTGCTGCGAGCGGCGTGTCGCGTACCTATCATGGCGTCCTTGTGCGTGGGTCCGATATGATCGTGCTGAGAAGTCGGGCCAGCTCTGCGCTCGACCCAGAGACTGCCATACTCGACCGATTACCGCACGCACATTTATTTCAGTGCGTTTGCTAGACTTTGGCGGTGACCGCCGCATTGAAACTTTGCATCCTGACTTCGGAAATGATGCCGTATGCGAAGACCGGCGGTCTCGCCGACGTGACCGGCGCGCTCGTGCCCGCACTGCACGGTTTGGGTCACGAGGTGCGCGCATTCATGCCGCTGTATCGCGCCGTGCGCGCGGGTCCATGGCAGTTTCGACCGGTGGAGGGCTTGCAGAGGTTCCCGATTGCGATCGCCGGCATCGACTACGAATGCTCGTTGGTCGCGGCCGCGTGGCCCGGCACCGATCTGAACGCATTTTTCGTCGAGTGTGCGGCCATGTTCGACCGCGATGCGTTCTATACGAACGATCCGGACGAATATCGGCGCTTCATGCTATTCACGCGTGCGGTCATCGAATCCTGCCAGCGCTTGGAGTTCGCGCCCGATATTTTTCATTGCAACGATTGGCACTCGGCGCTGCTGCCGCTGATGTTGAAGACCGCGTACGCCTGGGACCGCTTGTTCGCGCGGTCGCGAACGGTGCTGACGATCCACAACATCGGCTATCAGGGCATCATGCCGCGCGGCGCCGTCGCGGACCTCGGACTCGATCCGCGCGAACCGCTGGTGAATGCAGCAGATCTAAGCAGCGGCTGCGTCAATTCGTTGCGAAGCGGAATAAAACTTGCCGACGCCGTGACGACGGTTAGTCCCACCTACGCGCGCGAAATCTGCACGGCGCCGCTTGGTATGGGCATGGAACAGGAGTTGCGCGCGCGTGCGGACGGCATCACCGGCATTTTGAACGGCGTCGATTACCGCGAGTGGGACCCGCGCCACGACCGGCATTTGAGAGTGCATTTCAATGCGACAGATATCAGCGGCAAGGCGGCTAACAAGCGCGTGCTGATGACGGCGAACGGCTTGCAGTTCGACCCCGCAGCGCCGCTGCTCAGCATGGTCAGTCGGCTCACCGAACAGAAGGGGATCGATCTGTTGTTCGATGCGTTGCCGAAAGTTTTGCGGCAACGCGACTGCGGGTTGATCGTCCTGGGCAGCGGCGACCAACGCTATGTGCGATTTTTCGATTCTTTGGTAGGAAGCTTCCCGCGGCGCGTCGCGTTCCGCAACGGCTACGACGAGTCTTTGGCCCACTTGATCGAGGCCGGCAGCGATATATTTATGATGCCGTCGCGCTACGAGCCATGCGGCCTCAATCAGATGTACAGTCTGCGCTACGGCACTATTCCGATCGTGCACAGGACCGGTGGTTTGGCCGACTCGGTCACACATTTCGATGCCGCGACGCGCGCCGGCACCGGCTGCGTGTTCAGTGATTTCGATGCGTACGCAGCCGAGTGGGCGCTGCATACGACGCTAGATTGGTTCGCGGATCGGACGCTGTGGCGGCAGTTGATGGGCAACGCGATGGCCCAGGATTTTTCCTGGATCCGCCAGGTCGGCGAATATGAGGCGCTGTTCCGGCGCATTGCGCTGCGGCCGCGCGGCGTCTGAATACGGGCGGCGTGTCAATGCGCGCGGCGTCAGCGCTGCGGCTCGAGCAGCGCGTAGCGGCGCCCGTGCGGCAGCGCGTAGCGATGGACGACTTGGAGGTGCGCGGCGCCGAGCCAAGCGGGCATCGGCGCCGGTGCGGAGGCCGCCATATCCAAGCCGAAGCGCCGCGCCAGCGTGTGCAATTGCGGCGTTTCGCTGCGGCCGGGGAGCTGCCACAAGACGGCGCTGCGCGGCGTCCGCGCCAGCAACTGTATCAACCGACCGACTGCAGCGGCGTCGATCGGCGCCTCGATCCGGGTGACGGTCGCCCGGGTATACAGATCGACCCACGCGCGCGTGGTCTCGTCCGGCGCCATCAGCACGAGCGGCCGGTTGCCAATGTCGCCGCGCACGGCGCGGCCGATCGCGCCGAGATCCTGCCAGCGATCCACCTGCTGATATGCCTGCGACGCCGGGAAAATCAACAGCGCACCGTAACAGACCAGCAGGGCGCTGAGCGCGGCGGCGACGCGGCGGCGCGCGGCGGCGCGCCAGGCATACAGTGCGAGCGAGGCGGCGGCCGCCGTGCCGATTGCCGCCACCGCGACGTAGCGCGCGTGTGCGGCGATGGCGTCCCAGGCGTCCCAGCCGATCAGCGCGACCACGGCGGCGGCCGTAATCGTCGCGATCAGCAACATCAGGGCCGTCGCACGCAATGCGCGTAAATCCCAGCGGTCCGGGTCCGCTGTTGCCTCGCGCGCCCACCAGCCGAGCAACAGCGCGATGCCCGGCAGGGCAGGCGCCAGATAGATATTCCGGGCCGTCGCGGCGATCGACAATAACGCGAGCGTCGGCACGAATACTGCGACGGCGAAACGCGGCGCGCGGCGTTGATCCGGCGGCGCGCGGCGCGTCCGCCACGCGCGCCGTGCAGCCGCGGCGGCGAGCAAGGTCCACGGCCATAGGTAGACCGGCAATTCGAGGAGGTACTTGCCGGGTGAATTGCGATGTCCCGTCGCGTATTGCAGATCGGCTGTGGCGGCGACGCTGGTGAAGCGGCCGATCAGGTTATTCCAAAAGAACACTTTCAGGTGAGCGGCGCCGTCGACGCCGACATACACGAACCAGACCCAGGTGGATATTGCGGCCGCCGGCAACAGCAAGCCGACATAGAGTTCCCAGCGCATAAACTCGCGCCAGCGCCGCTCCCAGACCACGAGCGTCAGGAATGCGAGTGCGGGCACCATCCAGGCGGCCGCGCTCTTGCTGAGGAAGCCGACCGCCAACGCGGCATGCATCAATAGATAGCCGCGCAAACGCTCGCCGCGCCCGACCGCATAGAAGCCGATGTATTCGCCGAGCAGCGCGACCGACACGGCCGCGAGCAGCGGCGCGTCCGTCGCGAGCCAGATCGCCGTTTGATAGGCGAGCAAGAACGTAGCGATCGCAGCCGCGGCGGCGCTTGCCGCGAGCGAACCGGCGGCGCGCCGTGCCAGCAGGCCGACGCCGAGCGCGGTGATCACCGCGTATAGCAGATTCGGCAGGCGCGCGGCCCACGCGGCGCTGCCGAAGTTCCGCATTGCGGCGCCGGCGACCCAATAGGCGAACGGCGGCTTTTCGCAGAATGCCTCGCCCGCCAGCAACGGCACGGCCTTGTCGGCCTGCCAGCTCATGCGCCAAGCGATGTCCGCTTCGCGCGGCTCGTCGGGCGTCCAATAGCCGCGATCCAGTATGCCGACGCACCAGCTTGCGACCAGCACGGCCGCCATGCACGCGAGCACGGCGTGCGCTCTAGTCGACACCGCGATCTGCCAGAAAGTTGCGCAAGTACGCCGCGGTATGACCGCGGTGTTTGGCGATGACCGTCTCCGGCGGCCCTTCGGCGACCAGCAGCCCGCCGCCGTCACCGCCCTCGGGGCCGAGGTCGATGATCCAGTCCGCTTCGGCCATTACGTCGAGATTATGTTCGATGACGACGACCGAATTGCCGGCGTCGACCAAGCGCTGCACGACGCGCATCAATTTGTCGACATCCGCCATGTGCAGGCCCACGGTCGGCTCGTCGAGCACATAGAGCGTGTGCTGGCGGTCGCGGCGCGCCTGTTCGAGCGCCGCGGCATCGGTGCGCACCTTGGCGAGTTCCGTGACCAGTTTGATGCGCTGGCTTTCGCCGCCGGAAAGCGTCGGACTCGCTTGCCCCAGGCTCAAATAGCCGAGGCCGACATCGGCGAGCAACGTCAGCGCATGATGGATTGCGCGGTGCGGTGCAAAGAATTCGGCGGCCTCATCGACGCTCATGGCGAGAACCTCGCCGATGTGCTTGCCCTTGAACAGTACAGCCAACGTCTCGGCGTTGAAGCGCTGTCCGCGGCAGACGTCGCACGGCACTTGCACGTCCGGCAAGAAGCTCATTTCGATGCGCTGCAGCCCCTGGCCCTCGCACGCCGCGCAGCGGCCGCCGGCGGCGTTGAACGAAAACCGGCTCGCCGTGAAGCCGCGCATTCTCGACTCGGTCGATTCCGCAAATAATTTGCGGATCGCGTCCCAAAAGCCGATGTAGGTCGCCGGACACGAACGCGGTGTTTTGCCGATCGGGGTCTGGTCGACTTCGAGCACACGCGTCACGGTCTCGCAGCCATCGATGCGCGTGCAGCCGAACGCTGCGGCCTCGCGGCGGCACGCATTGGCGGCCAACAGGCTCTGCACGTTGCAGAACAAGACATCGCGCGCTAGCGACGATTTGCCGGAGCCGGAGACGCCGGTCACGACGGTGAATCGTCCGAGCGGCACGCGCACGTCGATCCGCCGTAAATTATGCAAGGCGGCGCCGACGATGCGGATCGACGGCGTGCCGCCGGCGACCGGTCTGCGGCGCGAGCGCGAGTGCGTCGAGGGCGCGGCAAGACAGCGCCCGGTCACCGAGCCGGCGATTCCCATGAGCTGTGCAGCGGTGCCGTGCGCGACGATGCGGCCGCCGAGTTTGCCGGCGCCGGGTCCGAGATCGATGACATCGTCGGCACGGCGTATCGTTTCCTCGTCGTGTTCGACGACGATCAAGGTGTTGCCCTTCGCGCGCAGCCGATCCAAGGTATAGAGCAGGGCCCGGTTGTCGCGCGGGTGCAGGCCTATCGTAGGCTCATCCAGCACGTAGCAAACGCCTTGCAGGTTGGAGCCCAATTGGGCGGCCAGGCGTATGCGCTGCGCCTCGCCGCCGGACAAGGTGGGCGCCGCTCTGTCGAGCTGTAGATAGCCGAGACCGACCGCAGCGAGAAACGCCGTGCGCGCTTCGAGTTCGGCCAGCAGGTCGCGGGCGACGTCGCGTTCGCGGCCTTGCGGTTTGATCGTCCGCAACAGTTTCGCGAAATCTTGTACCGGCGTGCGCGTCAGTGCCGCGATCGATCGCCCGCGAAACAAGACTTGCAGCGCGACTGGATTCAGACGAGCGCCGGCGCAGCTCGCGCACGCGCGCGCCGGCTGATCGCCGCGGTCTCGCCACTGCGGCTCCTCGCCGGTTTGGTCGCCGTCGAAATGTTCGAGTTCCAGGCCCGTGCCGAAGCAACTTTTGCACCAACCGTGCCGCGAATTGAACGACAGCAGACGCGGGTCGAGTTCCGGGAAGCCTGTGCCGCAGCGTGGGCAGGCGCGTTTAGTCGAAAAAACCTGCGTTGCGCCTGTCGCGCTCCGAGACGCGCGGCTGATCTCGACGACTCCGCGGCCGTAATCCAACGCCGTCGCCAACTGGCGGCGCAGCTCGACCTCGCCGGCTGCCGTCACGGTCATCCGGCACACAGGCAGTTGGATGTCGTGCTCAACGAAGCGGTCGAGCCGTGGCCATTTCGAGGTCGGCTGCAGCGATCCATCGACGCGCAATTGCGCGTAGCCCTTGGCCCGCGCCCATTTGGCGAGAGCGGTATACAAACCTTTGCGCGCAACCACGAGCGGCGCGCGCACCTCGATGCTCTGCCCGCGGTAGTCCTTGATCAGCCGCGCGGCGATCGCTTCTGTCGATTGCGGCTCGATCGGCAGGCGGCAATCCGGGCAATGCTGCACTCCCAGCTTCACGTACAGTAAGCGCAAGAAATGATAGATTTCGGTCAGCGTCGCTACGGTGCTCTTGCGACCGCCGCGGCTCGTGCGCTGTTCGATCGCGACCGTCGGCGGGATCCCGTACACCGCGTCCACGTCAGGCCGCGATGCCGGCTGCACGAACTGACGCGCATAGGCGTTCAAGGATTCCAAATAACGCCGCTGACCCTCGGCGAACAGGATGTCGAACGCCAAAGTGCTCTTGCCGCTGCCGGAAACTCCGGTGATCACGGTGAAGCAGTTGCGCCCAAACGTGACGTCGATGTTCTGCAGATTGTGTTCGCGCGCACCGCGGATCTCGATCGCCGCCGCCGGACCGTTTTGTCCCTGACTTCGCGCGGCCGCGGGCGGCTCTGCGATCCGCGGCACGCGCGCGGCCCGGACGGCCGCCGGCGGCACGGCCTCGAGCAGCGCCCGTCCAGTGTGCGAGGCTGATATGCCCATGACGTGCCGCGGCGTGCCGGTGCAGACGACGGCGCCGCCGCCGTCGCCGCCTTCCGGACCGAGATCGATGAGCCAATCGGCGGCGCGAATCACATCGAGGTTGTGCTCGATGACCAAGAGCGAATGGCCGGCGTCGATCAGGCGCCGGAATGCGCGCAGCAGTTTGGCGATATCGTCGAAATGCAGACCGGTGGTCGGCTCATCGAACAGAAATAGGGAGCCCCGTTCGCGCGCACGCGCAATCCTGTGCGCAGCGAGGTGCGCCGCCAGGTGCGCGGCGAGCTTCAGCCGCTGCGCCTCGCCGCCTGACAGCGTCGGTACCGGTTGTCCGAGCCGCAGGTATTCGAGTCCGACTTCGGCGAGCGGACGCAGGCGCAGGCATACATCCGCATCGGCCGCGAAGAACAGCAGCGCTTGCGACACCGTCAGTTCGAGGATATCGGCGATGCTCTGCGGCGCAAAGCCGGCGCGCCGCAGCTTCACCTCGCGCACCGCGGCGCGGAAGCGCTTGCCATCGCAGTCGGGGCAGCGCAGGTACACGTCGGAGAGGAATTGCATCTCGACGTGCTCGAAGCCGTTGCCGCCGCAGCCGGGACAGCGGCCGGTTCCGGCATTGAAGCTGAACGTGCCGGCCGTGTATTTGCGCGCCCGCGATTCCGGCAGCGCCGCGAAGCGCTTGCGGATCGCGTCGAACGCGCCGACGAAACTCGCGGGGTTCGAGCGCGTCGTTCGGCCGATCTGGCTTTGATCGACCATGACGACGTCGCCCACCAACTCGGCGCCGCGCAGTAAGCGGTGCGCACCCGGCGCCTCGGTCGCTCTGCCGGCGGCGCGCAGCAACGCCCGGTATAGGATATCGTGCACCAGCGTCGATTTGCCGGAACCGCTGACGCCAGTCACGCAGACGAGGCGCCGCAGCGGGATCTCGACGTCGATATTTCGCAGGTTGTGCTCAGCGGCGCCCTCGATCCTCAGCACGTCCGCGCCCGTCCGTGGCGCGGGCGCCGGCGCGCTTGCGACGCGCTTGCGCCCGCACAGGTAATCGGCGGTCAGCGAACCTTCGGTGCGCGCGAACTCGGGCATGGTGCCGAAGAAAACCACCTCGCCGCCGTGCTCGCCCGGGCCCGGGCCGATATCGAGTAGCCGATCGGCGCCGTGCATGACCTTGGGGTCGTGCTCGACGACGACTAGCGTATTGCCGGCGTCGCGCAGGCGCTGCATGATGCCGACGATGCGGTCGACGTCGCGCGCGTGCAGCCCGATCGACGGTTCGTCCAGCACGAACAGGGTATTGACGAGCGACGTACCGAGCGCGGTCGTTAGGTTGATGCGCTGCACCTCGCCGCCGGACAAGGTTCGCGATTGACGATCGAGACTCAAATAGCCGAGGCCGACATCGATCAAATAGCGCAGCCGTGTGCGGATCTCGCCGAGCAACAGAGCGGCGGTTTTCTCCAGCGGCGTCGGCAGATCTAGGTCAGCGAAAAACCGTCCCAAGCGTTCGATCGGCATCAGCATCAGTTCGCGGATGTTGACGCCGGACCGGCCGACGCGCCACAGCAAGGGCTCCGGTTTCAGGCGAGCGCCGCCGCACGCGCTGCATTCCGTGTAGCTGCGGTAGCGCGACAACAGCACGCGAATGTGCATCTTGTAGGCCTTGGTCTCGAGCCACGCGAAAAACCGCCGTACGCCGTACCAAATGTTCTTGCGCCATTCGCCTTCGCCGTCGATGACCCAGGCGCGCTCGGCCGCCGTGAGTCCGCGCCACGGCGCATCCACCGGTATGCCGCGTTTGCGCGCGAAGCGCAGCAGATCGGATTGGCATTCCTCGAACGACTTGGTTTGCCACGGTTTGATCGCTCCTTGCCGCAGACTCAATCCGTCGTCGGGAATTACCAGGCCAAAGTCGACGCCGATACTGCGGCCGAAGCCCCGGCAGGTTTCGCATGCGCCGACCGGAGAGTTGAAGCTGAAGCTGCTGGGAATCACGTCCTTGTAGGAGATATCGCAGTCCGCGCAGTGCAAAGCGGTCGAGAATCGCCACGGCGGCAGTGCGGCGCCAGCGTCGGTCTGCGGGTAAACATCGAGCCTGCCTGCGCCGATGCGCAATGCCGCCTCGATGGCCTCGGCCTGGCGGGCCGGCTGCGCCGCCGGCCAGCGCAGCCGGTCTTGAACGACCTGCAGCGTGTCGCCGCGCTTTTCATGAATTCGGCTGTAGCCTTGCCGCTCGAGCAGCGCCATGATCTCGCTCGCGGCGAAGTTTTGCGGGATCGGCACCGGGAAAGTCACTATCAGGCGCGGATCGCCGGCATCGCGGCTGCGGGATGCGAGCGCAACGCCGATGCTCACGGCCGTGTCGCGCCGCACCGGCCGCCCACACTGGCGGCAGTGCAGAACCGCGGTGCGCGCGAACAGCAGCTTCAGGTGGTCGTTCAGCTCGGTCATCGTGCCGACCGTTGAGCGCGACGTGCGGACCGGATTGTTCTGATCGATCGCGATCGCCGGCGGGATGCCTTCGATGCGCTCGACCTGCGGCTTATCCATCCGGTCGAGAAACTGCCGGGCGTACGGCGAGAAGGTCTCGACGTAACGCCGCTGACCCTCGGCGTACAACGTGTCGAACACCAGCGAGGATTTGCCGGAACCGCTGACTCCGGTGACGACGATCAACTCATTGAGCGGCAGATCGAGATCGAGATTCTTGAGATTATTCTGGCGGGCGCCGCGTATGCCAATGGACTCCGCGCGCCGCGGATCTAACGGTGCCATATGCCCGCGGCCGACGGTGGACCGGCCGGCTCAGCGCCCGGCAAACTGTTCCATCATCAGCCCGGTGCCGCCGCGCGTGATGTGCGCGACGATCGCGGTGCGCCGATGAATTTTGGTCACCAGGCCCAAATTGATCGCAAAAGCCAGCTGTACCTGTTGGCCCTTGTGCAGCCCGAGGTTTTCCGTCTCGACGAACACGCCGTTGGCACTGAGGTTCTTGGCCTTGCAAATCCGGCTTTTTCGTCCCGACATCACCACGTACACGGTTGTGCGCGCGCGATGGCGAGTGTGCAGGCGACGCTCCATCGGTGCAAACCTCTTTTCGATTATTGTGGCGGCGAGGGGCCATTATGCACACCGATCCGCGGCTAGTGAAAGGGCCCTCGGCAGCCGCCCTTTATGTCCAATCAGACGCCGTCTTTGCGCCGGATGGCGCAACGCAACAGAGACCTTGACATCATCGGCTTAGGGGAGCCCGGACGCAGACTAGTGGTGATGGCCGCCCTCGCCGTGCACGTGGCCATGTTCCAGCTCTTCGGCCGTCGCCGCGCGCACGCCGACGACCTCGACATCGAAATGCAGCGTCCGGTCGGCGAGTGGATGGTTGCCGTCGAGCGTGACCATGTCGCCGACGACCGCGGCCACGGTGACGACCCGCATGCCGCCGTCGGTCTGCGCCCGAAACTGCATGCCCTTCTGGACGGTGCCGGCGCCTTGCAGCGAGCGCCGCGGCACGCGCTGGATCAGAGCATCGTCGCGCGTGCCGTAGCCTTCCGCCGGCGCAACCACGACGGCGAGTGCCGCGCCGCCGCGTTTGCCTTCGAGCGCCTTTTCCAAGCCGGCGACGAGATTGCCGCGCCCGTGAATGTAGACGAGCGGTTCGCCGGCCGCCGAGCTGTCCAGCACGGCGCCATTGTCGTCCTGCAGAGTGTAATGAATCGTGACCACGCGGTCCGCCGTAATTTCCACGTTCGTTGCTCCATCGGCTGAAATATCCGCCCGCTGCACTCGAGATTATACGATCGCGCGCGCGACTTAAGTGTCAAGCTTCGCCTCGAGGTCATAGGCACCGGACTTGACGATGCGCACTTGCGCGAAGTCGCCGACCGCGATTCCGACGGCGCCGGCGATGCGCACGACGCCGTCGATTTCCGGCGCATCGGCGCTCGAGCGCGCGACGGCGACGGTGCCGTCGATCCGGTCCACGAGTACCTGCATCCTGCGGCCGATCTTTGCGGCGAGGCGCTCGGCGCTGATCTCGGCGGCGGTCTCCATGAAACGCGCGCGGCGCTCGTGTTTGACTTCGGGCGGCACCGGTGCTTCGCCGAGAGCGTTGGCGGTCGCGCCCTCGACCGGCGAGTATTCGAAGCAACCAACGCGGTCCAGCCGCGCGACCTTGAGCCAATCGAGCAGTTGCGTAAAGTCTCGCTCCGTCTCGCCCGGAAAGCCGACGATGAAGGTGCTGCGAATCGTGATTTCCGGCACTTGCTTGCGCCACGCCGCAATTCTCCGCAGCGTATTCTCGGCCGCGGCCGGGCGTTTCATCAGCTTCAGTATGCGCCCGCTCGCATGCTGAAACGGGATGTCGAGGTACGGCAAGATCCGTCCGTCCGCCATTAGGTCGACGACTCGGTCCACATGCGGATACGGGTAGACGTAGTGCAAGCGTATCCAGGCGCCGAGTTCGCTCAACGCGGCCGCGAGATC
>JAYTQR010000200.1:0-7520 GCA_043746615.1 Gammaproteobacteria bacterium | reverse complement strand
AGCTTGATCACGCCGAGCAGGCCGGCTTGCAGTTCCAATTGAATGACCAAGCGCGAGACGATCGCGAGGCCAAGGCCGGCCACTACCACGTTCTTGATCGCCTCTGGACTCGCGAGCGTCAGCAACGGCTCGAGCCGAATCGCGTGCCGGCTCAATGCCCGCTCGATTACCGCACGGGTGCCGGAGCCTTCCTCCCGGAGCACGAACGGTTCCCGGCACAGTTCCCGGACCGTCACGCTGCGCCTCCTTATAAGCGGATGGCCGGCGGGCGCGATTGCGACGAGTTCGTCTTGGTGGAATACGGTCGAATCCAACTCCGCCGATTCGACCGGCCCCTCGGTCAGCCCAACGTCGATCTTGCCGGCGAGCAGCGAGCGGCGGATTTGTTCGGTACTGGCGATCTGGAAGCGCATTTCGACGTCGGCAAATCGGCGGTGAAATTCGGCGATGACAGACGGGAGCAGATAACCGCCGATCGTCTGGCTCGCACCGACCGCAATCCGTCCGCGCTTCAGGCCGCGATACTCTTCGATCGCCCGCGCGGCACCGTCCTCCAATGCGCGCCAGCGCTCGGCGTAATCGGCCAGGATCTTCCCCGCCTCCGTCAGCCGGCAGCCACGCGCCAGGCGATCGAGCAAGCGCACGCCGAGGGACTGTTCCAATTCGGCGATTTGTTTCGACACGGCCGGCTGGCTGATGTGGGCGGCGGCGGCGCCGCGGCTGATGCCACCGGCGCGCGCCACGGTGTGAAACAAAGCGAGGTGGTTGCGATTCATGAGATAACTTTAAAGTATGTTTAAAATAGCAACAATGTCTTTGTAGTATAGCTAAGGAATCGGCAGTATTTGCGCCGTGATGTCCAACGCGGGCGACGAAAAATTAGAGGATGCCGGTCGTCGCGCACAGGGACGGAGCGACGCCGGCAACGCGGATCGCACGGCGCCGGCGCACGGTGTCAGGGTGGCCGCGCTGGTCGTGGCGGCCGCGGTCCTGGTGATTTGGGCCACGCCGCCGAGCGCGCTGCTCGCGGGTATGGCGTTCGCTTTATTGGCCGGCGATCCGCTCGGCAGCCGCAAACACGCCCTGGCCAAATGGCTGCTGCAGATCTGCGTCGTCCTGTTGGGGTTCTCGATGGACCTGCCGGTCGTACTGCGCCTGGGCCTGAACGGCTCACTGTTCGCGGCGACGACGATCGCCACGACACTGCTGCTTGGTTGGTGGTTGGGGCGCCGCTTGGGTCTTGCCAGCAGAACCACGCTGCTGATTTCGGTCGGCACCGCGATTTGTGGCGGCTCCGCGATCGCGGCGGTCAGTGCCGTGATTGGCGCGTCGGCTGCGGAGATCGCTGTGTCGATCGGCACGGTGTTCCTGCTGAATGCAGCCGCGCTGTACGTATTTCCGATCGCCGGGCATTGGCTGCATCTGAGCCAGGCCGGGTTCGGTCTGTGGGCCGGCGTCGCGATTCACGACATTTCGTCCGTCGTCGGCGCCGGGATCAGCTATGGCCCCGGCGCGTTGCAGACGGCAACGGCGGTGAAATTGTCGCGCACGCTGTGGATCGTGCCATTGACGCTGGCATTCGCCGCCGCGCGCCGTCGTGGGGCAGCGGCACGGGCCGATGGCGCCGCACGCGCCGCCGCGGTGCCCCGCCATGGTCTAAGCGCCCAGTTGCCTTGGTTCATCGGCCTCTTTTTGCTTGCCTCGCTCCTGCGCAGCGACGTCGCGGGCGTCGCGCATTGGTCACCCTTGCTCGATGAAATTGCGCGCCGCGGGATGATTTTGGTGCTGTTCCTGATCGGCACGTCGCTGTCCCGAACCGCGTTGCGAACCGTGGGCTGGCGCACGATGGCCGTCGGCGTGGCACTGTGGTTGTTCATCAGCGTCGCATCCTTGCTGTGCATCCTGTTCGCACCTTTCAAGCTGGTGTAAACCCGGCGCTCCAGTGCATAGTGGCGGACATGGGCCCAATGAGTGAACGGCAGTGGTTGGCGGCGTGCTTGCTCTTTTGTGCCGTGGCCGGCAGGGTGGCCTGCGCCGCGGATCTGTCCTCACTGTCGAACGCCGACGCATCCCGCGGCTTGAAACAGGCGTTAAATCAGGGCATCGATCAGGCGGTCGCCAAGCTCGGCTTCACCGACGGCTTTCTCGGCAACCCTGCGGTCAAGATACCGCTGCCGCCGACGCTGGCGAAGGCCGGCGGCATGCTGCGCATGCTCGGCATGGGCCGGCAGACCGATGCCCTGGTCGTCGCGATGAATCGCGCGGCCGAACAGGCCGTACCCGAGGGCAAGCAAATACTGACGCAAGCACTGCACCAGATGACCCTCGCCGACGCAAAAGCCATCCTGAGCGGCAGCGACGATGCCGCGACCCAATACTTCCGGCGCGTCGCGTACGCGCCGCTGCAGGCGAAATTCCTGCCGATCGTCAGCCGTGCGATGCAACAGGTCGGCTCGACCGAACGCTACGATGCGCTGG
This sequence comes from Gammaproteobacteria bacterium, assembly GCA_043746615.1. Lineage (GTDB taxonomy): Bacteria > Pseudomonadota > Gammaproteobacteria > Steroidobacterales > Steroidobacteraceae > Bog-1198. Next base: position 5,042 of record JAYTQR010000200.1, on the reverse strand, counting down.
CCGCGAAGGCCGCGGCGGTCGGCATGATGCAGCCGGATCAGGCGAGCATCGAATCCTATGTGACGCGTAAGACGCTCGACGGCCTGTTTCTCATGATGGCTCAGGAAGAGCGCGCGATTCGCCAGGACCCCCTCGGACAGGCGAGCAGTCTGCTGCGCAAAGTGTTCGGCGCTGCGCACTAGGCGCGCACTAGACACGCACCGGGCGGCCGTCACCACCACGAAGGCATCAGCCCGAGCAGAGCCGACACCGACAGCAGCAGCACGCTCCGTAATCCGGTGCGCCGCGTAGACAATGCGCGTGCATGGATGCCTTTGACGATGTTGTTGCTCGCGGCCGCGGGCCACATACCGTGCGCAGCCACGATCGGCGGCGCCAGCCGCCGAGAGCGCAGTGGGCACCGGCGGCCTTGCGTTCTGCGCGTTCCATTCCGATCAGAAACGACAAGAACAGCGGAAACAGGATTTGCGCCCCATCGGGCGGCAACCAGCTCAATTAATTCACCCTTACGGAATTTACCCTAAGCCGCGTAAGATAGCCCGCGTGAAACTCGACGACATGCCGGCGCCGCGCCGACCCCGCCGCCCCGCCGATTGCGCATGACAGCGGAGGATAGGCGCCTGCACGAATTGCAGCGTTTGGCGAGCGCCGCGATGCGTTCACGCGGCTTGCAGCCGGAGTTTTCGGCAGAGGCCCTGCGGCAGGCGGATGATCTGCACGCGGCGGCCACGGAAACCGGCGCGGCTGTCCGCGATCTGCGGGGACTGTTGTGGTCGTCGATCGACAACGACGATTCGCGCGATCTGGACCAGATCGAGTGGGCGGAAGCGCTGGACGGCGGCGCGGTGCGCGTACTGGTCGGGATCGCGGACGTTGATAGTCTCGTCGCGCCGTCTTCGCCGATCGATGCGCACGCACGGTTGAATACCACCTCGGTATACACGGCGGCGCGGATTTTTCCGATGCTGCCGGAAAAGCTGTCGACCGATTTGACCTCGCTCGCTCCCGATTGCGCGCGGCTCGCGATCGTCATCGAAATGACGATCGCCGCCGACGGTGCGGTGACGGCGTCCGCCATCTACCGGGCAGTGGTGCAGAACAAGGCACAGCTCGCCTACCGCGGCATTGCTGACTGGCTCGGCGGGAGCGGCCCGGCGCCGCCGCGCGTCGCGGCGGTTGTGGGGCTCGATCGGCAACTGCGCCTGCAGGCTCAGGCCGCGCAAAGCTTGAAGCGCCGCCGCCACGAGCGCGGTGCGCTGAACCTCGAGACCCTCGAAGCGCGAGCGGTCTTCGACGGCGGTCTGCTGGTCGATTTGCGTCCGGACCCAAAGAACAAGGCGCAAGAACTGATCGAGGATCTGATGATCGCGGCGAACGGCGTCAGTGCCCGCTACCTCGAAGACCGGGGCATCGTGGCGTTGCGCCGGGTTCTGCGCACGCCGAAGCGCTGGGACCGGATCGTCGCGCTGGCGCTCGAGGTCGGCGAGCATTTGCCCGCGCAGCCGGACGGCTTTGCGCTGAACGGGTTTTTGGCGCGACGGCGCGCGGCCGACCCGCAACGGTTTGCGGACCTGTCGCTCGCCGTCGTCAAGCTGTTGGGTGCGGGCGAATACGCCGTAAATCGGCCGGGCGAGACCGTTGACGCGCACTTCGGGTTGGCGGCGCGCGATTACACGCATTCTACGGCGCCGAACCGGCGTTTTCCCGATCTGATCACGCAGCGCTTGCTCAAGGCAGCCCTGCGCGGCGGGTCGGGGCCCTATAGCGAGGATGAATTAGCGTGGCTAGCGGCGCATTGCACGCAACAAGAGGGCAACGCCGCCAAGGTCGAGCGGCAAATACGCAAGACCGCGGCGGCGATGCTGCTGGCGACGCGGATCGGTCAGCATTTTGAGGCGATCGTGACCGGCGCCTCGCCCAAGGGGACTTGGGTGCGTATCGCCGAACCATCGGCCGAAGGGCGCCTGACGGGCGGCTTCGAGCGGCTCGACGTCGGCGATCGCGTCCGCGTGCAACTGGTCCATACCGATATGGCGCGTGGCTTCATCGATTTCGCCCGGTCCTGACGAATTTGATGGTAATTCGAGGTAACAGACGATGACCACACCGCAGCCGAAGCGCTCTTTGCTCGCCTACCAGGACGAGAGGTTTCTCGACAGCGACGCGGCGCGGCCGCTGCGCATCCTCGCCGAGTATCTCGAGCCGCTCGAGGAATTCCGGCGTGCGAACGTGCATAATACGATTGTGTTTTTCGGTTCGGCGCGGCTCACCGCCGACGGTCCATTGGCACGCTATTACCGCGAGGCGCGGGAACTTGCGCGGCTAATCACCGAGTGGGCGAGCAGCTTGCCGACGCAAGCGCATCGCCACGTGATTTGCACCGGCGGCGGCGGCGGCATTATGGAAGCCGCCAATCGCGGCGCGGCCGATGCAGGCGGCCGCAGTATCGGTCTGAATATCAGTCTGCCGCACGAACAACGGCCGAACCCGTACATCACGCCGGAACTGCAGTTCGAGTTTCATTACTTTTTCATGCGCAAGCTGTGGTTCACGCATCTCGCCCGTGGACTAGTCGTGTTTCCGGGCGGCTTCGGCACGTTGGACGAACTCGCGGAAACCCTGACGCTGGCGCAGACCAAAAAGCTCGAGCGCAACATTCCGGTGCTGTTGTACGGCAGCGCCTATTGGCAAGAGATCATCAATTTCGAGGCGCTGGTCCGCCACGGCGTGATCAGCCGCGCGGATCTCGATTTGTTCGAGTTCGTCGACGAACCGCAAACCGCTTTCGCGCGCCTGCGGGCCGCCCTCGCGTCGATCCCGGAAAAGCAAGCTCCGGCGTTCGTGCACTCGCGCACGTGCCGCACGACGCCGCCATAGCGCCGACGCCGGATAATCCGCGCCCGTGCAGAGTGCTGCGCAGTCGTGTGATTGCGCGCGTGCACTCGGTCTTCATCGACGGCCTGTGCCGCCGGACGCAATGGGCGCCGGCGGCGGCCGCACTGGCGGCAGCAGACGGGAGAGCCGTGGCGGCGGCGCGCCGCGCACCCACGCGAACGCGACGATGTGCTCGAGAATGTGCTGCACGTAGCTGCGCGTCTCGCCGTAGGGAATATTTTCGATCCAAATGTCCGCATCGGTCGAGCGCGCAGGCAGCCAACGGGCGACTGTGGCGGGGCCGGCGTTATAGGCCGCGAGACTAACGCCGAGTTGACCATCGTAGTGGTCGAGCAAATCGCGCAGGTACGCCGCGCCGAGCGGTACCGCCACGCGCGCATCGAAAAGACCGTCCGCACCGCGCACCCGCAGATGCCACCGGCGCGCGACGGCCGTTGCGGTCGCGGGCAGCAGCTGCATCAAGCCGCGCGCGTCGGCGCGCGACACGGCGTCTTGGCGAAACAGACTCTCCTGGCGCATGATCGCGAGTATCCAGTCGTCAGGCACGTGCGTGAGCAGGCGCGCGCGCGCGACCGCGCCCCTGTACGGCCGCGGGTAACGCAGCCGCAGATCGTCCCACTCGCCGGCACGCGCCAGCGTCTCGATCGCCTCGGCGTACCAACCCCAGCGCGCCGCCAGATGCGCAGCCTGCACTCGGAGCGCAGGCGTGGCGCCACGCAGGCTGGCCGCCCATTCCAATTGCGCCTCGTCAGCGCGCTTGCACGCGAACAACTCTCGCGCACGGATCAGACCCGGTTCCGCCGCCAATGCCCGCTGCACCGTCGCGTCATTCGGCGAAGGGCGGTCGTGCAATTCGTACGGCCGATGCAAGCGGTCGGCCGCAAGGTAGCCGTAAAAATCACGCGAGCCGGCGATCTTTGCGTACAGCGGGCGGGCCGGTCCGCTACCCTCAGCGGCCTCGACCGCACGTGCGCGCCAGTAGCGCCAACGCGGTTCATCGGCGAGGCTCGCCGGCAGGCGTTCGATCCAGGCGCGCGCTTTGGCAAAGTCGCCGGCCCACAGTGCGGCGCGTACACGCCACTCCTCCACCGGTTCATCGACCGCTTCCGGCGGCAGACGATCGAACGCAGCGAGCGCAACGGCACTTCGATCGTAGGCCAAACCAAGCGCCGCACTGCGCATCAGCTGCGCTTGCAGAGCAGGCGTCATCTGCGGGCGTGCGAGCAGGCGCGACAGCAACGCGGCCGCCGCGGCGGCATCGACGCGGGAAAAGTGCTCGTAGCCGGCCGCGAGCGCATCCGGCAGGACCGCGAGCGTCGGATCGCCCGCCAGGCGCTCGAGCGGGATCTCCGGTGCGTCCAACAAGTCGGCCCATTGGATCAACGGCGCGGCCAGATCCGCCGGGACGTCGGCTGCGAATTCGCGCGCGAGCCGCGGGTGGCCGGCCACCAGCGCATCGCGTGTGCGTCGTGCGGCGAGTTCAGGCGTCAGCAAGTCCTGCGCTCGCAGCCATGCGAATACCGGCATGCATTGTTGCGGCTGGGCCAGTGCGAGACCCCATCGGGCGAGCGCCGCGGCCGCAAGTCCCGACGTATCGCCGCTCGCGAGTTCGCCCGCCAGCCGGTCGCAGATCAACACCGGATCCGTAACGTCGATCGCACGCGGCAGAAACCAATCCCAGCGTCCGCGCTCGGCGAGACTCGCGAGCCACTCGCGCCGCAGCCGGCGCGTCACGGGCTGATCGACGTGTGCATTCATAAAGTCATCGATGGCAGCGTCGAGTGCGCCGCTGGGTTTCGCCGTCAAATCTCGCTGCAGCCTCGCGGCGATCAGGTACTCGTAGAGCGGATACGCTTGCAGCGCGGGTCCGTCCGCGGGCTCGGGCTCACCGAGCCGCACACGCAGCATCGCTGCGATGAACGTGCGGCGCACCAGCTCGAGTTTTGCCGTCGCGGTCCTGGTCCTAGTCGTGGCCGGCGGTGCCGCCGCCGCCGCGGCGACCTGCGATGGGGTCGCGGCGCTCGCTGCAGGCGCGACGCCCGCCGGAGTTGCCGCGATCGCGGCGTGCCAGAGCACCGCTACCGACGCTACGGCCGCCAAGCGCGAATTCATGCGCGGGCATGGATAGTTCTGGCGGGCCGCAGGTC
>JAYTQR010000199.1:0-2035 GCA_043746615.1 Gammaproteobacteria bacterium | reverse complement strand
CGAAGTTTGCGCCGTCCAAGTTTCCAGTTGACTCGGTTTCGCATCGGCATTGGCCGGAATAAGACCGCTTCGCACCAGGGCGTAGGCGCCGGCCAGGGCGATAACGCAAGTCAATATGACTCCTAAAACCACACCTTTGAACATTGCGATCCTCCCATCGACAGGCCGCCTTGCGCCGAACTCGAAAGCGGCCACGCTTTAGACCACGCTTGATGCAAGCCGTTGATATTGTATACGACAGTCGTACTGGAGTAATTCTCGGCGAGCTACAGCGGTTCAGGTTCGGTGCTTGCTTGTTGGTGCGGATCCCGGCGGCGGCGCGATCACGATCACCCTGATGTTGCGGGCGCTGGCGCACTGTGCTTGAGCGGCGGACGTTGTGGAGCCGGCTGCGCCGGAATCTCGAAGACGACGCGCCAAACCTCGGCCGGAGCGGCCGGATCGTGGGGCGCGAGCTGCAATGTGATGCTGCGCGTCTGCGCGAGCGTCGGCAACGATCCCGATGATATTGGCGATCGAGTCGATTTGCTTGCCCGCGGCGTCCTGCAGAGCGATCTCGACCTCGACGCGCCGATGCGTCGCCGCGTTGAGTTCGAGCAGCGGCTTGGGAAAAGGCGGCCCGGCTGACCTCTGGCCACTCCGGGTCGGTCTGTGCTCGAGGGTCGCGCCGAACCGTCACGACGGATACCATGCAAAATCGATAGCCGATCGGCGCGGCCTTTCGGCTGCATTTCAGGCCGGGATCGTATACTTTGATTGGCAATCGCGGAGGTGCATCGGTGACAGCAGCTGGGGCGACGATCATCGGCATTGGGACTATCGGCACAGAGCATATGCGGCGGCAATTGCGGTGCAACGTTGGGTGCGCGTCCGCCGGTGCGTGCACGCCCGCCGGTGCGTCCGCTCCCGCCGCTATGGTGGCCGTCGCCGTCGCGCTGATAGCGCTCGGCGGCTGTGCGCTGTACTCCCCGCAGCCGCTGCCGCGGCACGACGATCTGGCCGCGAGCCTCGCGCCTGTCGGCACCGCAACACAAGCAGCAGCGCCGCCGGGAGCGGCCTCGCCAACCCCGGCGCCGCTCGACATGAACGCCATCGCGACGCTCGCGGTCTTGAACAATCCCGTTCTGAAAGCGGCGCGCGCCAAGATGCACGTCGCCGCGGCGCAGGCGTTCGCGGCCGGTATCTTGCCGGATCCGCTCTTCAGCGCGAGCGCCGAGCATCCGCAGGACCGCGTCACCTCGCCGAAGGACCCGCGCTACCCGGAATACGCTGGTTACGGTTTCGGTTTGGCGCTCGACCTGCGCGCCTTGCTGACCCATTCGAGCCTGCGGGCCTCGGCGGACGCGGCGTATCGGCAGGCGCAGGCGGATTTGCTGTGGCAGGAGTGGCAGACCGTCGCCGAGGCGCGCACGCTGTACGTCGCACAGTCGATAGCCGCGCAGCGGCGGGCGTTCTTGACGCCGGCCGTGACTCTCTACGCGCGCGCCGCGGCGCGCTCCGAGCGGGCGCTCGCCGAGGGCAACATCACGCTCGAGCAAGCCGGTGCCGACCAGTCGTTGCTCGCCACGATCCGCACGCAGCAGGGGATCGCACGGCGCAACGCGCTGCAGGCCGACCAGGCTCTGCGGGCCCTTTTGGGGCTGCGCCCCGACGTGATCGTGCCGCTGCAGCCGCTCGCGCCGCCCGTGATACCGGAGCACGCCGCCGTGGCGGCGGCGGCCGAGCGGCTGCCGCACACGCGCCCAGATCTGCGCGCCCTGCAGCAGGGCTATCGCAGCGAGGAAGCCCAGGTGCGCGTTGCGGTGCTGTCGCAGTTTCCGAACATCGTCATCGGCATTACCCGCGCCCGCGACACCTCGAACGTGCATACGATCGGCGGCATGGTGTCGCTGACGCTGCCGCTGTTCGATCGCGGCCAGGGCAACATCGCGATTCAGCGCGCAACGCGCACGCAGCTGCGCGTCGAATACCAGCTGCGTCTCGATCAGGCGTCGGCCGACATCTGGAAATTATGGAACGAAATGCAGGAACTGCA
>JAYTQR010000198.1:0-2440 GCA_043746615.1 Gammaproteobacteria bacterium | reverse complement strand
GCCGCCCAAACCGAATCTCTGGATGCGGCGCTCGCGGTGATGCAGTCGCATCGTTTCGTCGATTTGACGCACACCTTCGCGCCGGGCATCCCGCATTGGAAAGGCGCGCCGAACGAAACCGTCAAGACGCTGTACACGGTCAAGAAGGACGGTTTTCGAATCAACGAGTACTGCCACATCGGCCAGTGGGGCACGCACGTCGATCCGCCCGCGCATTTTCACGACGGCTTGCACACGGTCGACCAGATCGATCCGAAGGAAATGCTGATGCCGCTCGTCGTCATCGACGTGCACGAGAAGGTGGCGAAGAATCCGGACTACACCCTGCAACTCTCCGACATCTACGCATGGGAAGCGCGCCATGGAAGGATTCCGCGCGGCGCGTTCGTCGCGATGCGCACCGACTGGTCGAAGCGCTGGCCGAACCAGGCGGCGATGCTGAACCGCGACGCCGCGGGCGTGTACCATTATCCTGGCTGGAGCAAGCCGGTGCTGAAGCTTTTGTACGAAGACCGCGGCATCACCGCCTCCGGTCACGAGACCACGGACACGGATCCGGGTTCTTCGACGACGAAAGACGATTATTCGCTGGAGTCGTACATTCTGGGGCTCAATCATTATCAGATCGAACTCTTGACGCACTTGGACCAGGTGCCGGAGGCGGGCGCTATCGTCTGGGTGACTTTCCCGAAGCCGCGAAATGGATCCGGCTTTCCGGCGCGCGTGATCGCGATCGTGCCATGAGCGCGCCGGCTTCCGCCGGCGCGGCGCCGATCGAGTATGCCGATGCGAATCCGGAAGTGCGGGCGGTCTACGATGACATCATGGCCACGCGCAAAACCGACTGGATCAACAATTTCTGGAAGATGCTCGCGCACGATCCGGCGGCATTGCGGCGCATTTGGACGAACATCAAAGAGGTGATGGGCCCCGGCGCGCTCGACCCGCTGACCAAGGAGTTGATTTACATCGCCGTCAGCATCACCAACGGCTGCCGGTATTGCATTGCGTCGCACGGCGCGGCCGCGCGTGCCAAAGGCATGACTGGCGCGCAATACGCCGAGATGCTGGCGATCACCGGCCTCGCGAACGAGACTAACCGCTTGGCTGTTGGTCTCGACGTGCCGGTCGACGATCGGTTCCGCTGAGGACGAGGAGAGAATCGATGCTTGCAGATACAGTTCCGAATATCCTCTTGCACCGCTGGAGCGACCTGCCCGCCGAGCCGCTGAAAGACGGCCTGACGCGCCGCTTGGTCACCGGCGAGCGCATGATGATCGCGCACGTCTATTTAAAGAAGGGCGTCGATGTGCCGCGACATTCTCATGAAAACGAACAGCTCACCTACATACTCGAAGGCGCGCTGCAACTCTGGTTCGGCGCCAACGACGAGCGCGGATTGGTCGTGCGCGCCGGCGAGGTGATCATCATCCCCTCGCACCTGCCGCACCGCGCGCTGGCGCTGGAGGATACGCTCGACGTCGATGTATTCAGCCCGCCCCGGCAGGATTGGCTCGCCGGCACCGACGCGTACCTGAGACGCTAAGATGAGCGGCTATGTCGTTGCGCCGGGCGTCGCCGCGGCGCTCGCCGGCTTCGTGCTGCCGCCGCGGCTCGGCTTCGGCGCCGTGTCCGCGCCGGTGATGTTCTCGGCCGAGTGGAGCGAGGAGCGCTGGGGACCGGGGAAGCTGCTGCCGTACGGGCCCATCGAGATTCTCCCCGGCGCGCGCGCGCTGCAGTACGGGGAACTGGTGTTTGAAGGCATGAAAGCCTATTGCGTCGGCAAGTCGTGGCCGAATCTGTTCCGGCCGCGCGACAATTGGCAGCGCCTGTCGCGTTCGGCGGCACGCTTGTCGATGCCGGCGGTCCCGGAGGAATTGTTCTTCACGGCGATCGATGCGGTCGCCGGCGCATGTCATGCGTTCATTCCGGCTCAATCAGGCCAATCGCTGTACTTGCGGCCGTTTCTGTTCGGCACCGAGGCAGGCTATCTGCTGCGCAATTCGCAAAGCTTTCGCTTCATGGTGATCGCCAACCCGGTCGAGATTTATGCGGCCGGTCCGATGCGCGTCGCGATCGAGCGCGCCGATGTGCGTGCCGCGGTCGGCGGCGTCGGCACGGCGAAGGCCTCCGCTAATTACGCCGCCTCGCTGCGCGCCTCCAGCGCCGCGGTGGCGCGCGGTTATACCGTCGCGCTATGGTTGGACGCGCGCGAGCAGAATTATGTACAGGAATTGTCCGGCATGAATCTGTTCGCCGTGATCCGCGGCGAACTGCATACGCCTGTGCTCGACGGCGCGATTCTGCCCGGCATCACCCGCGACTCCGTGCTGACGCTCGGCCGACATCTGGGCTTCGCCGTACGCGAGCGGCCGATCGCGATCGATGAATTGTTGGCGCAAATCGCCGACGGCAAGTGCAGCGAGCTGTTCGCGTGCGG
>JAYTQR010000197.1:0-7985 GCA_043746615.1 Gammaproteobacteria bacterium | reverse complement strand
CGTGGATTGCCGCGCCTGGTCGAGCGCGCGCATGCGTGGGCGACCGGTGATATTCGGCGTATTCAGAGCTTGCCCTACGCTCCGGAGGTCGATGCCTGCCGTACGGCGGTCAACGGCGGTACGCGGGCCGCCGATTTAATTGCACAGATTCGCCGCACGTGGCTTGCCAGTCTCGACCAACATTTGCGGCAAAAGGGCGTCACGCTCGCGGTCGTGAACATGGATCTACTGTTGGAACCCGGCGGGTTGCTCGATCAGTTGCGCTCCCAAGGCTACGCGGTGCAGCCGCCGTGAGTACGCCGTGCCGTACGGCGGCGGCGCTGCGCTCAAGGCGCCTCGCGGCGCCAAAGGATCGGGAACAACGGGTGATCCATCGGCGCCCCGGCCGGCAGTTGCGCGGCGAGACCGGGAAATTCCGGCGACGTCGGCCAGCGCCGCGGCGCATGCGTCATGTCGTCGCCGAGAAAGCGCACCGAGAAGACGCGCCGGCGCCGCGAGTTGTCCGTGCCGGCGGCTGCGTGCAACGTCAGCATGTGAAAGCAAACGGCATCACCGGGCTCCACATCCCAACCGATGATCGGCAGTTCGTGCCGTCGGGCCTCGATGTCCGGAAGGTCGGCGAGACTGCCCTCGGGGAACCACCGGGCTTCCCGGTCCATGAACGAGCGCGGCATCAGCCACGGCCCTAAATGCGAGCCGGCGACGAATTCCAGAGTCGATGCCCTGCCGATCGGATCGACCGGAATCCAAAAGCTGACGTTCTGGCGCCCCTCGACATTGTAGTACGGTTGGTCCTGGTGCCACGGCGTCCTCTGCCGCGTACCCGGCTCCTTGATCAGCACATGATCGTGATACAGGCGGGCGCAATTACTTTGCATCAAGGCGCCCGCGGCCGCGGCGATGCCGGACTCCGCGATGAACCGCCGGTAGTAGGGGTTGTGCTGCCAGTTGCAGAAGTCCTCGACGAAGCGGCCCGGATCCGCCGCCGTGCTCGCGAGCTTCGCGCGCGGACTCAATGCGGCCAAATTCTGCTCGATACCGGCCGCTAATCCGGCAATGTCCCGCGGGCTGAACAACTGCCGCAGGCACACGGCGCCGTTCCGCTGAAATTCTTCGACCAGCGGCCCGTTGATCATGGGTTCGTTTCGATCGGCTGCCGCGAGACGGCGGACCGGCGCGCGAGGATGCCGAGTATTTCGTCGATTAGATCCGGGCCGCGGTACGCGAAGCCGGTGTATACCTGGATCAGATCCGCGCCGGCCTGCAGCGTCGCAAGCGCATCTTCGGCGCTACAGATGCCGCCGACGCCGATGATCGGATAAGCGGCACCGAGCTCGGCGCGCAGGCGCCGGATCACGGCGAGCGACAGCCGGTGCAGCGGCCTGCCGCTGAGGCCGCCGGCGAGGCCACGCGGCAGCGCCGCGGCGAACTCCGTCAAATCGTTCGACGTATTCGTCGCGATGATCCCGTCGGCCGGCAGTGCGCGCAGTTGACCGGCCAGCGTCCGGATCTGTCCGCCGTCCAGATCCGGCGCTATCTTGACGAATAGCGGCACCCGCTTGCCGAAGCGCACGGCAAGCCGGGTGCGCTCCTCGAGCAGCGATCCGACGATGCGTGCCAGAGCGGCGCCGTCCTGCAGCTCGCGCAGGCGCGCGGTGTTCGGCGAGGAGAGGTTGACGGCGACGTAGTCCGCGTGTTCGTAAAGCCTGCGCAGGCACTCGACGTAGTCCTCGTGCGCCCGTTCGATCGGCGTGTCGAAATTTTTGCCGATGCTGATACCGCGTATCCCGCGATAGCTGCTGCCGGCTATGCGCGCCGCGACGTGGTCGGCTCCCTTGTTGTTGAATCCCATCCGATTGACCAGCGCCTGCGCCGCGCGAATCCGGAACATCCGCGGCTTCGGATTGCCGCGCTGCGCGCGCGGAGTCACGGTGCCGATTTCGACGTGGCTGAAACCGAGCGCGCCCAGTACGTCCAGATAATCCCCGTTCTTGTCGAAGCCCGCGGCGAGTCCGAGCGGATGGGCGAATGGCAAACCCACGCAGCGCAGCGTCAGGTGCGCCGGCACCTCACGCTGCAGCCGGCGCGGATGCAGCCAGGCGAGTCCGGCGAGCCCGAGCTCATGTGCGGTTTCGGGGTCCAGCCGCCTCAGCACAGGGAGAACGGCCCGGCCGATCAGCGAATTGAGTTTCCGGCTCATGCCAACGGCGGCGCAAGCGGCGGCGCGGCGCTCAATACCGCGGGCACCGGCACGCTCCGCCGGCGCGCATCGACGGGCAGCCGCCGTCGAGTCAGCGGGATAAAGCCCGACGACAAGGCGTCCGAATAGACGATAATGTGCTGCACGGCGTGCGGTGATCCCCAGTGCGGCGCCCGCGGCGCCCGCGAATGATGCCATGAGCGGCCGGCGCGTTGCCAATCTCAACGGTTCGCGAATTCCAGGCGCCAGCCGCCGGTCGAATCCGACAGTTTGGCGAGGCCACCGTAATCCAAGTGAAGACGGATGAACGACTCGACCGGCAATTCCAACGCGATCGTGATCAGCGCGCGCAGCGGCCCCGCATGGCCGACGAGTATCAGCGCCTCTTCGGCCGTGACCAGCATGGACTCCCAAGCCGCGCCGACGCGGGCATGCATCGACCCGTAGCTCTCTCCCTCCGGCGCGCTGTGGTTCCAAACGTCCCGGGCCCAGGCGTCGGTTTGCGCGCGCGGGATATCCTGCCAAGGCTGTCCCTCCCAGCGGCCGAAATCCAGCTCGCGCAGCCGCTCGTCGACACGGAGCGTAGAGCCGAGCGCTGCGGCCAAATGAGCGGCGAGACGCCGGCAGCGTTGCGCATCGCTGCTCAGTATCGGCGCTCCCCGCGGCAGCGCCGCCGGCAAGCGTGCGGCATCATCGGCGAAATTCTCCGGCAGATCAACGTCCAGCCGGCCATAGCAGATGCCGGATGCCACGGTGGGGCGTGTATGGCGGATCAGATAGATGTCCACGGCGCGCTCATGCTCTTTTACGCGGCAACGCCTGCACGGGCATGGCGGCCCGCCCGGGGGCTGCGCGCGCCAGAGCGGATTGCAAGTAGCGACCGGTGTGCGAGGCGCCGTTCGCGGCGATGTCCTCCGGGGTGCCGGTCGCCACGATGCGGCCGCCGCCTTCGCCGCCTTCGGGCCCGAGGTCGACGACCCAGTCGGCGGTCTTGATCACGTCGAGATTGTGTTCGATGACGATCACGGTATTGCCGTCGTCGCGCAGCCGATGCAGCACCGAGAGCAGCAGAGCGATGTCGGCGAAATGCAGGCCGGTGGTCGGCTCGTCGAGTATGTACAGCGTCCGCCCGGTGGCCCGCTTCGACAATTCCTTGGCGAGTTTGACGCGCTGCGCTTCGCCGCCGGACAAGGTGGTCGCGCTCTGGCCGAGGCGCAAATAGGCAAGCCCGACATCGAGCAAGGTCTGCAATTTCGGTTGCACGGTCGGTACGGCCGCGAAAAACGGCAAGGCCTCCTCGACCGTCATTTCCAGCACTTCTTGGATGCTCTTGCCCTTGAAGCGAACTTCCAGGGTTTCACGATTGTAGCGCTTGCCCCGGCAGACGTCGCACGGCACATAGACGTCGGCCAGAAAATGCATCTCGACTTTGATGACGCCGTCGCCTTGGCAGGCTTCGCAGCGCCCGCCCTTGACGTTGAAGCTGAAGCGCCCCGGTCCGTAGCCGCGGGCTCGCGATTCCGGCATCGCGGAGAAAATTTCGCGAATCGGCCCGAACAATCCAGTATAGGTAGCCGGGTTCGAGCGCGGCGTGCGGCCGATCGGGCTCTGATCGATCTCGATCACACGATCGATGTTTTCCAACCCTTCGATGCGTTCGAAATGCGCCGTGCCGGCCGAGGCATGGTTCAGTTGCGTCGCGACCGCGCGAAACAACGTGTCGTTGACCAACGTCGACTTGCCCGAGCCGGACACGCCGGTTACGCAAGTCATGAGGCCGAGCGGGAATTCCGCGGTGAGGTTCTGCAGATTGTGCGCCGTCGCGCCGCTCACCTTCAGCAGGCGCTTGCGGTCCGGCGCGCGCCGGTTGCGCGGGATCTCGATGCGCCGCCGGCCGCTCAAATATTGTCCGGTGATCGACTCGGGATGCGCGGCCACTTCCGCGGCGGTACCCTGCGCAACGACGCGGCCGCCGTGCACGCCGGCGCCGGGACCCAAGTCGACCACGTGGTCGGCTTGGCGGATCGCATCCTCGTCGTGCTCGACGACGATCACCGTGTTGCCTAAGTTGCGCAAATCGATCAGCGTGTCGAGCAAGCGCTGATTGTCGCGCTGGTGCAGGCCGATCGACGGCTCGTCGAGGATGTACATCACGCCGACCAATCCAGAGCCGATTTGGCTCGCCAGGCGTATGCGCTGCGCTTCCCCTCCCGATAGCGTGTCGGCGCTGCGATCGAGCGTCAAATAGCCGAGTCCGACATTCGACAGGAAGCGGAGGCGGTCGCCGATTTCCTTGACGATTTTGACTGCGATTTCGCCGCGCCAACCGCCGAGCGTCAAATGCGCGAAAAATTCCGCAGCGCGCTCGACCGACAGCGACGCCAGATCGGGCGCGCTCTTGCCGTCGACGAACACGTTGCGCGCCTGGCGATTCAGCCTGCTGCCGCCGCAATCCGCGCAAGCGCGCGAGGAACGGTATTTGGCGAGCTCCTCGCGCACGGTGGCCGAGTCGGTCTCGGCGTAGCGGCGCTCGAGATTGCCGATGATGCCTTCGAACGCGTGGCGGCGTTTGACCGTCCCGCCCTTGCCGTCCAGATACTTGAATTCGATCTGCTGCGCGCCGCTGCCGGACAGCACGAGCCGCTTGCTGTCGTCCGGCAGGCTTTCGAAGGGTGCTTCGATATCGAACGGCGCATGGCGAGCCAGGGATTGAATCAGCTGGAAATAATAGGCGTTGCGCCGGTCCCAGCCGCGGACCGCGCCGCCGGCGAGCGACAAATGCGGATTGGCGACGATCTTGCCCGGATCGAAGAAATCCTGCGTGCCCAGGCCGTCGCAGGCGGGGCAGGCTCCGGTCGGACTGTTGAACGAGAACAGCCGCGGTTCGAGTTCGCTCAGCGAGTAATTGCAGATCGGACACGCGAATTTGTCGGAGAAGACCAGTTCATCGCGAGCGGGTTCCTCCATGAACGCGACGCGCGCGACGCCTTGACCCAGGCGCAGCGCCGTCTCGAACGATTCGGCCAGCCGCTGACTCGAGTCGGCGCGCACCTTGAACCGATCGACGATCGCCTCGACGGTGTGTTTGCGGCGCACGTTGAGCGTGGGCGCGCGGTCCAATTCCACGACCACTCCGTCGATGCGCGCTCGCAAATAACCGCCGGCTTGTAACTCCTCGAGCAGTTCGGAGTGCTCGCCCTTGCGCGCGGAAATCGCCGGAGCGAGCAGCATCAGCGGCGTCCCCTCGGGGCAGGCGAGGACCGCGTCGACCATTTGACTGACCGTCTGAGCGGCCAGATCGATATGGTGGTCCGGGCAGCGGGGGATGCCGGCGCGCGCATATAGCAGCCGCAGATAGTCGTAAATTTCCGTCACGGTGCCGACGGTCGAGCGCGGGTTGTGCGAGGTCGATTTCTGTTCGATCGAGATCGCCGGCGACAGGCCCTCGATCGCGTCGACGTCCGGCTTTTCCATCATCGAGAGAAATTGCCGCGCATAGGTCGACAGGGATTCGACGTAGCGCCGCTGGCCCTCGGCATAGATCGTGTCGAACGCCAGCGAAGACTTGCCGGACCCCGACAGGCCGGTCAGTACGATCAGGCGGTCGCGCGGCAAATCCAGGTCGATGTTGCGCAGATTGTGCGTCCGGGCGCCGCGAATACGAATGCTTGACATGGGACTCACCACTATACCCGCGGCGTCAAGCGCCGGTCGACCCGTCGCCGGCCCGCCGTCATATCTGGTCGAGCCGGTCAATTTTCCGGCGAGCCGGAGCACGTCCGGGGGTATTTCAGCGGCGCCGCCCGTGTACAATCGAGGCATCGGTAGAGCGGGAGTTCGTCATGGCGCGCGGAGTCAACAAAGTCATCCTGGTCGGTAATCTGGGCGCGGATCCGGAGACTCGCTCGATGCCGAGCGGCATGACGGTCACGAACATCCGCATCGCGACCAGCGAGTCGTGGAAGGACAAGGCCTCAGGCGCCCAACAGGAGCGGACCGAGTGGCACAGTATCGCGCTGTTCGGCCGTTTGGGTGAAATCGCCGCGGAATACCTGCGCAAGGGCTCGCAGGTATTCGTCGAAGGTAAGCTGCGCACGCGCAAATGGCAGGACAAGCAGGGGAACGACCGCTACACAACCGAAATCATCGCAGACAATATGCAGATGTTGGGTGCACGGGGCGGCGGCGGCGGCGGCGGCGCGGGCGCGGCCCCGGGCGGCGCCGAACGTGGGGCGGTCGGTGCGCTGCCGCGCGAGGACTTCGATCAGTCGCCTGCGCCGGCCGGCGGCAAAGAGGATTTCGACGACGACATCCCGTTCTAAAGCGCCGTGTTCAATCGTCGCTGAGACTCTCGCCCGGGAACAAGGCGTCGGTGAAGCCGAATCGCGTCAGGTCCCGAATGCGGCGCGGATAGAGAATGCCGTCCAGATGGTCGACTTCATGCTGCACGACGCGAGCATGAAAGTCCCGCACCGTCCGATCGATGACGGCGCCGCCGGCGTCGATACCCGTATAGCGCAGCTCACGATACCGCGGCACCAGTCCGCGCATGCCGGGGACCGACAGGCATCCCTCCCAACCCTCGTCCTGGATCGTGCCGATTGGCGTCAAAATGGGATTGATCAGCACGGTGTAAGGCACCGGCTCGGCGTCCGGGTAGCGCGGGTTCGCGTCGAAGCCGAAGATCACGACCCGGAGGCCGACGCCGATTTGCGGTGCCGCGAGACCCGCGCCATCGAGATGGCACATGGTCTCGCGCATATCGATCAGCAACTGGTCCATCGCCGGCGTGCCGACGGCGGTGACCTGTTCGGCGACCGCCAGCAGGCGCGGATCGCCCATCTTCAAAACTTCGCGTATTGGCATCGTTGCGAGTATCTTATCGGCCTTTTCGACATGAGCCTATGCCTGGACTTTTATACATAAAGACGTTCGGCTGCCAAATGAACGGGTACGATTCCGACAAGATGCGGGACGTGCTGCGGGCGGAAGCCGGCATGGCGATCACCGATGATCCGGCCGCGGCCGACGTATTGCTGGTCAACACCTGTTCGGTCCGGGAAAAGGCCCAGGAGAAAGTGTTCTCCCTGCTCGGCGAATGGCGGCTTCTGAAACGGCAGCGGCCGCAAGTCCTCATCGGCGTCGGCGGCTGCGTCGCCAGCCAGGAAGGCGAGGGGATCAGGGCGCGAGCACCGTTCGTGGATTTGGTTTTCGGCCCGCAGACGCTGCACCGCCTGCCGGACATGATTCGCGGTTTGAAGCGCACTGGACGTCCGCAGGTCGACGTCAGCTTTCCGGAGATCGAGAAGTTCGACCGCCTGCCGGAACCGTGCGCGGACGGCGCGACGGCGTTCGTGTCGATCATGGAAGGGTGCAGCAAATATTGCAGCTTCTGCGTGGTGCCGTATACGCGCGGCGAGGAGGTCAGCCGGCCGCTCGCACAGGTCATGGGCGAAGTGCGTCAGTTGGCGCGCCAGGGCGTGCGCGAGGTGACGCTGCTTGGCCAGAACGTCAATGCGTATGCCGGCCCGATGGCGGATGGCACGCTCGCGGATCTTGCGACCTTGATGCACTTCGTCGCGGCCGTGGAGTCGATAGAGCGCATTCGCTTCATCACCTCGCACCCGGTCGATTTCAACGACAGTTTGATCGAGGCGTATGCCAATTTGCCGAAGCTGACCAATTTGCTGCATCTACCGGTGCAGAGCGGTTCGGACCGCATTCTCGCAGCGATGAAACGCGGTCACACCGTGCTCGAATACAAGCAAAAGCTCCGCAAGCTGCG
>JAYTQR010000196.1:0-14754 GCA_043746615.1 Gammaproteobacteria bacterium | reverse complement strand
GCATTATCCGGCCTGAAGGAATTGGGCCGCGCGTTCGGCGAATTGAAAACGGCGGTCGATGAGATTTTCAATCACCCGATCAAGGGTTTCGGCGTGTTGGGCGATTACGCCGAGAAGCGCCTGACGCAGGCATCGGGCATCGGCCGCGACCGCATCGCGAATCAACTGCCGCCGGCCTTGCGTGCCGCGGGCGATGTCTACGAGAAATACACACTGGAGCTCGCGAAAGTCTGCGACTACCTGCTGCGCAAGCATGGCAAGGGCATCGCCGAGCGCCAGATGGAGCTGAAGCGCGTCGCGGATATTGCGATCGATCTTTTCGTCGGCCTCGCGGCGCTGTCGCGCGCGGCGCTGCTGTCGGCCGAGCGCGGCAGTGCCGGCAAGCAGGCGGCTGCGATCGCGCTGATATTCGCCGCGCAGGCGAAGCGGCGCATGGCGAACAACATACGCCGGGTCACGCGCAACGAGGACGAGGCAATGCACGCGTTGGCCGGATTCGTCCTCGACCACACCGGCTACATTTGGGACATCTTGTAATGCGTGCGCCGCTCGAGCCGCTCGCAGCGCCGCCGTGAGGGCGCCGTTGCTCGCGGCGGCCGCCTTGTTCGCGCTGGCCGCCCGCCCGGCGCATGCCGATCTGCCGTCCGCGGCCAACTGGGCGCGCCTGCATGCGTGCCGCGCGGCGCCAAGGCCGGCGCCGTTGCGTGAGGATGAGCGCCTGCGGCGCGCCGCTGAAATGATCGCGCGCGGCGCCACGCTACATCAGGCGATGGCAGCGGCCGGCTACGTCGCATCGAGCTCGAGCGTGCTGCATTTCTCCGGCGCCGTTGCCGATGCCGAGATCTCGCGGGCACTCGTCCGAACCGGCTGCGGCGCCGTCACCGCGCCGCAATTCCATGCGGTCGGCACGGCCAGACGCGCGGGGCAGGCGTGGATCGTGCTCGCAGCCGCAGCCGCTTTGCCGCCGCCGCGCGCGGGCGCGCGGCTGAGCCGGCGCGTGCTGGACTTGGTGAATCAGGCGCGCGCCGCGGGCCACCGCTGCGCAGGCCGCTGGTTTGCCGGCGTCCCGCCGCTCGTTGCGGACCGGGCGCTCGCGGCGGCCGCCCTCGAACACTCGAACGATATGGCCCGTCACGAAGTTTTTGATCACCGCGGACATGACGGCAGCACGCCGGCGATGCGCGTGCGGCTTGCCGGCTATGGTGCCTATCGAATCGTCGGCGAGAACATCGCGGCGGGCGCGATGACGCCGGCGGCTGCCGTGCGCGGCTGGCTCGCGAGCCCGGGGCATTGCGAAAACATCATGGACGGGCGATTCGCCGACACCGGCATTGCGCTCGCCGTGAATCCGCACAGTCCGTACGGCAGCTATTGGACCGAGGATTTCGCGTCCCGCGCGCTTGCTACTCGATGACCGCGTGCGCCTCCACGCCGGAGCGCGCACGCGGCGTTTCGACCAAAAATATCAGCGGGATGACCAGCAGCGTCAGCATCAGCATCAGCAAGAAATCGTCGATGTAGGCGAGCATCGACGCCTGCTGTGTCACGAGGCCGTCGAGCGCCGCGAGACCGCTAGGATTGTGCGGGTTGAACGCGGCGGCGACCGCCGCATTGTGCCAAGCGGGGTTTGCGCGGGTGATCCGCTCGGCGAGGGCCGCGTGGGCGATCGAGGTATTGCGCACCAACGCGGTTTGCACGAGCGAGATCCCGATGCTGCTGCCGATGTTGCGAATCAAGCTGTAAATGGCCGTGCCCTGCGCGCGCATCGACGGCGCCAGCGTCGCGAATGTCGCGGCGCTCAACGGCACGAATACCAAACCCATGCCGACGCCTTGAATCAGGCCGGGCCAGACGATGTCGCTTTCCGTGAGGCTCAATGAGTAGCGGCTCATCTGCCACAACGACACGGCGGTAGTGGCAAAGCCCGCGAACAGCAGCAGACGCATGTCGAGTTTGCCGACCAAGCGACCGACGATGAGCATCGCGATCATCGTGCCGACGCCCATCGGCGCCGTGACCAGGCCAGTCGTCGCCACCGGGTATCCCAGCAGTTCCTCGAGCATCGTCGGCACTAGGGCGCGCGTCGCATAGAGCACCAGGCCGACGATGAAAATGAACATCAGTCCGGAGACA
Organism: Gammaproteobacteria bacterium; assembly: GCA_043746615.1. Classification (GTDB taxonomy): domain Bacteria; phylum Pseudomonadota; class Gammaproteobacteria; order Steroidobacterales; family Steroidobacteraceae; genus Bog-1198. The sequence goes on along the minus strand of JAYTQR010000196.1, from coordinate 12,621 downwards.
TAGTTGCGATTTCTCAGCAAACGGAAATCGAGAAAGGACTTTTCGGAGGGCGTCAACAGCGTATGCACGATAAAATACGTGAATGCGACGACCATGACGCTGACTTCGATCCAGGTCTCCGCCGACGAGAACCAATCGTTCTGTTCGCCGCGATCGAGCAGCAATTGCAGCGCGCCTATGCCCAAACTCAAGGTGGCGAACCCGAACATATCGAAATGCATTTTCCGTTCGGCCGGCAGCGGACGGATGAATCGCCAGATGCCATAGAACGCAAAGATGCCGACCGGAATGTTGATGAAGAACACCCATCGCCAGCTGTAGCTGTCGGTCAACCATCCGCCGAGGGTCGGTCCGAGGATTGGTCCGACCATGACGCCGACGCCCCAAATCGCCATCGCCTGACCCTGTTTCGCCGGCGGATTGATGTCGAGCAACACGACCTGGGATAGAGGCACCAGCGCGGCGCCGAACACGCCTTGCAGCAGGCGCGCAGCGACGATTTGGCCGAGCGATCCCGACAGACCGCACAACACGGATGCTGCTGTGAATCCGGCGACCGACGCCAAGAAAACCCGTTTTTGGCTGAAACGGTCGCACAACCATCCGGTCAGCGGCGTCGCGATGGCGGCCGCGACGATGTAGGCGGTCAGAACCCACGCGATTTGGCTCAGCGATGCCGACATGCTGCCCTGCATGTGCGGCAAGGCGACGTTTGCGATCGTGCTGTCGAGCGCCTGCATGATCGTCGCCAGCATGATCGACAGCGTGATCATGCGGCGGTTGAGCGGACGGTTCATTTGCCGCGTTCGATAATGCGCTGCACGCGCTCCAGTAACCCGACCGCTACCGCCAGTTCGTGCGGATCGACTTGCGCCAGCACTTCACTGCGAAACGCATCCGCTTCGGCTCTGACCTTCGCATACAAGCGGCGGCCTGCGTCCGTCAACGCCACCCGCTTGATCCGTCGATCGGTCGTCGACGTTTCCCGCACCACGAGTCCTGCTTTGGCCAATCGGTCCAGCATCGCCACCATCGTCGCCCCTTCGACGGCCAGTTGATCGGCCAGCTCCGATTGCGACAGCGGTGTTTGCGCGCGCGCCGCGACCGCGATTGTCATCCAGCTTGCTTGGCTCATGCCGAGATGTTTTAGCCGCCGATCCAGGGCCTGGCGCCACGTTCGCGCCGTACCGTGCAAGCTGTAAGAAAACCGTTCCTCGATGGCAGCCATTGGAAAGCTCACTAATGATTAGAGACCTAACTGAATATAGCACGGCGCCACGGCCGTGGTCATCGGCGAGGCGCGGCCGCGCGGCTGGTACTCACCGCCAGTAAGATGGCGATTCCCAAGACAAAAACGCCGCAGCTTAGCGCGCTGACGGGAGGTGCGCGCAGCGCGCAAACATATGCCAGTGTCACCCACCCCACGATTCCCACGGCCAAGGAGCGGTCGTCGACGAACAAGGCGGCGACTTCGCCGGCAGCGAGCCGCAGCGCACCTGCCGGCGCGCGCGGGCCGGCGGAGATGGCTGCGCGTCGACCGCCGCTGCGCCGAAGCCATCGACGGCACACCGCGGCAAGCGCAAGCGCGCACAGCAAGTAGCTCGCGACTAGAATAGGCACTGCGGCATCGCCGCCGGGCCACGGCAGCCGCAGCGCCTCGCCGATCCAAAACGTGCCGAACGCCGCGAGCAACACGCCAACGGCGAATTTCAGCAGATTCTCCGGAATCCTTGCGAGCGGCCGATGCAGCGTGACGCCGAGCAGCACGACCGTCAGCAAGGCCCCGAGCGCACCGAGCGTTGCCGGCCACAGGCGACGATTGTTCGCGGCCAGTGCGACGACGATGAACACGACTTCGATGCCCTCGAGCATCACGATCTTGAAGCTCGCCGCGAACGCGACGGGGTCCCAGACACCCTTTGAGGAGCCTCCCGCCGCGCCCAGCCGCGCCGTGGCCCGCGCGTATGCCTGCGTTTCGTCATGCAAGGCGATCGCGCCGGCAGAACGCAAGATCGCCTTGCGCAGCCAGCGCAAGCCGAACAGCAGCAGCAGCGTGCCGACGCACAATCGCACCCAGGCGAGCGGAATCCGCGAAACCGAGCCGCCGAGCGCGGCCACCAGCAGCAGCAAGGCGGTCACGGCTGCGGCGCTGCCCGCCAAGGCCCAGCGCCAGCCGCGGACCGTGCCGACGGCAAGCACGACGGTCAGGGCCTCGACGCATTCGACCAGGGACGCCAGGAACGCGGCCAGCACCGTGGGCCCGATATGCGTCCACACCGTCATCCGCATACGGTAGACGGAGCGCCCGGCCCCCGCAAGAGCCGGGGAACCCGCGGGCCGCGTGGTTGTCGAGAAGACAGTAACGGCCGATTTGCCTGGGAGCACGCGCGATGGATACGGCGTCTTTGGTGCCGGCTCGAATGGTGGCCGAGGGAGTACTGCCGCAGCGCTTGGTCGCCGACGGTCAGTCCCTGGAATACGACGATCCGGCGGTTCTTGCGCTCACCGATTTTACGCGCGAGTATCCGCTGACTGTCGACGACGAGCGGCAGATCGACGCGGCGCTGCAGGACATGATCCGTTTCGGCGTACGCGCGCTGCTGGTATTGCGGGAGCAAAGGGTCGTCGGCTTGATCACTTCCTATGATATTCAAGGCGAACGGCCGCTGCAGTTTCTGCAGAACTCTAATTATCATCATCATCGGGATATTCGCGTCGATCACGTCATGACGCCGTGGTCCGAGTTGCTCGCCATCGATTGGCACGGCGTCGCGACGGCCCGTTGCGGCGAGTTGCTGGAAACCATCCGGCATGCCGGTTTGACGCATTTATTGGTCGTCGAAAAGGCGGCCGAGGGTGACGCGATCACGGTCCGCGGCCTGCTGTCGCGGGCCCGTCTCGAGCGCCAGATCAAGGGGGCCGGCGCACGGCCCGCTGCCGCAGATCCGGCCGACCGGCGCGTGCGGCGTGAGCAACAACTGAACGGCAACCGCGGGCCGGGAGCGGAGCGACCGGTCTGAGCGTGGCGGGCAGCGTGACCGCAGCGGCCAGCGCCTCGTTCGGGGGTTGCGCGCCGGGTTGACAGCGCGGTCGCGAACCAGCGTAATCGCTGCCATGCGCGACCAGCGGCACATTATAACCGAACTGCCCGGTCCGAAGGCTCGTGCGCTGATCCGGCGCGACGCAAAAGTCGTTTCGCCGTCCTATCCACGGGATTATCCGTTCGTGATGTCGCACGGCCGGGGTGCCGAGGCGTGGGATGTCGACGGCAACCGCTTCCTGGATTTCGCCGCCGGTATCGCCGTCTGCAGCACCGGCCACAGCCATCCGGCGGTCGTCGCGGCCGTCAAAGACGCGGCGGAGCACTTCCTGCACATATCTTCGGACTTTTGGCACGAAGGACAAGTGCGCCTCGCCGAGAGGATCAGCGAACTCGCACCGATGCAAGAGCCGGTCATGAGTTTCTTCAGCCAATCCGGAACCGAAAGCGTCGAGGCGGCGCTCAAGCTTGCGCGCTACGCGACCGGACGGTCGCGCTTCATCGGTTTTTTCGGCGGCTTTCACGGACGCACGATGGGATCGCTGGCGTTCACGTCGAGCAAATACGCCCAACAGAAGGGTTTTTTCCCGGCGATGCCGGGCGTCGCGCACGTGCCGTATCCAAATCCATTTCGACCGCGTCTGACGGGAGCCGACCAAGGCCGCGCGACGCTGGACTACATCGACGAGGTGCTGTTTGCGAGCAACGTGCCCGCGAGCGAGGTGGCCGGCATCCTGGTCGAACCGATTCAAGGGGAGGGCGGATACATCGTGCCGCCGGACGGCTTTTTAGCAGGTTTGCGCGCACTATGCGACCGGCATGGCATTTTGCTGATACTCGACGAAGTGCAATCGGGCGTCGGCCGCACCGGAAAAATGTTTGCCTGCGAGCACTGGCGTGTCGTCCCGGACATCATGACGCTGGCGAAGGGCCTGGGTTCTGGATTGCCGATCGGTGTGACGGTCGCGAAGCGGTCGATCATGCGCAAATGGCCGCGCGGCGCACACGGCAACACCTACGGCGGCAACCCGCTGTGCTGCGCGGCCGCGCTCGCGACGCTCGATCTGGTCGAGCGGCAGTTCTGCGACAATGCCGCCGCCGTCGGCGAGTATTTCATCCGGCGCTTGCGCGAGTTGGCCGGAAAATACCCGGTGATCGGCGCGGTCCGCGGCAAGGGACTGATGATCGGCATGGAACTGGTCGAGGATCGAACCGGTAAAGCGCCGGCGCGTGAACTCTGCGACGCGCTGATCACGCGCGCATTCCACAACGGCTTGCTGCTGCTCTCTTGCGGGGAGAGCACGGTGCGCTTCATGCCGCCGCTGATGATCGCTGCGACGCACGTCGACGAGGCCGTCGCGCTGCTCGAGCGCAGCCTCGGCGAAGCCCTTGCCGCCATGCCCCGGCACGGCCGGAGGCCAGCGCCGCAGTGATGCGGCGTCGGTAGGCGCGCGCGCTTTCGCGATCATTCGCGGTTCAGCCCGGGTCCGCGTGCGCACCGTTGCTGCACGATATCTTCGGCCGGCCCGCAGGTTGCGATTCCCGAAAATTTACTATACTCGCGGATTGGTTTACCGCCCCATAGGAGCGATGCGCATGCAATTACTTTCCTTGACGACGAACGACTGGCACGAACGCGCTGCGAAGCTGCGCTACGAGACTCGGCACTTCATCGACGGCCGCTACGTCGATTCGGTCGCGGGCGGGCGGTTCACGGTCGTCAACCCGGCGAGCGGAGCGCCGCTGTGCGAGGTCAGCGCGGGCGGCGCCGCGGACATCGACATCGCGGTCGCGGCCGCCAAGCGCAGTTTCACGGCGCGCATCTGGAGCCGCAAGGCGCCTCGTGAACGGATGGCCGTGCTCGCTGCGTTCGGCCGACTGCTTGAACAAAATGCGCAACGTTTCGCGTTGCTCGACTCGCTGTGTATGGGCAAGCCGATCCGTGACATGCTGCTCATCGACGTGCCGGCCGCCGCGGCAAATTTCGCCTATTTCGCTGAATTGATCGACAAGATAGACGGCGCCGTCACGGCGACCGCCGCCGACGCGTTCCACTACATCTTGCGCGAACCGCTCGGCGTCGTTGGTGCCATAGTGCCGTGGAACTATCCGCTGTTGATGGCTGCCTGGAAGGTCGCTCCGGCGCTCGCCGCCGGTAATTCGGTCGTGCTGAAACCGGCGGAGCAATCGCCACTTTCCGGGCCGCTGATGGCGGAGCTGTTTGTCGAGGCGGGCGGTCCGGCCGGCGTATTCAACGTGGTCAACGGCTTGGGCGAGACCGCGGGTGCGTCTCTCGCGCTGCATAACGAGGTGGCGAAGATCGCGTTCACCGGTTCGACCGAGATCGGCAAACTAATGCTGATCTACGCCGGGCAATCGAACATGAAGCGCGTCAGCCTGGAATGCGGCGGCAAATCACCGCAGATATTTCTCGCCGATCTTCCGGACATTGACGTCGCGGTCACCTACGCGATCAACGGCATCTATGGCAACATGGGCGAGGTTTGCAATGCCGGGTCGCGGCTGTTGATCGATCGGCCGATAGCCGCGGAGTTTCTCGCGCGATTCATCGAGCGCGGTAAGTCCGCGTATCGGCCCGGCGATCCGCTCGATCCATCCACCAATTTGGGTCCGCTCGTCACCGCCGCGCACCGCACGCGTGTGATGAACTACATTACACGCGGCAAGAGCGAAGGCGCGCGCCTGGAATTCGGCGGCAGCGCGCCCGAATTGCCCGGGTCGTTCGTCAACCCGACGCTGTTTTCGGGCGTGAACAATCAAATGACGATCGCGCGCGAGGAAATCTTCGGGCCGGTCGCAGCCGTGATCGAAGTCGACGGTATAGAAAATGCCTTGGCGATCGCCAACGACTCGATGTATGGACTGGCCGCCTCCGTATGGACGCGCGACTTGAGCGTCGCGCACAAAGCCGTCCGCGACCTGGAGGCCGGCGTCATCTGGGTCAACTGTTTCGATCATGGCGACATGACGCAGCCGTTCGGAGGCTACAAGCAGTCCGGCCAGGGACGCGACAAGTGCATTGAAAGCTTGCTTTCATATACCCAGACCAAGTCCGCCTGGATCCATCTAGGCTGACCCGTGCCGCTGGTTTTTATATTATAAGCGTGACATTATAAATGTCCCGCTTAAACGAGGATTGCTCACGTGAGAACGTTGAAGACACTCGGCCTGTTGGGGACCGGCGTGATCGGCGGCGGCTGGGCTGCGCGCGCACTGCATTTCGGCATCGACGTGATCGCCGCCGACGTCAAACCGGAAATGGAGGCATGGATACGCGGCGCGGTGGCGAATGCGGAACCGGCTCTGGCGCGCCTCACGAGCGCGCCGCTGCCGCCGAAGGGCACGCTGTCGTTCACGACCGATGCGGCGGTGATGGCGGCACACGCCGATTTCATTCAGGAAAACATTCCGGAACAGCTCGAGTTGAAGCAACGCATGCTCGCCGATGTGAGCCGCATCGCGCCCCCAAACGTGATCATCTGTTCCAGCACCTCAGGACTGATGCCGACGGATCTGCAGCGCGACATGACCGCGCCGGAACGCTTCTGCGTCGCGCATCCGTTCAATCCGGTCTATCTGCTGCCGTTGGTGGAACTGGTCGGCGGCCGGCGGACCGCGGCGGCGACGATCGACGGCGCCGCGGCGTTCTTGCGCTACATCGGCATGCATCCGCTGCGCGTGCGCCGCGAGGTGCCCGGTCATCTGACGGACCGCCTGCAAGAAGCCTTGTGGCGCGAAATCCTGCACATGGTCAACGACGGCGTCGCGACGACCGGTGAACTCGACGAGTCGATTATTTACGGCCCGGGCTTGCGCTGGGCGGCGATGGGCACGAATTTGATCTACCATCTGGCCGGCGGCGACCGCGGCATGCGCCACATGCTCGAGCAATTCGGCCCCTGCTTGAAATGGCCCTGGACGAAGCTCGAGGCGCCCGAACTCAGTGAATCCTTGATCGACCGAATGGTCGAGGGCACTCAGGCGCAGGCGCACGGGCGTTCGATCCGGGAACTCGAACGCTTGCGCGACGATTATTTGGTCGCGATCCAGCAAGTACTGCGCCAATACGACATCGGTGCCGGGGCGACGCTGCGTGCGCTCGAGGAGCGCTTGCACGCCGATGCGCCCGCCGCGCGGCGCACCCCGGGCGGCGAGCAGAACGCGCCGTTGCGCTTGCTGGACACGACCGTCAGGCCGGAGTGGGTCGACTATAATGGCCACATGAGCGATTTCCGCTACGTGCAGGTATTCGGCGATGCGATGGACGCGCTGTACCGGCAAGTCGGCGTCGACGCGGCCTACCGCCGTTCGGCGCGGATGTTCTACACCGTGGAGACGCACGTCACGCACAGCCGCGAGGCGAAGGTCAACGAGCCGCTGTACGTCAGCACGCAAATCCTCGGTGTAGACGCCCGCCGCCTGCACGTGTTTCATCGCCTGCATCGTGGATTCGACGATGCGCTGATCGCGACCGGCGAGCAGATGCACATGCACGTCGACACCGCCGCCGCCAAGGCCGCGCCGATCGACGCGATTGTGCGCGCGCGGCTCGAACGCCTGCGCGAGGTGCATGCCACGTTGCCGGTGCCCCCCGAGGCCGGCCGCCGTATCGGTCTGGCCCGGGCCTGACCCAGCCTGGACGAGTCAGCCGAACCCACATGCCGAAGATCGTCGATCATGCCAAACGCCGCGATGAGATCGCCTACGTTGCGTGTCAGGTCGTCGCGAGCCACGGTTTCGAGCACGCCACGGTGGTGCGCATCGCGCGCGCTGCCGGGTATACGACGGGCATGATTGCGCATTATTACGATTCGAAACAGAAAATCATCCTGGCGGCGCTGCGCTTGACGTTGACGCGCATCGAGGCGCGATTGACCCGGCGGCGCGCAAGCGGCGACAACGATCTGTTGGGCGTTCTGTGCGAAACGCTGCCGCTCGATGCGCAGCGGTGCACGGAATGCGCGTTTTGGATGGCGTTTTGGGGGCAGGTTTCGGCCGACAAGAAGCTGCGGCGGATAAACGCGTGGGTGCACCGTGAGTACATGCGCCTGTACGCGCGTTGTTTCGCGGAACAATGGCCGGAATCTTTTGCTTGGCCGCAGCCGCTGCGGGACCGGGTGCTGCGTTCGGTTTCCACGGTCATCAACGGCTTGACCGCCAGCGCGGTGACGAGTCCGGCCGATTGGCCTGCGGAAATGCAGGTCGCGCAGCTGCGATTGCAGCTCGAGTTGCTGCGGCAATGGGCCGAGGCGAAACAGGCCAAAGTGGCGGCCGCCGGCTGAACGCAGCGCGGCCGGCAAGGAGTGGGCAATGGATTTCTCGCTGAGCGACGAGCAACAACTGATCATCAAAACGACGCGCCAATTCGTGCGCGACGAGCTGTACCCGCACGAGCGGGAAGTCGAAGACACCGGCGTACTGCGCGCCGATCTGCTCCAGGAACTGAAGGCCAAGGCGATCGATGCCGGATTGTACGCCGCCAACATGCCGACCGACGTCGGCGGCGCCGGCCTCGATGCAGTGACCTGGATGCTGTACGAAAAAGAACTGGGCGCCGCCAACTACGCGTTGCATTTTACCTGCGTCGGCCGACCCTCGAACATCCTGCTCGCGTGCGCGGGCGAGCAGCGCAAGCGTTATTTGCTGCCGACGGTGCGCGGCGAGCGCACCGAGTGTCTGGCGATGACGGAACCCGGCGCGGGATCCGATTTGCGCAGCATGAAGACCAGCGCGCTGGCGGTGGGCGGCGACTTTGTCATCAACGGGACGAAGCATTTCATCAGCCATGCCGACCATTCGGATTACGTCATCCTGTTCGCCGCGACCGGCGAGGAGAGCGGCGCACGCGGCCCGCGCAAGAAGATCACCGCCTTCCTGATCGACCGGGGCCACCCGGGCTTCGTGATCCGGCCGGGATACAAGAACGTCTCGCACCGCGGCTATACGAACAGCATCCTCGAATTCAACGACTGCCGCGTGCCGAAATCCGCGATCCTCGGCGAGCTGGACCACGGCTTCGAAGTGGCGAACACCTGGCTCGGCGCTACGCGGCTGCAGGTCGCCGCGACCTGTCTCGGCCGCGCGCAAAGAGCCTTGGAACTCGCGACGCAGTGGGCGGTCGACCGCGTCCAATTTGGACAGCCGATCGGCAAATTCCAAGGCGTCGGCTTCAAGCTCGCCGACATGGCCGTGGAGCTGCGCGCAGCCGAGCTATTGGTGCTGCAGGCTGCCTGGCGGCTCGGCAACGGCATCGGCACCGACATGGACATGGCTGTCGCGAAACTCAAAGCTACCGAAATGCTGGCGATGGTCGCCGACGAAGCGCTGCAAATTCACGGCGGCATGGGTCTGATGAGCGATTTGCCGCTGGAGCGCATCTGGCGCGACGCCCGCATCGAGAGAATCTGGGAGGGCACTAGCGAGGTTCAGCGGCACATCATTTCGCGGGCGTTGCTGCGGCCGCTGGGCGGGTAAAGCCGCGCGCCTGCGCTAGCGGCCGCTCCAACGCGGCTGGCGCTTCTCGGCGAAGGCGCGCGTGCCTTCCTTCAGATCCTCGGAGCGCATGACCCGCTGTACCGCGTCCAGCGCGTCGTGCAGCGCGAAGGCTTCGTGCTCCGGAATCATTGCACTGAGGCGCATCAATTGCTTGATTGCCGGAAACAGCAACGGCGGCCCAGCAGCGAGTTGGCGGGCGATCGCACGAGCCTTGGTCATCGCTTGACCCTTCGGCACGACGTGATTGGCGAGCCCCCAGTGCTTGGCCTCCGCCGAGTCCATCCATCGGCCGGTCATTAGCAGCTCCACGGCCACGTGATAGGGCACGCGGCGCGGTAATTTGATCGTGCCGGCATCCGCAAGGACGCCGACGTTGATCTCCGGCAGCGCGAACTGCGCGTGCTCTTCCATGACGATGATGTCCGTACCCAGCACCAGTTCGAAGCCGCCGCCGCAGGCGATGCCGTTGACCGCGGCAACTATCGGTTTGTACAGATTGCGCGGATAGTTCAAACCGCCAAAACCGCCGACGCCCCAGTCCTCGTCGGATTTCTCACCGGCCGCCGCAGCCTTTAAATCCCATCCCGGACTAAAGAACCGCTCGCCGGCCCCGGTGATGATCGCGATGCGCAAATTTGAATCGTCGCGGAACGCGCCGAAAACGTCGTTTAAACGCCGGCTCGCCGCCAGATCGATCGCATTCGCCTTGGGTCGATCGATCGTGATCTCGAGAATCGCGCCGTCCTTCACTGTGAGTATCCCGTCCGACATGTGTTCAATCCTCCATCAAGCGTATGAGGGCGTCCACCGCGACCGCGCCAGCGCCACGCGGACGCACGATCAACGGATTGACGTCGATTTCGATCAGAGTCTCGAGATGCGCCGCCGCGTAGCGCGCAATGCCGAGCACCGCCGCGACGAGCGCCGCGGTATCGCCGGCCGGCTTGCCGCGGTACCCCGCCAGCAGCGCTGCGATCTTGAGCCGCTGCAGCGCCGCTGCGACGCTCCCGGCCGTCCACGGCGGCAGCAGCGTCGCGGTGTCGTTCAACAGCTCCGCCCAAACACCGCCCGCGCCGAGCAGCAATACCTGGCCGAAATGCCGATCGACGATGATGCCGCACAGAACCTCGGCGACGCCGTCGGTGATCATCTGCTCGATCAACAGCGTGTCCGACAGAGCGCCGAGACGCTCGGCCGCGCGCGCTGCTTCCGCTGTGCTGCGCACGTCGAGAATGACGCCGCCGGCCTCGGACTTGTGCTCCAGATGCGCGCCGGCGGCTTTGATCACCACCGGAAATCCGATCGCGGCGGCGGCGGCGGCGGCGGCGGCGGGCGCCGCGAGCACGCCGCGTGGCGTGGCGACGCCGCATTGCGCGAGTGCCGACTTGCCTGCGTATTCGCTCAGCGTGCGGGCGCGCGCCTGCGGATCGCGGCGGGATACTGCCGGCAGCTGCAATTGCGGCATCGATGCCGAGCCCCAGGCGCTGCCGACCGCGCCGGCGCCGGCCAGCGCCTCGAGCGCCGCGCGTTGCCCTTGCAAGGGAACGACTCCGCCGCGCAAAGCTAGACGGCGCACTCTGGCGCCGAGCGTCTCCGGCAGGGACGAAACCAGTGCGGCACGCGATGCGCCGCCGCGTGCCGCGTCGATGTACACGTCGATCGCGGCATCGAACGCGGCGGTATCGGCCGTCGCGTCTGGCGGGCAGTCCAGCATGAGGGCGACGGCATCGTAGCCGCCGGCAAGCGCGGCGGCAAACACTTTGCGCAGCGCGGGTGGATCGAACCACAAATACGTATGCAAATCCAAAGGATTCGCGATCGCCACGCGTTCCGTCAATAGCTCGCGCAAAATGGCGGTTTGCGCCGCCGGAATCGGCGCGAAATCGAGATCCAAATTGCGCGCGACGTCCGCACTCATCGCCATGTCGCCGCCGGAGGTGCCCATGACGAGCACTTTGCCGCCACGCAGCGGTCCGCCGGCGTGCAGCAGCTTCAACGTCTCGCACAGGGTACTCAAGGTGTCACAGCGCGCGATTCCGGCTTGCCGGCAAAACGCATCGAACACTGTGTCGGAGCCGGCGAGGGCGCCGGTGTGACTGTGGGCTGTCCGCGCCGCGGCGGCGGTGCGGCCGGACTTGACGACGGCGATCGGTTTACCCGCGGCGCACGCACGCGCGGCAGCGCGCGCGAACTTCTGCGCATCGTTGACGCCTTCCAAATACAGGCCGAATGCGCTGACCCGCGGATCTTCGCAAAGAATATCGATCAGATCCTCGACCGCCAGCCGGGTTTGATTGCCGACCGTGAACAAACAGCCGATCGGCAGCGATCGGTCGTTGAACATCAACGTCAGGGCGATCGTGCCGCTCTGGCAGATCAGCGCGACGCCGCGCTCGGGCGGCGCACCGACGACTTGGTCGGGCCACAGTGCGGCGCGATCGAAATAATTGACGAAGCCGTAGCAGTTGGGTCCGAAAAAGGGCAGCGTGCCGGCGCTTGCGCTGAGCTCCCCGGTCAAAGTCCGGCCGAGCGCGGTGCCGGTTTCCGAAAATCCGGATGCGAAACAGACGAATCCGCCGGCGCCGCGTTCGGCCAACGCACGTGCGACGCCGACGGCCTCCTGGTTCGGCACGGCCACGAAGGCCGCGTCCGGCGCCCCCGGCAGATCGGCCACGGAGCGATAGTACGGAGCGTCCGCGGTCGACCGCCGCGTCGGATGCACGCGCCACACGGGCCCTTGGAAGCCGATGGCGGCGCTGCCGGCCGCAACCAAATCGGTCCAGGTGCCGGAGCCGATCAGCGCGATACTGCGCGGCGCGATCAGACGGTGGATGTCCTCGGTGCCCATCAGGCGGGGCGTCGAATTTGGATTTTGCACGATGCCGGTCCGAACGCCGCGCGGGCCGCATCGGCGAGCTTCAGGTCCCGCAAGCGCCGCTCGATCTCGGCGGGAAACGCCGCGCTCGCCGGCCGCTCGCCTTGATGCACGTGCAGCAGCATCGCTTCGGCGACGGCAGCGGGATCGTGGTGGCGATCGCATAAAAAAACACACCCCGCATGGATGC
>JAYTQR010000195.1:0-10901 GCA_043746615.1 Gammaproteobacteria bacterium | reverse complement strand
GAATTCGGTGACCGCCACCAGCACGGTCCGAGACCAGACCGGCTTCGCCGCGGCATGGAACGCGGCAAAGCCATCGTCCAGCTCCTTCAGCTTGCGCGTCAGGATCTGCGACTCGTTGGCGTGAGTGTCCCAGCCGTAATCCTCGACAAAGCCGATGCGCGGCCCATGGTTCTGCGCCATGAACGTACCGGCGGCCTTCATCAGGTCCGGCAGTCTGCCCTGCGCCATCGGCTTGCGCATCGCGGTCGCGTTCGACGCCATCCTTGCACGCATGCCCGGCGGCATCGATGCCGCCATCCCGCCCTGAATGTTGCGATCGACCGCCAGATCCTGACCTTGGTTGGCGATTGCTTGTGCGAATGCAGCGGCCAGACGCGAGTCCTCGCCGTACAACGGCTCGAGCCGCTGCAGCAGGATCGGGTTGACCTGCATCGGTATTGGCGGCGACCAGCTCGTGACCGTGGCGGGCCCGCGCAGCATCAGCGGCATGACCGTGGCGACCGCGAGGCCGTCTACGCCGGTCAGCGCCGCAACGGCTCGGTTCAGCCAGCCGGTTTGGGCGCCGTGCGGCACGGCGGTGCCGTTTTCGACACAGTCCTGAGCGTCGAAATGCGAACGTCCCCAGTATGGCGGCGCAGCGGCGATCAGCGGCATGAACTCGCCGCCGGCGTACAGCTGCGCTGAAAATGCTAGCGAGGGATGCAGCGCGAAGCTGCCGTCGAGCTTCAGCGCCGCCGGCGTGCCGTCGGCGGCAGCTCCGTTCGGTGTCAGCGCCAACGGACCGCGAATACGCGCGTAGGCTGGGTCGCCCCACGGCGGCACCGCGTGCACGCCGTCGAGGCCGCCGCGCAGCATCAGCACCAGAAAGCGTGCGTCAGCGCCGGTCGCGGCACGCGTGACGCTCGGCCACATCGTTAGAGCGCTCGCGCCGACGGCGCTGAGTCCGACCATACTCAGAAAATCGCGACGGCTGGGCATTTCATACTCTCCACTGAAATTCGGGACTGGCGAACAGAATCGCCACCGCCTGCTGCGGAGCTTCGGCATGCGCGAGCGCACGTTCGGTCTCGCGGTTCAGTCCGGGACCAAGGATGGCGCGCGCCAGCCCCAGCGGGTCGAGGTCGGCGCGCGGCACGCGCTCTGCCATCGCTTCGGCGACCTGCACCCGTTTCCACAACCCATCGGGTGCGATCCAGTCGCCGGCCACATCGGTGAATCCCGCCGGGGACCGCGGCATGAACGTCGGCTGGCCGAGCCGCTGCAGAAAGCCTTCCCAAGGCGTCGGCTTGGCGCCAACCGCGATGCCGCCGGCACGCAAACCGGCGACGACGAAGTCCTGCGGCGTGCGGAACTTGCGGGCATCGGCAGCCCAAGATTCGGGCGAGCGGATCAGCGCCGCATACAGCGCCGGCAGCCGGCCATCGCTATCGAGGTAGGCGCGCGTCATACGCTCGATCAGGGTCGACGGCGGCCGATCGGCAACAAAATGCTGCGCGAGCTGCCGGGCTAGATGCCGTGCCGTCGCCGGATGCATGGCCAAATCGGCGAGTATCGCGCGTGCTTGATTGATGCCCTCTTGCCGGAAGCGACGACCCAACACGATGCGGACGCCCGGCTCGTGCGCCGGTGCGCGAAACAAGAACGCGTTGCCTGCGTCGATGCCGTGTTCAATCTGCGTCGGATACGGAACACTCCAACCCGTCAGCGCGCGCGCGAATTCGATGACATCGGCTTGGGTGTAGCCGCCGTTCACACCCAATGTATGCAGCTCCATGATTTCGCGCGCCAAATTCTCGTTGAGGCCCAACTTACGTGCCGGGGCGCCGTCAACGCGCCGCGCCAGACGCTGATCGGCGCGTGCGGCCAGCGGGGAATCCGGTCCCACCGACTGCGCCTGATCCAGATAACGCAGCATTGCCGGATGCATCTCTACCGAGAGCAACAGGTCGACGAAGCGGCCGTTGACATGCGGGCGAATCGCCTCGCGCTCCATCGGTGCGGCGTACAAGCGCGCCGGCCCCTTGTCGACCGACACGGCAAAGTGGTTTGACCAGAATCGCACCAGCCGTTCGCTGAATGGCGTATCGGTGGTCGCCGCCAACTGCCAACGCGCGAGGGCTTCATGCCGCAGATCGTCGCCGAACGCCTTGACATAAATACGCGCAAGCGGGTTCACAGGCTTCCCGCCGGCGCCGGCCGCAGTTCGCGTGGCGAGTCCCTCGCGCTTCAACTCGCGGCGCTGGCGAATCACATCGGCTTCACGCTCCAGGTAGTCGAGGCTGTCCGGCAGACCGTCGAACGCCTCTTGCCCCGAGGGCGGGCGGCGCGTCTGCGCCAGTAGCCAGCCGGCGGGATCATCGATTTGCGTCAAATCGCCGGGCCGTGCGCCCAATCCGAAGCGGTTGGCGGCGCTGGCGGCCGCACGCCATTGATCGTTTGCCACGGTTGCTGCTCTGCGAATTCATGCCGGCACGTGCCGACATCTCGATTAACGCGCCGCTGCGGCGGACGTTGACCGGGCAGGAAGCACAAATGCTACGCTGCGGGGATGGCTGATGAAAACGCGGTCGACGACCGGTCCGAGCCGCAGATGTTGCAACCCGCGGCGCAAGAGAATCTCAAACTCCTCGCGCGCTTCAGTGATCGCGAGGACGCGGAGATATCCGGACCACAACTGGTGATCGAGCGCGTCAGCGCCTTCTTCGGCAATCCCTGGTACTTCGCTTTTGCCGTCACATTCATCGTGGGGTGGATTGTGGTCAATATCCTGGGCGCTCATGCCGGCTGGCGTCATGTCGACGAGCCGCCGTTCCCGTGGCTGCAAGGCCTGGTGAGTGCGAACGCCTTGCTGCTGACCGTGGCGGTTTTAATTCGGCAAAACCGCATGGCGCAGATAGCCGAACATCGGTCACACTTCAACCTGCAGATCAACCTGTTGACCGAACAAAAGGTGACCAAAATTCTGCAGATCATCGATGAGTTGCAACGAGATTCGTCGGCCCACCAAAACCAACCCGACAGCAGTGTCGAGGAGCTGATCAAACCGGCCGACGCGCACGCGCTCCTGCATGCGATCAAACAACAGAAAGGCGATCGATAGAAACCGCAGCGCCCCGCGAAGCCGCTGTTCACGCGGTGCAACTGCCGATATCATGCCGATATGGATCTCGGAATTTCTGGCCGCAAGGCGATCGTCTGTGCCTCGAGCCAGGGCCTCGGCAAAAGTTGCGCCGTCGCGCTCGCCGAAGCCGGCGTGTCCGTGGTCATCAATGGGCGCAATGCCGCGTTGCTGCGCAAGACCGCCGAGGAGATTCGCCGGTCGACCGGCGTTACAGTGACGCCGGTCGTCGCTGACGTGTCCACCGCGGAAGGCCAAGAAGCCCTGCTTGCCGCCTGCCACGCGCCGGATATTTTGATCAATAACAACGGCGGACCGCGGTTCCGTGATTTTCGCGAGCTCGACCGCGAGGCCATGCTGATCGGCGTCACGATGAACATGGTGACGCCGATAGAATTAATTCAACGAGTCGTCGACTCGATGGCCGCGCGCGGCTTTGGGCGGATCGTGAATATCACCTCGATCAGCGTCAAGATGCCGGTTGCCGGGCTCGACCTGTCGAGCGGCGCTCGGGCCGGGCTGACCGCGTTTGTCGCGGGCGTCGCCCGCAGCGTCGCCGACAAGAACGTCACGATCAACAATCTGCTGCCGGGCAGCTTCGACACCGAACGGCTGCGCGATGTGCTGCGTAGCGAAGCGCAGCGTGCGGGAATCTCCGCGGACGAGATGGCGGCGCGATCTCGATCGGCGATTCCGGCCAAGCGCTTCGGCACGCCGGCGGAATTTGGCCGGACCTGCGCATTTCTCTGCAGCGTGCACGCGGGCTACATCACGGGCCAGAACCTGTTGTTGGACGGCGGCGTGTTCCCGGCGGCCTTTTGAACGGCACCGTCTTCCGACGCAAACGCCGGTGAACCTCCTTCTAGTCGCGTTCGGGACTCTGCTGATCAGCGCCGGGCTCGCATGGCCGTGGCTCAAGCGCCTGCACCTGTTGCATCTGCCAGGCGATATCGTGGTCGACCGCCCCGGATTCAAATTCTTTTTTCCGGTCACGACGATGCTGATCGTCAGCGCCCTGCTGTCGATCGTCGCCTGGCTGATGCGGCGCTAGCTGCGAGACACGGCCGTTCAGATTGCGATTTGCCGCGCGATCTCGATGACGTTGCGGGCCGGCAGATGGAACCGATCGATGATCTTCGCAGAGTTGCGGTACAGAAACGCGAAAACCGCCAGGCGCCAGATGCTCATGATCTTGCTGCGCGGTTCATGCACGACGAGATCGCGCGAGCCGACGAAGACCGTGCTGTCGAGGTCGATCACGGTGGCCAGTTCGGGAATTTGCCGAAGCGCACGCCGCAAATCCGGAATTTCGACGAATCCGAAACGCGCCACGACGTGCCAGAATCCCTCAGCCACTTGATCGACGATCGCGCACGAGGAGGGCGGCATGCGCGGCACGGCTTCGAACACGACGCTTAGCGCAATGATGTGACGCGGCAGTGCTCCCGCGAAGCGCAGATGATCCATGATCAGTCGCGGCACGCGCTCTGCGCTGCGGGTCAGGAAAATCGTCGTGCCGTCGACGCGCACGACTCGGCCGCTCGCAAGTTCGGCGAGGAACTTCTCCTCGTCCTGGGGCGTTTGCGCCAAGGATCCGCGGATCGCCTCGACCCCAGCTCGCCAGGTCACCATCACGAAAAACAAGATCGCGGCAAAGCTCAAAGGCAGCCAGCCGCCGTCGGCGATTTTTAGCAGGTTCGCGCAGAAGAATCCGCCGTCGACGATCAACAACGCGCCCGCGATCGCCGCCGCCCGCGCGGCCGGCCAGCGCCACACGGTACGCATCGCTGCATACAGCAAGAAGGTTGTCAGCAGCATTGTAGTCGATACCGCCGTGCCGTACGCCGCCGCGAGGCGCGCGGAGCTGCCGAACGCGATCGTCGTGCCGACGGTCGCGGCCATCATCAACCAATTGACGATCGGCACGTAGATTTGTCCGTACACCGTGTCCGACGTTTGCCGGATCGCGACGCCGGGCAACCAACCCAATTGTTGCGCCTGTCGGGTCATCGAGAATGATCCCGTGATGATCGATTGACTCGCGATGATCGTCGCAACGGTCGCAAGCCCGACCAGCGGATAAATCGACCACGACGGGGCGATCTCAAAAAACGGGTTGCCGCTGACCGAACCCCCGTCGATCAGATACGCGGTCTGGCCCGCGTAGCTCAACAGGAGCGCCGGCAGGACGACGAAATACCAGGAACGGCGGATCGGTTTCTTGCCGAAATGCCCCATGTCGGCATAGAGAGCCTCGCCGCCGGTGATGCACAGAAACACGCCGCCGAGCACGAGCCAACGCAAGCGGCCCGCCGTTCTCAAAAAGCGCAGTGCATAGCGCGGATCGAGCGCGGCCAACACGCCGGGGTGACGGGTGATCGCAACGACCCCAAGTGTCGCGATGACGGCGAACCAAACGAGCATGATCGGTCCGAAGGTTCGTCCGATGCGCGCTGTGCCGAAGTGTTGCGCCGCGAACAGGCCGACCAGAATCGCGACCGTGATCGGCATCACGAACGGTTTGAAGTGCGTCGTGACGACGTTGAGGCCCTCCACGGCGCTCAGCACCGAGATTGCCGGCGTGATAACGCCGTCGCCGTAGATCAATGCGGCGCCTAATAATCCCATACCGGTCAGAATCCTGACGCCGGGCGTGAAGCCGTTCGCCCCGATCAGCGACATCAATGCCAAAATTCCGCCCTCGCCGCGATTGTCCGCGCGCATGACAAGCGCGGCGTACTTCACAGAAATCGTGATCAGCAAAGTCCATATCAGCAGCGACAGTATGCCGAAAGCGCTCTCCGCAGTGAGCTTTCCGCCGGTAGCCTCGACGACCGTTTGCAGCGTGTAGAGCGGTGAGGTGCCGAGATCCCCGAAGACTATTCCCAGCGCGGCCAGGCTAGCGCCGCGCAGAGGTTGCGATTCGATTGCGGAAGTCTCCCCCGGCGTCCGCTGCATCACGCGTACCATCCTAAGTGCGTTTGCCGCGAACAGCAGCAGACCGGACGCGCCATAAGCACCCGGCTCAACGTGGTGCTCCGAGTGCCGCCGCGACCGCCCGCCGCAGCTTCGAGGTAATTTCCTCCAGTTCCGCGTCCGTCGCATTGTAGGGCGGCGCGAGGATGATCGTGTCACCCGCCGCGCCGTCGACGTTGCCCGCGCAGGGATAGCAGATGAGTCCGCCGGCGAACGCGCGCCGACCGATATCGAAGCTCAACGCCCTCGCCGGCGGAAACGGCGTCCGCGTCTTGCGCTCTCTGATGAACTCGACGCCGACGAAAAATCCTCGTCCTCGTACATCTCCTACCTCATCGAATTTCGACAGCGACTCGCGCACGGCATCCTGGAACGCCGCGCCCGCGGTGCGTACGCGCTCGAGCAAGCCGTCGCGCTCGATGATCCGCTGCACAGCCACAGCCGCCGCGCATGCCGCAGTGTGGCCCGAAAAGGTGTGCCCCGTCAGGTATGCGCCGTGCTCGCACAAAATCGGCGCCGACACGTCGGCGGTCATCAGTGTGGCGCCGAGCGGGATGTAGCCGCCCGCCAAGCCCTTGGCGATGGCCATGATGTCCGGAACCACTCCGTCATACTGCAACGCGCGCCAGGTGCCGCTGCGGCCGGAGCCGCACATCACTTCGTCCGCGATCAACAGCACACCGTATTTGCGGCACACCGCCTGGATGGCGGCCGCATAACCCGGCGGCGCCGGCACGACACCGCCGGCGGCACCCACTATCGGTTCGAACACGAACGCGGCAACAGTTTCTGGACCCAAGGTGAGGATGGTGCGTTCGAGTTCGGCGGCGAGGTGACCGGCCAGCGACTCCCCTGTGCACCCGTCGGGCAGGCGATACGCATTCGCCGCCGCAACGAACGCCACGTCGAGTAGACTCCCTTCGAAGACGCGGCGACGGGCAGCGAAGCCGGAAATAGACAATGCGCCGAGCGTATCGCCATGCCACGATCGGTGGCGAGCGATGAAGCGGCGCTTGTACATCAAGCCACGCGCGACAAAATGTTGCAGGGCCACCTTGAGGGCGGATTCGACCGCTTCCGAACCGCCGCTGCTGTAGACGATGTCTTTGAAGCAGTTCCCGGTGACTCGCAACAGCGTCTCGGTCAGCGCTTCGAGTGCGGAACTGGTGAATAGATAGCGATAGCCGTACGCGACCGCATCCAACTGACGCACGATGGCCGCATTGACTTCCGGATGCGCATGACCAAGGCTGAACACCGCAGGCCCGCCCGAACCATCGATGTAGCGCTTACCGGCCTCATCGTAAAGGTAAGCGCCCTCGCCGCGAGCGATTCTCGGCAAATCGCCGAGTCCGAATCCGCTGCCCGCGCCTCGCGACATTGACGTCAATCCTCGGTGCGCGCACCGGCGTGCGCCGAGAGATCAGAGCGTTGCGGCTCACGCGAGGCGCGATCCACCGGATCGACCCAACGCCGGCACGCAACCTCCGGCAACGCGAGACAGATCTGCGTCAGCTTGCCGAGGTTGCCGCCAATCGTATCTTCGCGCCGTCGAGACATGCCGTATACGCCCTCGGACCGCCGTGCCACCCTCAATGATGCGCGGCCGCTTGCTGTGCCTTATATGCGATCCAGCTTTGGTCGATCAGGTACGCATGAATGTCATCGACGTTTTTTGCGCTCAAAAGGTCATCGAAGCGCTCCATGCCCAATGGCGCAAGCGCACCGTGTAACACGATGTCCTTGAACGCCGCGTGCAAACCCGGACTGAGCCTGCGCAGATCGGGCGTCGTCGAGAGGCCGAGCGCATGGCAGCGAGAACATTCTTCGATGAACTTGACCTCGCCGGCGTCGATCTCGGCTCTCGTGGCCGTCGATGCCGGCGGTTTGGCGAACGGTTCGATTACGCGCGCAGGCGGCGTGGGCACTTTGCCGCCGCCGAGCCTGAAGGCGATGATGCGGTTGGTGTTTTCGTATTTCACCGCAGCGCTGCTCGGCGGGATCGGTCCCTCGGCGATCGCGGTGCCTCCGTAACCGACCTGCACGGCGACGTACTGCACGCCGTGGACCGCATAGGTCATCGGCGCCGCCATGATGTGGCTGCCGGTCTGAATGACTTTCAAAACTTTGCCGGTATCGGCCGCGTAAACCCACAAGCCGCCGCTGCCGCGGCCCTGGAACACCAGGTTCCCCGCCGTCGACATCACGCCGCCGTCGTAGCCGCGCATGCCCGCGGAGGTCTCGTGTTCCCACACGGTTTTCTGCGCCACCGGGTCCCAGGCGCGAATGAGTTCGCGTACCGGCTGGACTTTACGCGTCGCGTCGATCTTCTTACGATCCGGCAAAGGTCCGTACAGCCTCTTCAAATCCGCGGCATCGTAACTATCGTCGGGAAATATGCCGTTGACGGTAAAAAACCCGTCGAGGAATTTGACTTGGCCGCCGTTATGCAGCAAGTCGACCCAGACGCTCGGTACATCGATGACTGGGATGTACACCAGATGCGATTGCGCGCTGTAGGACATCGGATTCCAGGTGTGGCCGCCGGCCCAAGATGGGTAGACGTTCTTGGGCGAGGCGTACCAATCCGATGCCGGAGTCGGCATCGGCCGTCCGCTTTTCATGTCGACGCCCGTCGCCCAATTGACGTAAGTGTAGTTGTGCGCGGACAGGAGCTTGCCGCTCTTGCGGTCGAGAACGTAGAAGAATCCGTTCTTCGACGCCTGCATGAGAACGCGGTGCGGGACCCCGCCGATCGCAAGATTCGCGAGAATCATCTTTTGGTCGGAGTCGAAATCCCAATGGTCGTTCGGCGTCGTTTGGTAATACCAGGCCATCCGCCCCGTGTCGGCGTGCAGCGCAATGATCGACGCGGTATACAGACCGTCAAGTTTCGCGGAGCCGAGTTGCCGCAGATCATAAGGGGCCGCATTACCGGTGCCGAAATACACCAAGTTCAACTTCGGATCGTACGCGAACCCGTCCCACGCCGTGCCACCGCCCTTGTACTTTGGGTCGCGATGCGGGTCCCAAGTCTTCGCCGCCGCCGCAAGCTCCGGGTTCTCGAAGGGCTGCCCGACGGCCGGCGGTACCGTGTAAAACCGCCATTTGAAAGCGCCGGTTTGCAAGTCGTAAGCAGAAACGTAGCCACGCACTCCGCCGTGCCCCATGTCCGCTCCGCCGTTGCCGACGACGACGACCTTGCCGGCGATTTGCGGCGCGCCGGTGCTGGAATACGGCAGTTTGTGATCGGTGATGGTGTCGACGACCCAAATCCGCTTGCCGGTCGCCGCATTCAACGCATGCAGCCGGCCATCGACCGAGGCAACGTACACCTTGCCCTTCCAAACCGCGACGCCGCGGTTGACGAGGTCACAGCACGGATTTCTCGCGGCAAAATTGTCCGCGTGCGGATCGTAGCGCCAGAGTTGCCGGCCGGTGGCCGCATCGACGGCGTAGACGTAGCCCCAGGTACCGGAGGTGTACATGACTCCGTCGACGACGATCGGCGTCGCCTCCTGGCCGCGAAGCGGGGTGCCGAGGTCATAGGCCCACGCAAAGCCCAGATTCTTGATGTTGCCGGCGTTGATCGTCGTCAACGGCGAGTAATAGGTGCCGTCCACGTCGCGTCCTCCCGTGAACCAGTTCTGCGGCTGCGAATTCGCCGCTTGCAGACGCGCAGCATCGACGGCACCGGCTGGGGTCGATCCGGCGCCTGGGGCCGCAAAAACCGGCGCAAGCTTGACCGGCAGCAGCACCGCCACGCAGATCAGTACGCGCACGGTCTGCAGTGAGGCACGAGCAAACCGGAAATGTTCCAGCATGGTGAATACTCCTCGACGACGCGGCAGAGCTTAGCGAACATCCGCGCCGCAATCACGCTCTTCGCGAACGATAACGAATACTCGAGCCGAACCGAGCCGAACCGAGCCGAACCGCCATCGCATCCAGTGCGGGACCGATCAGCGGATGATGCTTGACAGTTTCCCGCAGCGCCGCGTCGACCTGGCCGAGTCCCTCGGCATTCAGTGTAATGTAAACGACGGCGAACATATCGGGCGATTGCGTATGGATCGCCGTGGCGTCGACTGCGTACGCGATGATCGTGCCGTCGGCCAGCAACTGCTCGACCATCGGCACCAACGTGGTCTTGCTGAGCATTTCCACCGCCGCATGCGGCGCATCCGGCTTCAGCTGATAGATCTCCCCATGCGTACAGGCCCCTTGCCACGACCCGGACCGCCAATGGTAGAAACGGCTGACATACACATTGTCTCAGTGCTTGGTCGCGCTCGCCAGCACCGGCGCGCTTGCGTTGCCCGTCTTGTAGATCTCGTCGAGCGTGTTGAACAAGCCCGCCATCGACATGCTCGACCACCAATTGTCGTGGGTAGCGCCATCGACTTGGTGAATCAAATTCTCATCGGTGCCGTATCCGATCAGCGTGCCGCTGCAGAGCGCATCCTCGAAGAGCTTTGAGTTCGCGACATCAGTGTACATCGGCGGTTTTGCTTTGGCTTTGGCCTCGGCCATGTGCGCGTGCCCGAGCACCGCCCAGACCCGACGACGGCGACCGCACACGGAGTTCCGATTAACCGTTGGCATTCCCTGATCATTTTTGACTCCCCGGCTTTTGTTGTTATTCGGCTGATTTGCCGTCCCGCAAAAGCATATACCGAGACCGGACGCGCCGCCTTTTCGGCCGGAACCGTCCGCTTCCCGATGGCGGCCTGGCTCGTCGGACGCCGGACGCGTACGCTCTCGCTCCAAGCCTTACGATGGCAGCGCCTGGAGAACGACCGTGAAC
>JAYTQR010000194.1:0-7145 GCA_043746615.1 Gammaproteobacteria bacterium | reverse complement strand
CACGCCCGCAGCGTCGCCGCCGACGATGATCGGCACGGCAAACGACCGCGTGTCGGAACCGGAATCGTGGCGCAGCTGAACCGTCAAGCCGAGGTAGCTGATGCCAGCGGCGCTCGGTGTCACCGTCAACGTATGCCGGTAGACCTTGCCGACCGCCGGCGCCGGCACGACGAACTGACGGTCGGCAGCGGCGATGCTCAAGCCCGGCGAATCCGCGACCTGCACGACGGCGGAGTCCGCCGGTCCTCGTGCGACCAGTGCAATATCGATCGCGCAGGGCTCGGCCACCGCGGGGCGGCGCAGCAGTTCGAATTTTAACCCGACCGGCGCATTCGCCTTGCCGATCGTCGCTGCCTCCACCATGCCGACGGTCTGCTCCGCGATCGACGGCTGCCGGACGGCCGGCGTGTGTGCATTCGCCGCCGCCGTCCGGCTGATGACCGGCGCCTGATGGCCGGCGCCATTGCACCCGGCGACCATCAAGAAGGCGCTCAACGATAACAGGCGTATTTCGAACATCGCCCTATCATCACCAAATTCGCGGCCGATCACAACTCGAGTGGCGGGGCCAGCACCGCGTCGCATTGCTCCTCGAGCGCGCGATAGTGCTCTTCCCAGTAGCGCGGCTCGGCAAACCACGGAAACGCCTTCGGGAACGCCGGATCGTGCCAGCGGCGCGCAAGCCACGCCGAGTAATGGATCATGCGCAGCGCGCGCAAGGATTCGATCAACGCGATTTCGGCGCGGTCGAAGGCCTCGAATTGCTCGTACCCGCTCAGTAGGTCCCGCAATTGACTGCGCATCTCCTGCTGCGTGCCGGCGAGCAACATCCATAGATCCTGAATCGCGGGGCCCGTCAGGCAATCGTCCAGATCGACGAAGTGCGGTCCGGCATCGGTCCACAAAATATTGCCGCGATGACAATCACCGTGAATCCGCCCGAGCGGCGCGCCGCGCCAACCGGCCGTCCGGCTCTCCACTTCGGTCAACAAGAGGTCGGTCATATCCGCATATTTCGTCGCCAAATAGTCGGGCATCCACTCACCCGCCAGCACCACGTCGCGCGACTTGCGGCCGAGTTCCAGCACGTCGAGCCGAGTTCTATGGACAAATCGCGCAGCGCGCCCGACGCGGTGAATGCGGCCGAGGAAGCGCCCGACCCATTGCCGCTCGTCGGCGTTGCCGAGCTCTGGCCAGCGGCCGCCGCGGCGCGGAAAGATCGCATAACGGAAGCCCGCGTGGACGTGCAATGAAATGCCGCCGCGGGACAGCGGCGCCACCACCGGAATCTCTTGCGCGGTCAATTCCCACGCGAACGCGTGTTCCTCGAGAATCGCCGCGTCGGTCCAGCGGCCGGGGCGGTAAAACTTGACGACGACCGGCGCGGCATCATCGATCCCGATCTGGTAGACGCGGTTCTCATAACTGTTGAGCGCAAGCGCGTGGCCGTCGCAGCGGTACCCGGCCGCCTCCATCGCGTCCAGCACCGCCTCGGGCGACAGCTCCGCGTACGGCGTGTCCGATTTCATGTGCGAAGATTCTACAGGGTTCGCGGCGTCGCTCCGCTCGCCGCAGGGCGCTGCTAGAATGAGATCCATGCGGATGCCCAGACCCAAGTCCTTGAGCGGCCTGATGCTGATCGGCTTTACGATCGTGGCCGCACCGCTGCTGTTCGCGATCGTCAATGCCGCCGTGCAGATGATCCGGCTGTCCAATCGCAGCGAACAACTGGTCATTCACGGCATGCAAGGGGCGCGCAACGATCAGGTCCTGCTGCAGGAGATCGGCCAACTCGAACGCACGGCCCGCCTCTATCAAATCATCGGCAGCGCCGATCTGGTGGCCGTGTACGCGCGCACGACCGAGCGGCTGACCGCGACCACCGACGGGCTGCTGCGCTTACCGGTGGCCGAGGATTCGCGCTCAGATCTACTTGCGCTGCAGCACGAGACGCGGCAAATGCTCGTTGAACTCGAGGCCGCCCCGTCCGGATCGCCCGAAATCAACGCCGTGATCAATGCATTCGCGCATATTTCTGATTTGGCCTCGCGGGTGTCGAATCGGACCAGCGCGCAGATCGATCGCGAATTGACCGACCTGCAGACGACGGCGCGCAAAGCCCAGCAAGACCTGTTGTGGCAAACGCTGCTGCTCGTGCCGATG
Organism: Gammaproteobacteria bacterium; assembly: GCA_043746615.1. GTDB lineage: Bacteria > Pseudomonadota > Gammaproteobacteria > Steroidobacterales > Steroidobacteraceae > Bog-1198. The sequence goes on along the minus strand of JAYTQR010000194.1, from coordinate 4,982 downwards.
ACGCTCGCCGTCGTCGGTCTGTTCACTTTCTTGTTCGGCAGGCCCATTCGCGCGATCGATCGTGCGATCAACGAACTCGGCCGCGGGGCTTTTTCGCGCCCCATCGCGATTCGCGGGCCGGCGGACTTGGAGCGCTTGGCCAAACAACTCGAGTGGCTGCGCGTGCGCCTGGTAGACCTCGCTCAGGAAAAGAACCGCTTTTTGCGACACATGTCCCATGAATTGAAGACGCCGCTTGCGAACATACGCGAGGGCACCGAACTGTTGTTGGACGGCGCGGTGGGCGAATTACAGAGCGGACAACGGGAGGTCATGGCGATCCTGCGTGAAAACGGCATGAAGCTTCAGCGTCTGATTGAAAATCTACTGTCCTTCAGCGCCTGGCAGGCGCAAAGCGTCGGCCTCGAGGTCTCCGAATTCAAGTTGCGTCCGTTGATCAAGACCGTTCTCGAGAACCAACAACTCACGCTGGTCGCACAGCGCGTGCGTTTGGACGTGCAAATCGAGGATTTGAGTCCGGTCGCGGACCGGTCGAAGCTGCGCCTGATCCTCGATAATTTGCTGTCGAACGCCATCAAGTTCACGCCGCGCGGGGGCGCCATTTCGATCCACGCACGCAGCGAGCGCGAACAGCTCGTGCTCGACGTCATGGATAGCGGTCCCGGAGTCCCCGCCGACGAGCGCAAGCGCATCTTTGAGGCGTTCTATCAAGGCAAGACCCCGCAAGGCGGGTACGTCAAGGGCACCGGCATCGGCCTGTCGGTGGTGACCGAATTCGTCAATGCGCACGGCGGCGGCATCGAAATCCTCGAGACGAAAACCGGCGGCGCGCATTTTCGCGTGCGCTTGCCGCTGCGCCAGCCGGCCGCCGTGACAAGTGAAAAAGCCCATGCGGCGTAAGATCGTCGGCTGGACCGGTGTTGCACTTGCGACCTGGGGCTTGGCCGCCTGCAGCACCATCCGCGACTGGACCCGCCCGCAGCAGGCCGCCGCCGTGCCGGCGCGGCCGGCGCCGGACGCTGGTCCGATCCTCGCGGTCCTGCAGATGATGAGCAGCCTGCCGCAGAAAGACCCGGCGAGCCAGGCGGAGGTCTTTCAGGCGGCAAAAGACGCGGCCGAACTGACGCCGACGGCCAGCAATCGGCTGCGCTATGCGCTGGCGTTGGCGACGCCCGGGCACAGCGGTTCCGATCCGGTCGCCGCACAGCGACAGCTGGCGGAAATACTCGCCAGACCTGAGACTCTGTTGCCTGCGGAGCGCATGGTAGCGGCCATCGAATTGAAGCAAGTCGAACAGCGCTTGATACTGCGGGCGGAAAACCGGCGCCTGCAGGACGAAGCTGCGCGCGAGGAGCATAATAAGCTCGGCGCGGCCAATCGACGGCTGTCGACCGAGAGCGACGAAAATACCCGGCTGCGCAAAGCATTGGACGAGGCTCGCGCCAAGCTCGAGGCGGTCACGCACATTGAGCGGGCGATCAACGAACGCGGCGCGAACGGGACGCCGCCACCCTAAGAACACTCACTCGGAGAATTCGCCTTGAACGCTTATTCGAATGCCGCAACCACTCCGCTGTCCTTGGGGCTCGGGCCCCGCCCACGCGATTGCTCGGGCCCGCAGCGCCGCAAACCGCGGGTCCTGGTCGTCGACGACGATCCCGGTTTATTGCGGTTGCTGACCATCCGCCTGCGCGCCGAAAATTACGAAGTCGAGGCCGTCGAGAGCGCGTCGGCTGCGCTCGCCGCCTGCGTCCGCTTTCGGCCGGACTTGGCGATCACGGATCTGCGCATGGATCAAATGGACGGTATCGGCTTGCTGAAGGAACTGCAGAGCCGTTGGCCCGGCCTGCGGGTCATCATCCTGACGGCGCACGGCACGATCCCGGATGCCGTGCATGCGACCCAGAGCGGCGCGTTCGGATTCTTGACCAAACCCGTCGACAAGCAAGAATTGCTCGACCACGTGCAACGCGCACTGAAGGTGTCCGGTTTCGCTCACGTCGACGAACAGTGGCGCGCCGGCATCATCACCCGCAGCCCGTTGATGGAAGACAAACTTGCGCAGGCGAACATGGTGGCCGGTACCGACGCGCGCGTGCTGTTGACGGGCGAAAGCGGCACCGGCAAGACGCTGCTGGCGCGCTCGATCCATGCGGCGAGCCCGCGGCGTAACCAGCCGTTCGTCAGCGTCAATTGCCGCGGAATCGCCGAGAATCTGCTGGAGTTGGAGCTGTTCGGCCACGAAAGGGGCGCGTTTCCCGGTGCGGCCCGCGCCCAAAAGGGCTTGATGCAGACGGCCGACGGCGGCACGCTGCTGCTCGATGAGGTCGGCGAATTGCCGATGCGCCTGCAAGTCAAGCTGCTGACCGTGCTCCAGGACAATCAGATCCGTCCGATGGACAGCGGCGAAGCGGTGGTGATGAACGCGCGCGTAATCTCCGCGACGCGCAATGACCTGCATCAAGCGATGGTGACCGGCCAATTTCGCGAGGATCTATATTACCGTCTCAACGTCGTGCATATCGAAGTGCCGCCGCTGGCGCGCCGGCGCGAAGATATTCCGCTGCTCGTCGCGCATTTTCTCGAACAGGTGGCGAAAGAGAGCGGCGAGCGGAAGATTTACGCGCCCGAGGCCGTGGAGTTGCTCGCGACCGCCGAATGGCCGGGCAACATACGCCAGCTCTACAACGTCATCCGTCAGAACGTCGCGCTGACGCACGGTCCGATCATCACGGCCGAACTCGTGCAGCAGACCTTGGGCGGCGGCACGACGCGCCTGCCGTCGTTCGATGAGGCGCGCGATGAATTCACGCGCAACTATCTGTCGCAGATTCTGCAAATCACCGGCGGCAACGTCAGCCAAGCGGCCCGCCTCGCGAAACGCAACCGCACGGACTTTTATAAACTGCTGTCCCGGCACCAGTTGCTGCCGGAGGACTTCAAGAAGCCCTGAAACACGCGACTGCAAGCGTACCGGCCAACGCACGCTCGACCGCCGGCGCGGCGCGTCACGAATAGAAAGCCGCGCAGGAATCGACGACGTGCGCCAATTGTGCTTCGTCGAGTTCCGGATATACCGGCAATGCCAAGGTCTCCGCCGCCGCCCGCTCCGTTTCGGGAAAATCGCCGGCCCGATAACCCAAATATTCGAAACAGCCTTGCAGATGCAGCGGCACGGGATAATAGATTTCCGTGCCGATGCCGCGTTCGGCCAGAAATTTCTTCAGTGCATCGCGGTTCGGCGCGCGGATGACGTATTGGTTGAAGATGTGCCGGTAGCCGGGCATCGCGCGCGGCGTGCCGACGTGCCGCAGGACGTCCCTATGCGCGAACGCCGCGTCATAGTACGCGGCATTGCGTCTGCGGCCGTCGGTCCAGCCATCGAGGTATTTCAATTTCACGCGCAGCACCGCCGCCTGGAGTTCGTCGATGCGAAAATTGCCGCCGATGAATGCATGAACGTATTTCGGCTTGCCGCCGTGGACGCGTAGGACCCGCAGGTGCTCGGCGAGTGCGGCATCGTTCGCGGTGCACAGGCCCGCGTCGCCGAACGCACCGAGGTTCTTGCTCGGAAAAAACGAAAAGCAGCCAATGTCGCCGATAGATCCCGCGCGCGCGCCGTTCAGGTACTGCGCGCCGATCGCCTGTGCGGCATCCTCGATGACTCGCAAGCCATGGCGCCGTGCAATCTCCATCAACGGGTCCATATCGGCCGACTGGCCGTACAGATGCACCGGCAGCAACGCGCACACGCGCCCACCGGTCGTGCGGTTGCGCAGGATTCCGTCCCTCGACAGGCACTTGCGTTCGATAAACCGGTGCACCGAGAGCGGCGAGAGGTTGAACGTGGCGGGATCGATGTCGCAAAAAACCGGCCTGGCGCCGACCCTGGCGATCGTACCGCCGGTCGCGAAAAAAGTGAACGGCGACGTGACGACCTCATCGCCCGGGCCGATGCCGACCGCCATCAGTGCGAGCAGCAAAGCGTCCGTGCCCGAGGAGACGCCGATACCGAAGGCGCCGCCGCAATAGCGCGCGACTTCCGCTTCGAAGAGGCGCACGTGCTCGCCCAGGATGAACTGTTGGCTGGCGCACACTCGATCGATCAGCGGCATGATTTCGGCCCGGATCTGCGCGAATTGCGCCTTCAAATCGAGTAACGGCACGGTCATCATGGCCGGCCAGCATAGCATTTTGGTGCCGACCGGCCCTTGCACTGCAACCCCGGTTTGTGCGTTTGTCGGCATGGTTCGCGTGTCGCGCGGTATAGTTCACGGATAATTGTCTGCGATGATGCCGCGTGCCCTGCCGCGCGGCGCAGCATCGACAGCAGACGCGGGCTTTAAACGGGTACACGATGACTCAACCGGTCTTGGTCAATCAGACTTTTATGATTGCGCTATTGACGGGCATTCAGGCTCTGATGCCGGCCATCGTTGCAGTCTCTAGTATCTTGATACGTTAATAACGGAACATAGATGTAATGGTTTCATTGATACACGACTGAACAGGTGTCGCCATGCGCTGGTGGACGTGCCGCGGCCCGGCAAGCCGTACGCAGGTCGAAGCGCAGATCAGAGCTCTCGCGTTCTCGGCACCGCCGGCCGGGCTGACTGAACAATTCCCGCAATACATGAGTTGCGAGTAGCTGCCCCTTTATGCCCGGCCCCACGGCGGCAGCGAACCGGTGGTGTGCTTGGACGCGAAGAGTACGCAACTGCTGGCCGACACTATCGATGGCGCGGTATGCGTTGCTGGCGTCCCCACGGGGATTCGAACCCCGGTTCTCACCGTGAAAGGGTGGTGTCCTAGGCCTCTAGACGATGGGGACTGAAAGACCGCAATCGACGACTCGTAAAATCAATCCGCAGCAAACCGAGATCTGGTGGAGCCAGGCGGGATCGAACCGCCGACCTCTTGCATGCCATGCAAGCGCTCTCCCAGCTGAGCTATGGCCCCACATGGAGGCGCGGCACGTTACC
>JAYTQR010000193.1:0-2546 GCA_043746615.1 Gammaproteobacteria bacterium | reverse complement strand
AAAAGACCTGCCCGGTTCGATCATGCTGATCTTCCAGCCCGCCGAGGAAGGCGCGCCGCCCGGCGAGGTCGGTGGCGCCTCGCTGATGGTGAAAGACGGTGTGTTCAAGGACTTCAAACCCGACGCGGTGTTCGGCATGCATGTGGTCAGCGCGCTCAATGTCGGCATCGTCGGCGTGCGCGCCGGCGGAGCGATGGCCAGTTCGGATACGTTCCGCATCGTCGTGCACGGCAGGCAGAGCCACGGCGCGACACCGTGGAAAGGCATCGATCCGATCGTCATCGCAGCCGAGATCGTGATCGACGCGCAGACCATCGTCAGTCGCCAGCTCGATATCAACAAGCAGCCCGCCGTGCTCACCTTCGGCACGTTCAACGGCGGTCAGCGTTTCAATATCGTGCCGGATACTGCGGAACTTTCCGGTACGATCCGTACCTTCGATGAAGGCATGCGTAAACAGATCATCGACAGCCTGCGTAATATCGCCGAGCACGTTGCGGCGGCGAACGGAGCGACCGTCGATGCGCAGATTCCGGCCAGCGACAGCACCAACCCGGTCAACTCCAACGATCCAGCACTCACCGTGCGCGTGCGCGCGAGCCTGGAAAAAGCGCTGGGCAAGAACAAGGTGATCGAGTCCGAGCGCTGGACCGCATCGGAGGATTTCCCCTACTTCGGCATCGGCGCCCAGGCGCCCAGCGTCTACTTTTTCGTCGGCGCGACGCCGGCGGGCCAGGATGCCGCGACCGCGCCGACCAACCACTCGCCGAAATTCTTCCTCGACGAAGGCGCGCTCGCAATCGGCACCACGGCGATGCTGCAGGCGAGCCTGGATTATCTGGGCTACGCGCCGTAGCGCAAACGCGCGCGTCGAACCGCAGGAGTCGACCCATGCCCAATTTCAAGCGGCGGCACTTCATCCTCGGCGGCATCGGTGCGGTCGGTGCGCTGGCGATCGGCTGGGTCGCGTTGCCTGCGCGCCAGCGTCTCACCACGGGCAAGCCGTTGCTGGTGCAACAAGGTCAGGTTGCGCTCAACGGCTGGGTCAAAGTCTCCCCGGACAACGGTATCACGATCATGATCGCCGCGGCGGAGATGGGGCAGGGCGCTTACACCGGCCTCGCCGCGCTGCTCGCCGACGAGATGGATGCCGACTGGGCGCAGGTGAAGCTCGAACAGGCCGGCGATGACGGCATCTACAACAACCAGGCGCTGATTCTCGACAATCTGCCGATGTTCACCGAAGAGGACAACGGCGTCGCCAAGCGTTCGACCCAGCACGTGATGGGCAGAGTCCTGCGCGAGATTTCCGGATTCTGGGGCACTGGCGGTTCGGCGAGCATTCGTGACCAGTGGATGCCGTTGCGTCAGGCCGGCGCATCGGCGCGCGCGCTGCTGATCGCGGCGGCGGCACAGATGTGGAAGGTGCCGGCCAGCGAATGCCGCACCGAGTCGAGCCGCGTGCTGCATGCGTCGGGCAAGAACGCGAGCTACGGCGAGCTTGCCGCGGCGGCTGCGCAACTGCCCTTGCCGGCAAACGTGGCGTTGAAGGATCCGGCGCAATTCAAGCTGATCGGCAAGCCCGTGCGACGCATCGACAACGCAGCCAAGCTCAACGGCTCGGCGACGTTCGGCATCGATGTGTTGCCCGAGGGCCTGCTCTACGCGAGCATCGCGATGTGTCCGACCCTCGGCGGCAAGGTCGCGCATTTCGATGCAGCAGCCGCGCAGGGCTTGCCCGGTGTGCGCAGCGTCGTCGCGCTCGATCCGGTTGCCGGCGGACTCGGCAGCTTCGGCAACACCTGCGGCGGCGTCGCGGTGATTGCCGATACGCCGTACCACGCGATGCGTGCACTGGACAAAGTCACGATCGAGTGGGATCACGGCGCGGCCGCGACACTGTCGAGCCAGACGATTTTTGCCGCGCTGGCCGATGCGCTCGATCACAACGAGGGCAAGGCGCATTTCGCGCACGGCGACGCGGCCGCAGCGTTGACGTCGGCGGCCAAGACCATCAGCGCGGAATATCGCGTACCGTTTCTCGCTCACGCGACGATGGAGCCGATGAACTGCACCGTGCAGTTCAAGGACGGCGCAGCGACGGTCTGGGTCGGCACGCAGGGACCCGGCTTCGTGCGCAGCGCGGTGGCGAAGGCGCTCGGCATCGGCAGCGACAAGGTCGAGGTCAAGCTCACCTATCTCGGCGGCGGTTTTGGCCGGCGCACCTTCACCGACAACGTCGTGCAGGCCGCGTCGCTCGCGCGCGAAACCAATGGCGCGCCGGTACAACTGATCTGGTCGCGCGAACAGGACATGGCCCACGACTACTATCGCCCGGCCTTCGTCTCGCGCTGGCAGGCCGGCTTCGATGCACAAGGCAAGGTCGTTGCCGTGCAGGCGACTTCCGCGGGATCGAGCATGGGCGCGCCCGGGTTTGCCGACGCGGCGACCGAAGGCGCATCTGATACCGCGTATGCTTTCGCCAATGTGCGCGTCGCGCATCAGACCGTTGAATCGGCGGTGCCCACCGGCATCTGGCGTTCGGT
>JAYTQR010000192.1:0-3112 GCA_043746615.1 Gammaproteobacteria bacterium | reverse complement strand
CGGAAGCGGGTGCAGAGGCCGCGATGCGTTAGAATCGTGCGGTGATCACGCTGCACCACTTGAATAATTCGCGCTCGCAGCGGGTGCTGTGGCTGCTCGAGGAACTGGGGCTGCCGTACGAGGTGACGCGCTATGAGCGCGACGCCAAGACGATGCTGGCGCCGCCGGAACTGCGCGCCATACATCCGCTTGGCAAATCCCCGGTCATCACCGACGGCGGCCTGGTGATAGCCGAGACCGGCGCGATCGTCGAGTATCTGATCGACCGCTACGGCGGCGGCCGCTTGATCCCGCCGCCCGGAACAGCCGAACGCCTGCGGTATACGTATTGGCTGCATTACGCCGAAGGCTCGGCCATGCCGCCGCTGTTGCTGCAGCTGATCTTCGATCGCGTTGCCGCCGGACCCGCTATTTGGCCGGTCAGCGCGGTCGCGCGCGGCATCGCTGCCAAGGTCGGGACGGAGTTCATCGGCCCGCAGCTGCAGACGCATCTGGATTTCATGGAAGCCGAACTCGGCGCGCACCCGTGGTTCGCGGGCACCGAGTTCACCGCCGCCGACATTCAGATGAGTTTCCCGCTGGAGGCGGCGGCATTGCGCGCGAATTTGGATCAGAGCCGGCCGCGGCTTGTGGCGTTTCTTGAGCGCATTCACGCCCGCGACGCGTATCGGCGCGCGCTCGCGCGCGGCGGACCGTATGTATTTGCCGGAGCGGGTACCCCATGAGCCGTGCCTTCGTCCGCGAATCGGACCATGATGGGGATGAGCAGTTGCCGGATAAGGCCGTCAGCCCGCACCCGAATCTCGTCACGCCCGAGGGTTTGCGGCTGATCGAGGAGCAGATTCGGCTCCTGGCGGCGGCACGCCGGCAAGCGCGCGCGGCCGACGATCCGGCGGGGCTTGCCCGCACGGCCCGCGAGTTGCGCTACTTCACGCAACGCCGCGCGAGCGCCCGGGTCGTCGAGCCGTCGCCGTCGCCGTCGCCGTCGCCGTCGCCGGCACCGGTTGCGGTGCGTTTCGGCGTGCGCGTCACGCTGCGCTTTGCCGACGGGACGCTGCAGGCGTTTCGGATCGTCGGGGAGGATCAGGCGGATCCCGCAGCCGGGCTGTTGAGTTGGGTCTCGCCGCTCGCGACGGCCGCGATCGGCGCCGAAATTGGCGATGTGCTGGAGATTCTCGGCCGCGAAGCGCAAGTGCTGGCGGTCGAGGGCTGAACGAGCGTGTAAGGTAAGCGGAATTCACTGCGTTTTTCGACACGAACAATAGCGAACACGACGAGGGGAGTCTCAATGCCGCAATCGAACCATTGCAAAATAGCCTTGTGCGCCGTGCTTCTGATCGGCGTTGCCGGTTGCAACGGCGCGCCGCCGACCGGCGGCGCGCCGGCGGCCGCACACGCGAACAGTCCTTGGCCGGCGATGCGCCAGCAATTCATGGATGATTATTTCAAGGCGCAGCCATTCTTCGCCGCGCAGGCCGGCAAGCATGAATACGACGGCCAGATGCCAGACCTCAGTGCCGCCGGAATCCAACATGAGATCGACCGTTTGCACGGCTGGCAGAGGAAATTCAAGGCCTTGGATCCGGCCGCGCTGGAGCCGCGGGAGCGCTTCGAGCGCGACTATGCCGCGAGCGTCGTCGACGGCAACCTCTTCTGGCTCGAAAAGGCGCGTGCGCCGTTCACGAATCCCGCCTGGTATCTGCAGCAGATCGACCCCGACATGTACTTGAGCCGGGAATACGCACCGCTCGATCAGCGCATGAAGGGCTATATCCAGTATGCGCGCACGATCCCGACGATCGTCGGCGACATCGAAGCGAACCTCAAGCCGCCGCTGCCGAAGAGCTTCATCGACCTCGGTATCGCGAATTTCGGCGGGTTCGCGGATTTCTATCTGCATGACGTCACCCCGGTGTTCGCCGACGTCAGGAACCCCGAGCTGCAGAAGGAACTGGCCGACGCCGATGCCGCGGCGGCCAAGGCGATGAGCGGACTCAAAGCTCGCTTCGAGGCGGAGCGCAGGACCGAGAACCAGAAATTCGCGCTGGGCGCGGATTTGTACGCCGCGATGCTCGCGGACACCGAGCGTGTCGATGTGCCGCTTGCGCAAATCGAGGCGGCCGGCCGAGCCGATTTGGAGCGCAATACCGCGGCCCTGCAAGCCGAGTGCGCCGTGTATTTGCCCAAAGGCACGCTGAAGGCATGCGTCGCCAAGGAAGCGGCGGACAAGCCGGCGGGCGGACTCGGCGGAACGCTCGATGCGGCGCGCGACCAGCTCAGCGTTCTCAAGCATTTTGTCATCGCCCACCACGTCGTGACCGTGCCCAGCGACGAGAACGCGCGCGTCGCCGAAGCGCCGCCGTACAACCGCAGCAATTTCGCGTTCATCCAAGTGCCGGGCCCGTACGATCAGGACGTCGCGTCGGTCTACAACATCGCGCCGCCGGACCCGAATTGGAGCAAAGCCGAACAGGATGCGTATCTGCCGGGCGTGGCGACACTGATGTTCACGTCGGCGCACGAGGTGTGGCCCGGTCATTTTCTGCAATTCATGTACTCGAACAGCAACCCGTCGAAGTTCGAAGGGCTATGGATCGACTACGGCTTCGCCGAAGGCTGGGCGCATTATTGCGAGGAGATGATGATCGAAGAGGGCTTCGAGAAGGGCAACCCGGAAATGCACATCGGCCAGCTCACCGAGGCGCTGCTGCGGGACGTGCGCTTGTTGGCGTCGATCGGCATGCACACGCACGGCATGAAGCAAGCGGCGGCGGAGCGTATGTTTCTCGACGAGGCGTATCAGGATCCGGGTGATGCACGCCAGCAGGCGGCGCGCGGCACCTATGATCCCGCCTATCTGAATTACACGCTCGGCAAACTGATGATCCGCAAGCTGCGCACGGATTGGGTCGCGCAAAAGCTCGCCGGCAAAACGGCGACAGCGGATCAGGAACACGAGCTGTGGCGCCAATTTCACGACCAGTTCCTCTCCTACGGCGGGCCACCGCTACCGCTGCTGCGCCAGGAGATGCTGGGCAAAGCCGGCGGCGCGCTGCTGTGAATGGGCCATAGTCCGGTGCGCGCGCGGTTCAACGCACTCCGAGGGCGACGG
>JAYTQR010000191.1:0-5939 GCA_043746615.1 Gammaproteobacteria bacterium | reverse complement strand
CCGGCGCGATCCACGCGTTGACCGCGACGAGCCTGGCAATCGTCGAAAGCCTGCTGGCCTCGGCGACTGTCGAACTGCGGGCGCATTTTGAGCGCGTATGTTGGCTCGTGCCGAGCACCCGCATCGCCGAGGGTGTGCGGGGGTTCGGTGTCGGCGCGCCTTTGCTGCAGGCCGCGTCGGCGGAAGATCACGACTTGGTCGCCGCGCTGATTCGCTGGCGCTCGAGCGCGTCCGGCGCATAATCGAAGGAATCGCAGTGCAGATGCTCGCCGCGCACGCCGCACGCGATGAACTCGCGCCGCACAGCCTCGATCATCGCCGGCGGGCCGCTCGCGTAGACATGATGCCGATCGAGGCGCCCCAGATCGGCAAGCGCGGCCGCGTGCACGAAGCCGCGCCGGCCCGTCCACGCGGCGGATGGCTCGGACAGGACCGGCACGTAGCGCAAACTGTTCGCCCGCCGCTGCAAGTCCAACAGGGCCGCTTGCGCGTACAAATCCGGCTCGGCGCGTACGCCCCAGTACAGCGCAATGTCTCGCGCGCAGCCGTTGTCGAGCAGATGCCGCAAAATGCTCAAGAGCGGCGCGATGCCGGTACCGCCGCCGACCAGCAGCATCGGCGCGCCGGCCGCGGACTCGCGCTCCGGCGCAGTGCCGAAGAGCCGGCCGAACGGCCCTTCGATCGTCAGCAGCGTTCCCTCGACGCCGCCGCCGAACACACGCTCGGTGAACTCGCCGCCGACGACACGGCGCACGTGCAGTTCGAGCGGCCGGGCATCATGCGGCGGCGAGGCGATCGAAAAGCTGCGGCGGCGGCCGCCGGACAGCAGCACGTCCACGTATTGTCCCGCCTCGAAACGAAAATCCTCCGCTGCCGGCAGGCGCAGATGCAAGCCGACGACGTCGTGCGACAAGCGTACCGCCCGTTCGATCCGGCACGGCAACCGTTTGACCGACGCCTCGTCGGCCGCACGGATCTCGGCGATTTCGATCTGCAGATCGGTGCGCGCGTGCGCGCGGCACAGCAACACATAGCCCTCGGCGATTTCGTCATCGGCGAGGCCGAGCGGCCGCCCGCCGGGATATTCGACCTCGCCGCGCAGCAGCCGCGCGCGGCAGGCACCGCACATTCCACTGTTACAGCTGTGCGGCACGCGCAGCCCGGCCGCGAGCGCCGCATCGAGCAGCGATGCGGCGGACGGCGCGCTGAAACCGCCGTCGGACTTGGCTAGACTCACGCGCATACGAGTTCCTCTGGAGACACCCTATCATGCCGTCGGTGACGATCGTCGGGTGTGGCTACACCGGCCTACGCTTGGCGCGGCGCTGGCGCGCCATCGGTGCAGAGGTGCGCGGTTTCGCGACGCGCGAAGAGAGTCTGCGGGCAATTGCCGCGGTCCCGGCCGATGCGGCGGCGCTGAACCTCGACTCCGCGCCGAGGCCGGTCGACATCGACGGCCGCCAGGTCTACTACTGCGTGCCGCCGGCCAACGATGGCGCCGGCGATCCGCGTCTAGCGCGCTTCCTGGCGTGCCTGACCGGTACGCCGCGGCGGCTCGTCTACTTGAGCACGACCGGCGTCTATGGGGATCATGCCGGCGGCCGGGTCGATGAGGATACGCCGCCGCAGCCGCTGTCGGCGCGTGCGGCACGGCGCCTCGCGGCCGAGACGGCGCTGCGATCCTGGGCCGACGCACGCGCCGTGTCGTGGTGCGTACTGCGGGTTGCCGGCATATACGGCCCCGGCCGCTTGCCGCTCGAGCGCTTGCGCCGCGGGGAACCCGCGATCGTCGCGCACGAAGCCACGCCGACGAATCGGATTCATGTAGAGGATTTGGTCACCGCCTGTGCCGCCGCGGGCCTCAGCGCGCATGCCGACCGGCGGATCTACAATGTCACGGACGGCAGCGACGACAGTCTGACGGCCTACCTGCTGCGCGTTGCACGCATCGCCAATTTACCGGCGCCGCCGCAGATCAGTCGGCACGAGGCCGAGCGTACCTTCTCCGCGTCCGCCTGGTCGTTCTTGCGCGAGTCGCGCCGCGTCGACAATCGGCGCATGCGCGAGGAACTCGGTATCGCGCTCCTCTACCACGATCTGGACGCCGGGATACGCGCGAGCCTTTAACGCCGCTGCGGCGGCGGCACGACGGCCAGGCGCGCTTGCTTGCACGACTGCTTGCCGATTTCCAGCAACTCGGCCATGAAATGCTCGCGGGCCTTGATGTCGATCACCGCGGGCAGCACCAGCACGATGATCGTTTCAGCGCGGCGGACCAGTTCGTTGAGTTCGCGGCCGATGCGTCCTTGGGCTATGCTGACGGCCATGCGCATCGATTTCTCGAAGATGCAGGGTCTCGGCAACGATTTCTTCGTCTTCGACGCGCCGCCCTCGTTGGCCCACGAACCGCTGGACGCGGCAATGCTGCGCGCGCTGGCGGATCGGCACACCGGTGTCGGCTTCGATCAAGCGTTGATGCTGGAACAGCCCCGCGACGCCGACACGCGCGTCTTTTACCGCATATTCAATGCGAACGGCGCCGAGGTCGAACAATGCGGCAACGGCGCGCGCTGCATCGCGCGGCTCTTGTATGCACGGTCGCCTGAATGCGGCCGCGAGATTCCGATGCGGAGCGCGGGCGGCGTTGTGCGCGCGCACATCCGCGAGGATGGTCTCGTCGCGGTCGAAATGGGCGTGCCGAATTTCGATCCGCGCGCGATTCCGTTCGAAGCGGCAGGTGAATCGCCGGTGTATACCTTGCGCATCGACGGCGTCGAATTCGAAGTCGGCGCCGTGTCGATCGGCAATCCGCACGCGGTGCTCCAGGTCGCCGACGTGGAGTCGGCGCCAGTGGAGCGTTTGGGCCCGTCGATCGAACGCGATCCGCGGTTTCCGCTGCGTACGAACGTCGGCTTCATGCAGATCGTCGATCGCGGCCATATACGCCTGCGCGTCCACGAACGCGGTGTCGGCGAGACTCTGGCTTGCGGAACGGGCGCCTGCGGGGCCGTCGCGGTCGGCCGGCGCCGCGGATTGCTGGAACGGGAAGTCGAGGTTGACCTCAAGGGCGGACGGGCGAAGGTTTCCTGGCCGGACCCCGCGCTGCCGCTGTGGTTGACCGGTCCGGCGGCCATCGTGTTCACCGGGTCGATCGATATATGATGGATGCCGGCATCGGGAGCAATCAATAATGACGACGAGCCATGCGCGCGGCCTCAAAGAGGAAATTCTCACCGACGTGAAGGTCGCGGAATATCTGCGTACGTATCCGGATTTCTTCGAGCGCAACAGTGCGCTGCTCGCGACGCTGCGCCTGCCGCATCTGCGCGACACGGCGGCCACTGTCAGCCTGGTCGAGCGGCAGGTCGAAGTGCTGCGCGAGCGCAATCACGCCTTGGAGCGCAAGCTGAAGGAGCTCGTCGACGTGGCGCGCAGCAACGATGCGCTCGCCGACCGCATCCACCGCTTGAGCCAACGCTTGATCCGCGCCCGCGATCTGGCGGCTACCGTCGATGCGCTCGAGACCTCGCTGCGCGAGGATTTCGACGCCATGCATTCCGTTCTGGTTCTGTTCCTCGAGGAGGCGCGTACCGCGCAACCACTCGCGGTGCGATTCCTGCGCGCGGTCGACGCCGGCAGCGCAGACATCAAGACATTCGAATCGCTGCTGCATTCCGGTAAGCCGCGCTGCGGCCAGATTCGCGATACGCAGCGCGATTACTTGTTCGGGGCCGACACGATCGAGATCGGCTCGGTAGCGCTAGCGCCTCTGGGCCAGAAGGGCAGCTTGGGCTTGCTCGCGATCGGCGCGAGCGACGTGGATCGGTTCCATCCGGCGATGAGCACGGAGTTCCTGTCGCGCATCGGCGAGCTGGTCGCGCACGCGCTGACGCGCTGACGCGTTGATAGGGCGGTACCGCGCCTTGGACTCCGAGCAGCAGCAGTGGGTCGATCGGTTCATCGCGCATCTGCTGTTCGAGCGGCGCATGAGCGGCCACACGGCCGCGGCCTATCGGTTCGATCTACGGGCGCTTGCCGGCTTTTGTGACCGGCGCAAATTGCCCGCCTGGCAAGCTCTTGATCATGCGCAGATCCGCGCGTTCGCCGCCGCCGAGCACGCCGGCGGTTTGGCGCCGCGCAGCGTACAGCGGCGCTTGGCGGCGGCGCGCAGCTTTTTCGCGTATCTCGAGCGCGAGGGCGCGAGCCGGCAAAATCCGGCGATCGCGGTACGCGCGCCGCGGGCCAGAAAGCGCCTGCCGACGACGTTGGATGCCGACCAAATGGCGCAGCTGCTGGCGTTTCGCGCCGATGACCGGCTATCGGTGCGCGACAAGGCGATCATGGAACTGTTCTACTCGTCGGGCCTGCGGCTCGCGGAGCTCGTCGGCCTGAATCTAGCCGCGATCGATCTCAAGGACCGCACGGTGCGCGTGCTCGGCAAAGGCGATCGGACGCGGATCGTGCCGATCGGGCGATACGCGATCGCGGCATTGCAGGTTTGGCTGCGCGAGCGGCCGGCGCTGATCGCAGCCGGTGCGCGCGCGGCGGATGCGGCAGCGCTTTTTCTCGGCCGCGGGGGACGGCGGTTGTCGCCGCGCGCGATACAGCTGCGCGTGCGGACCTGGGCGCGGCGCCAGGGCTTCGGCCTGCGCGTGCATCCGCACATGTTCCGCCACTCGTTCGCGACGCATCTGCTCGAGTCGAGCGGCAATCTGCGCGGTGTGCAGGAATTGCTCGGCCATGCCGACATCGGTACGACACAGATCTACACGCATTTGGATTTTCAACATCTGGCCAAGGTCTACGACTCCGCTCATCCGCGCGCCCGGCGCCGCCGCTGACCCGCGCGGCCGCTTGAAAAGGCGCGGACTGGCCCCACGGAGCATAGCTGCGATGACATCCGCCCCGCATCATGATCCCGACCGGCTGTACGGCACGACGATTCTGGCCGTGCGGCGCGCCGGTCGCGTCGCTGTCGGCGGCGACGGACAAGTCACTCTGGGACAGACGGTGGTGAAGGCCAACGCGCGCAAAGTGCGCCGTCTGTACGGCGGTAAGGTACTGGCCGGCTTCGCCGGCGGCACCGCGGATGCATTCACGCTGTTCGAACGCTTCGAAGGCAAGCTGGAAAAATTCGGCAATCTGACTCGGGCGGCGATCGAACTCGCCAAGGATTGGCGCACCGACCGCACCTTGCGGCGCCTCGAGGCCTTGCTGTGCGTGGCCGACGTGGCGAATTCCTATGTGATTTCGGGCACCGGCGATGTGATCGAGCCGGAGCATGACTTGATGGCGATCGGCTCCGGCGGCGGTTACGCGCAAGCCGCCGCGCTCGCGTTACTGCGGGCAACCGAGCTGCCGGCGCGCGACATCGTCGAGCGCGCGCTGAACATAGCCGCCGACATCTGCATCTACACGAACCGCGAACTCTCGATCGAGGAGCTGTAGGGCACCATGTCGCAGATGACGCCGCGGGAAATCGTCGAGGAACTGGACAAGCACATCGTCGGCCAAACGGCGGCCAAGCGCGCCGTCGCCATCGCGCTGCGCAACCGCTGGCGGCGCGGTCAAGTCGCCGAAACGCTGCGCCCGGAGATCACACCGAAAAACATTCTGATGATCGGTCCGACCGGCGTCGGCAAGACGGAGATCGCGCGCCGGCTCGCACGCCTAGCCAAAGCCCCGTTCATCAAGGTTGAAGCGACCAAGTTCACCGAAATCGGCTATGTTGGCCGCGAAGTAGACTCGATCGTACGCGATCTTGTCGACATCTCCTTGAAAATGACGCGTGAGGAGGAGCTGTCGAAGGTGCGCCACCGGGCCGCCGATGCGGCCGAGGATCGCGTCCTGGACACGCTCCTGCCGCAGGCGCACGCAGACGCCGCACAGAACGCCGGGCGTGACGCCGATACGCGCCAGCGGCTGCGCAAAATGCTCAG
>JAYTQR010000190.1:0-4099 GCA_043746615.1 Gammaproteobacteria bacterium | reverse complement strand
TCGCGCGGCAGGCGGATCGGCAGCCGTTCGCGGATCGTGCGGTCTATTGCCTCGGGAATATGCGCCGGATAATGGCTCTCGAGGATCGCATCGAGCTTGCGCTTCGCACGCTCCAGCACGCTCGGCCGCCCCTGGCCGTGCCATTCGTTCGGACTGGTGCGGTCGCCGACGCAGGGATAGATATATTCCCGCTGCATGCGCTTCAGCGTCTGCTCGGAACCCAAAAAGTGACCGGGTCCCTCGAGACATACCTGACGGATCGTCTCCAGCGACAGCGATTCGTCACTGACGTCGATGCCTTTGATCGTCCGTTGCACGGCGCCGATGATGTCGTTGTCGATAATCAGCGCCTCCATGGAGAAGCCCAATAGGCTGGCGAGCATACCGGCCGATTCATAGATCAAGTTCGCCCCGGCATTGCCGACGAGCGCGTGGTTGTAGGCTTTTTCGTAGCCGGACTGCACGTCCGGCAGTTTCGCGTCGCTCATGCCAGAGGCGGTGCCGCCGGTCAGATCGTAGAAGTGGGCGAGTTGCGCGCTTGCCGCGGACAGCAGTGCTTGTTCGGGGCTGCCGCCGGACATCGCGCCGGTGCGCAAGTCCGACACGAAACACCAGGTACCGAAGATCGCCGGCGCGCCCGGCTTGACCGCATTCACGTAGACGAGGCCGGCGAGACACTCGGCGACCTCTTGGACCAGCGCCGCAGCGAGCGCCGCCGGTGCCGTCGCACCGGCCTGGCCGGCAGACAACAACAGCACCGGCATGCCGCCCCGCACCGCCGCCTCCAAGCACAGGCAGGCGTCGTACGCAAATTTCAGCGGCGGCACGACGAAACAATTCGATTGGCTGACGAACGGCCGCGCGCGCCAGCGATCCTCGCCACCCGCAATCAGATGCAGCATCTCGAGGCTGGCCTCGACATGCTCCGGCCGCACCCAGCTCGTGCCGACGTGCTTGGTCGTGCCCGCGACGCAGGCATAGGCGGTATTGATGTCGAGTTCCATGGGATTCGCGAGGTCGCGGCAGACGACCGAGCGCTGATAAAAATGCAGGTGCTCGAGCGTGTCGACGACGCGGGCAATGTCATACAGATCCTGCGTCGTCGAGTCGCGGTAGGCGCCGGTAGCGCCGTCGACGATGTGCACCGCCGCCCCGGCGGTGCCGAAATAAACGCGCGATCCCCACGGTTCCAGGTCGTGCTTGGGTTCCTGTCCGTACAGGACGAAGTGCCGGGCGGCACGCGCCACGGTGTCCTCGACGAGTGCACGCGGGAAGACCAGCCGGCCTTGCGGCGTCGGCCGGGCGCCGGCCTTCGTCAGGTACTCGAGCGTCGATGGCGGCGCATCGGCAACGCCGATCTGTTCGAGAACGTCGAGCGCGGCCCGATGAATGCGCAGCACATCCGCGTCGGCGAGCGGTTGGTACCGGCCTGCCGGCATACCCGGCGTCACCGGCCGCATGTTATCCGGCAGCGGCGCGGCGCGGGCAGCACGCCGCGCTTCACGAGCGCCGCGGCGCACAATGGTCGTTCCTGTTTCACTCATCGTGCGTCCTCCGGACGGCGCCATGGACGGGCAGCAGTGCGTGCCGCGCTGTGTCCGTGCCGTCGAGATTCGATACACTGCCGCCGGTTAAAGCCTAACGGAGCGGGATCGGAAACACCAGTGACGCGCCTGATCACCTGCATCGAGGATCTGCGCGTTCTCGCCGAACGGCGCGTGCCGCGGATGTTCTACGATTATGTCGACTCTGGTTCATGGACGGAAAGCACCTACCGCGCCAACGAAGCGGATTTCCGCAAACTGCGGCTGCGCCAGAGAGTCGCGGTCGACCTGACGCAGCGTTCGCTGCGCACGCAAATGATCGGTCAAGACGTGGCGATGCCGGTGGCGCTCGCGCCGGCCGGCCTCGCCGGCATGCAGCATGCGGACGGCGAAATCCTGGCCGCGCGTGCCGCCGAGAAATTCGGTGTGCCGTTCACGCTGTCGACGATGAGCATCTGTTCAATCGAAGAGGTTGCCGCGCATACCAAGGCGCCGTTCTGGTTCCAGCTGTATGTCATGCGCGACCGGGACTTCGTCGCGCGCCTGATCGAACGGGCGCAGGCGGCGCGCTGTTCGGCGTTGATGCTGACACTGGATCTGCAAATTCTCGGTCAACGGCACAAGGACTTGAAGAACGGGCTCAGCGCACCGCCACGGCCGACGCCGCGCAATTTACTGGATCTGGCGCGCCGGCCGCGCTGGTGCTGGCAAATGCTCGGAACGCGGCGGCGGCGCTTCGGCAACATCGTCGGCCACGTCGGCGGCGTCGAAAACCTCGAATCGCTGGCGGCGTGGACGCATGCGCAATTCGATCCGCAGCTTAACTGGAGCGATGTCGAGCGGATCAAGCGGCGCTGGGGCGGCAAGCTGATTCTCAAGGGCATCATGGACGCCGCCGATGCGAAGCTCGGCGCCGACAGCGGCGCCGACGCTTTGGTGGTCTCCAATCACGGCGGCCGCCAACTCGACGGCGCGCCCTCCTCGATCGAGGCCCTGTCCGACATCGCCGCCGCGGTCGGTTCGCGCATCGAGGTCTGGATGGATGGCGGCATCCGCAGCGGTCAAGATGTGCTGAAGGCCGTCGCGCTCGGCGCGCGCGGCACATTGATCGGCCGCGCGTTCCTCTACGGACTCGGTGCAATGGGCGAAGCCGGCGTGACCCGCTGCCTCGAGCTGATCCACGGTGAATTGGACCTGACGATGGCATTCTGCGGCCGCACGAACGTGCGCGACGTCGACCGCAGCATTCTGATCGACGCGGCCGGCCGCGGCCGCCCCGATGCGTAGTCCCGCCGCAAAGTCGCTGCTGCGCCGGCAGGTCGGCGTGCTGCTGCTGCTGTTCGGCGGTTACGCGTCCTTATATTTCTGCCGCAGCGATTTGTCAGTGGCGACGCCGCTATTGATCGTCGAGTTGGGCAAACGCGGCATCAGCCACGACGTCGCGATCGTGCGCCTGGGGATGATCACCTCGTACGGCGTGCTCGCCTACGCACTCGGCAAGCTGTTTCTCACCGGACTCGGCGATTATTGGGGCGGTCGGCGCAATTTTCTCATCGGCTTGGGCGGCGCAACCGTGTTCACGCTGTGGTTCGCGAGCGGCGCCGGCCTGCCGCTGTTCACGCTCGCGTGGCTCGGCAATCGGCTGACGCAGTCGGTCGCCTGGGCGGGACTGCTCAAAGTGTCCTCGAAGTGGTTCAATTATTCCGCCTATGGCTCGATCATCGGTCTGTTGAGCATCAGTTACTTGCTCGGCGATGCGGCCGCACGGCAATCGATGGGTGCGCTGATCGCGCGCGGCTATGGCTGGCAGACGCTTTTCTATTACGCGGCGGCGGTCGCCGGCGTGCTGTTGATATTGAATTTTTTCCTGCTGCGCGAGTCGCGAGTCCTCGCCGGTTATGCCGAAGCTACGCCGAATCCGCTGAATCTGTTCGCGACGTCCGAGTCGCCGCCGGCGAGCATCGCCGCGTTGCTGCTGCCGCTGGTGCGCAGCCCCGCGTTCCTGTTGGTTTGCTTCCTGTCGCTCGGCTGCACGATAATCCGCGAGACGTTCAACGATTGGACGCCGGTTTATTTGCGCGAATATTTGGGCTACAGCATGGGCAATGCCGCCGGATTCAGTGCGATATTTCCAGCCGTCGGCGCCGTCTCGGTGCTGTTCAGCGGCTGGTTGAGCGACCGGCTGGGCATCGGCGGCCGGGCGCTGCTGATGTTCCTCGGTCTCGCCGCCACCGCCGCGGCGCTGCTGCTGTTGATGTCGCTGCACCCGACTGCCGGCGGCTCGATGCTGCCGCTGATTGCGATCGGCACGATCGCGTTCTGCCTGCTCGGGCCTTATTCGTATCTCGGCGGCGCCATCGCGCTCGACTTCGGCGGCAAGCACGCCGGCGCGGTTTCCTCCGGCATCATCGACGGCGTCGGCTATTTGGGAGCGGTGTTCGCCGGCGGCAGTGTCGCGCAGATTTCGGTCGCGTTCGGCTGGAAGGGCGTCTTCGCCGTGCTCGCGGCGGTCAGCGCGGTCGCCGCGCTCGGCGCCGGCTGGCTGTATCTGCACG
>JAYTQR010000189.1:0-2621 GCA_043746615.1 Gammaproteobacteria bacterium | reverse complement strand
GCCGCACGCATGGGGACGATCGCGCATCTGATCGAGCTGCGCCGGCTTGGCGTGGCGCCGTTCCGCTCGGAACCGCAGTGGTCGTTCGAAGACCTCGACGCCCTGGACTCGGCGCGGCGGCAGCGGCTCTTGCTGCCGGTCGACGCCGCACTCGGCGCTTGGCGGCGATTCGATCTGCCGGCCGGCGGGGTCGTTGCGCTACGCCAGGGTCAGTCGATTCCGGTGCCGGACACCGTTCCGGGCGCCGTGCGCATCTATGCTGCGGGCTTCGGGTTTTTGGGTTTGGGGGAGATTCGGGCGAGCGGCCGCCTGGTGCCGCTGCGGCTGATCTCGGCGGCCGCGAATCGTGCTTGAGAGCAACTGCGGCGACGCGTACAATGCGCGCCTTCCCAAAGTGCCTAAGTTATTGATTGAGGATTGATTTCAATGCCACTAACTCGAGAAGAAAAGACCGACGTCGTCGGTAAATTTCAGCGCGGCGCGCAAGACACCGGTTCCCCCGAGGTCCAAATCGCCTTGTTGTCCGAACGGATCAACGGCTTGAGCCAACATTTCACCACGCACAAAGCCGACCATGCGTCGCGCCGCGGACTGCTGAAGATGGTCAATCAGCGCCGCAAACTACTGGATTACCTGAAGAGCAGGACCCCGGACAAATACGCCGAGGTCGTCGAGCGTCTTGGTTTACGCCGCTAGCGGCGCCTTCTGCGCAGACCGCCGACGGTTGCGCGCATCAACACACCACCGCATTACAAGGGGCAGCCGCAGTGAGCGCTACCAAAAAGAGTTTTAAGTACGGAGACCACACGGTCACATTGGAAACCGGCGAATTGGCGCGTCAAGCAGACGGCGCGGTGCTGGTGACGATGAGCGAAACCGTCGTTCTAGTCACGGCCGTTGGCCTGAAAAAAGCGACGCCGGGCCGAGACTTCTTCCCGCTGACGGTCAATTATCAAGAGAAGACCTACGCTGCGGGGCGCATACCCGGCGGCTTTTTCAAGCGCGAGGGTCGGCCCACCGAGAAGGAAACACTGACCTCCCGCCTGATCGACCGCCCCATAAGGCCGCTGTTCCCGGAGGGCTTCAGGAATGACGTTCAAGTGGTTGCGTCCGTGTTGTCGGTCAATGCCGAGGTTGATCCGGATATTGCATCGCTGATCGGTGCGTCGGCCGCCTTGGCGGTTTCCGGCATGCCGTTCCTCGGGCCGATCGGCGCCGCGCGGGTGGGCTATCAAAACGGCAAGTACATCTTGAATCCGACGGCGACGCAATTGGCCGATTCGGAACTCGATTTGGTCGTGGCCGGCACCGCGGACGGCGTCCTGATGGTGGAGTCCGAGGCCGACGGCTTGAACGAACAAGTGATGTTTGGCGCCGTCATGTTCGGTCACGAGGCCATGCAAGTCGCGATCAAGGCGATCAACGAACTGGCCGCAGAGGCCGGCAAGCCGAAATGGAGTTGGGCCGCGCCGGAGGCGAATACGGAGCTCACCAACGCGGTACGCACGCTCGCGGAAAAGTCCCTGACCGAGGCCTACGGGTTGACGGAGAAGCAGCAGCGTCACACGAAGATCGGCGAGATCAAGGCCGCGGTGCGGGAGGCTTTGAGCGATGGAAGCACCCCGAAATTCAGCGCCGAACAAGTCAACACGGAATTTTTCAACCTCGAATATCGACTGGTCCGCGAACGCATTCTCGAGGGCCATCCGCGCATCGACGGGCGCGATACCAAGACCGTACGGGCGATCAATATTCGCACGGGTGTTTTGGCGCGTACCCACGGGTCGGCGCTATTCACGCGCGGCGAGACTCAGGCGCTCGTCGTCACGACGCTCGGCACCGGGCGCGATGCGCAGATCATCGACGGCTTGAGCGGCGAGCGCAAAGAGCCGTTCATGCTGCATTACAACTTTCCACCGTTCAGCGTCGGCGAGACCGGCATGATGGGTTCACCGAAGCGCCGCGAAATCGGCCACGGCAATTTGGCTAAACGCGGCGTCAGGGCCGTGATGCCGAGCGTGGAGAAATTCCCTTATGTCATCCGCGTCGTTTCGGAGATTCTCGAGTCGAACGGTTCGAGTTCGATGGCATCGGTGTGCGGCACGAGCCTCGCGCTGATGGATGCCGGGGTGCCGATCAAGGCGCCGGTCGCCGGCGTCGCGATGGGGCTCGTCAAAGAGGGTTCGCGATTCCAAGTTCTGACGGACATCTTGGGCGACGAGGATCATCTCGGCGACATGGATTTTAAGGTCGCCGGCACCAAGGACGGCATCACCGCCCTGCAGATGGACATCAAGATCACGAGCATCACGCGCGAGATCATGCAGGTGGCGCTTGGACAGGCGCGCGAGGGGCGGCTGCACATTCTCGGCGAGATGAACAAGGTGCTGTCGAAGCCGCGCGAGAGCATGTCCGAATGGGCGCCGACGATCATCACCTTGAAGATCGATCCGGAGAAGATCCGCGATGTCATCGGCAAGGGCGGGGCGGTCATCCGGCAAATCACCGAAGAGACCGGTACGTCGATCGACATCGAAAACGACGGTACCGTTAAGATCGCCTCGGTGCAGGGCGCGGCCGGGCGCGAAGCGCAACGGCGCATCGAATTGATCACCGCCGAT
>JAYTQR010000188.1:0-1619 GCA_043746615.1 Gammaproteobacteria bacterium | reverse complement strand
TCTCGATGCCGGAATGCATTTCGAGTTGGGCCGGGCGCTGGCGCCGTTGCGCGACGAGGGCGTGCTGATCGTCGGCAGTGGCATGAGCTACCACAACTTGACTGATCTGTTTTGCGGACGGGGCAACGATGCTGCCGCGGCGTTCGACGCGTGGCTCGCGGCGGCGGTACGCGATCCAGGCAAGCGCGGCGGTGAACTCGCCGCCTGGGCCTCGGCGCCCGGCGGCCGCGCCGCGCATCCGCGCGCCGAGCACCTGATCCCGCTGATGGTCGCCGCCGGCGCCGGTGACGGTGATACCGGCACGCGCAGCTTCCACGGCTCGATCGGCGGCAAAGCACTCTCCGGCTTCCAATTCGGCTGAGAGCCGGCAAGTTCTCGGGTATTCTGCCGTCCCATCATGCAAGAAAGTTACGATCCGGCTGCCGTCGAGGCGGACGCACAGCGGTACTGGGATCAGCGGCGCTGTTTCGAAGCCAAGGAAGATCCCGCCCGCGACAAGTATTACTGCCTGTCGATGTTTCCCTACCCGAGCGGCCGCTGCCACATGGGGCACGTACGGAACTACACGATCGGCGACGTGCTCGCTCGCTTCATGCGCATGAACGGAAAAAACGTCCTGCAGCCAATGGGCTGGGATGCATTCGGCTTGCCGGCCGAGAATGCGGCGATTGCCAACGGCGTGCCGCCGGCAAAATGGACCTACGACAACATCGACTACATGCGCCGACAGTTGCAGTCGCTGGGCTTCGCGCTCGACTGGAGCCGCGAACTGACCACGTGCCGGCCGGAGTATTACCGGTGGAATCAGTGGCTGTTCCTGCGCATGCTCGAAAAGGGGATCGCGTACCGGAAAACCGGCGTCGTTAATTGGGATCCGGTCGATCAAACCGTGCTGGCGAATGAGCAGGTCATCGACGGCTGCGGCTGGCGCACCGGCGCACCGGTCGAGAAGCGCGAAATCCCGATGTATTACCTGAAAATTACCGCCTACGCGCAGGATCTGCTCAGCGCGTTGCAAGACATGCCGGGCTGGCCGGAACGCGTGCGCACGATGCAAGCGAACTGGATCGGCAAGAGCGACGGCGTAAATCTCTGCTTTCCATACGACGTCGGCGCTGAGCACGGCCTGTTGCGCTGCTTTACGACGCGGGCCGACACGATCATGGGGGTCACGTTTTGCGCGGTCGCGCCTGAGCATCCGTTGGCCGCGCACGCGGCTCGCGCGAATCCCGCGCTTGCCGCGTTCATCGAGAAATGCAAGCGCGGTCCCGCGATCGAGGCGGCGCTCGCGACCCAGGAAAAGACCGGCATGGCGACCGGCCTCAGCGCGCGCCATCCGTTATCCGGCGAGAGCCTACCGGTGTGGGTCGGCAACTACGTGCTGATGACTTACGGCGAAGGCGCCGTCATGGGCGTGCCGGCACACGATGAACGCGATTTCGAATTCGCGAAAAAATATGCGCTGCCGATCAAGCCCGTCATCGCCATCGAGGGCAAACCGTTCTCGACCGACGCGTGGCAGTCCTGGTACGCCGACTACGGAAGCTGCGTCAACTCCGGCGCCTACGACGGCCTCGATTACCGGGCGGCCGTCGCGGCCATCGCGGCGGACTTGCGGC
>JAYTQR010000187.1:0-1633 GCA_043746615.1 Gammaproteobacteria bacterium | reverse complement strand
CGGCACGCTGAGGCGCGGTTTACCGGGCATCTCGATTGGCGGCATGCTGGCGGGCGAGATTGCTCGTTGATTTGCACGTACACCGGGAGCACCGTCCATGACCATTTGCTACGCGCGCGAGAGCGATCTTTCGGCCGACGATTTTCGCGCGCTGTTGATCGCGTCCACGTTGGGGCAGCGCCGTCCGGTCGATGACTTGGACCGCCTCGAGCGAATGTTGCGCAATGCCGATGTCGTGATCGCCGCCCGCGACGCCGGGCGGCTGGTCGGCGTTTCTCGTGCAATTACCGATTTTGCGTATTGCTGCTACTTGTCGGATCTGGCCGTGGACGCGGCTTACCAGCGGCAGGGAATAGGCAAACGGCTGATCGCCGAGACGCGCGCAGCGGCCGGGGAGTCCGCCATGCTGATTTTGCTGGCTGCACCGGCCGCCGAGCACTACTATTCGCACGTCGGCATGACGCACATGCCCGCCTGCTGGGCGGTGCCCCGGTCCGTTTGATCCGCGCGCTTCAGGGGACGATGAAGTCGCAAAATCGGCTTTTACGCGCGTTTCCTCCGTTGCTCAAGAATCAGGAAGATTTCAACGGGCGCAGCGCCCACGATGTCAGCGCATTTCAAGGGAGGCGCGACATGATGACGCGGTTCGATCACCTGCCAGCGCAGAACGGCTACAAGGTGCGTCTGTTGCTGCGCCATTGGACGCTGACCGAGCCCGGTTATTCGGTCGCGCACATCGCGGTTTTTATCTACGTCGGTCCTGCGGATGAAGCCGGACACGAGCTCGATCGATGAACTGCCGTAGACGCATTGACTGGCCAAGGACCTTGCTCGCGGCGTGCCGGTGCATCGAGCAGGCCGCGGCTCCGGCGTCGCTCGCCGATCTTTCGCGCGCTCTCGACGTCAGTGGCGCGGAGCTGCAGCGGCAGTTTCGCAAACGGCTCGGTACGAGTCCGAAGGCCTACGCCCAGGCGATCGCGCTGCATCGCCTGGTCCGCGGCGCAGGCAGCAAAGCCACGGCGCTCGATGCGGCGCTGGACGCCGGCTTCGAGTCTGCGTCGGCGGCCTACGCGCTGGCGAAGGCGAGTTTCGGCGTGACGCCGAGGATGCTGCGCCGGATCAAGCTCGTGCGCTGGTGGCTCGGCCTGTCGGATCTCGGTTGGATGTTGATGGGCGCGACGCCGGTCGGGATCTGCTGGCTGGCCTTCGGCGATGAACCCGGTGCCTTGCTCGAAGAGATGCGTGCCGCGTTTCCGGTCGCGGCGTTCGCGCCGGGCGCAAAGCAGCTACAAGTCTGGTTCGATCAGGTGCGCGATTTCATTTTGTTGCCGCGCACGGCGTTGGAGCTGCCCGTCGATATTCAGGGTACCGCGTTCCAGGCGCGCGTGTGGCGGGCGCTGCGGCAAATTCCGCTCGGCACGACCGTCAGCTACACGAGAATCGCGGCGGACATCGATCTGCCTCGAGCCGCACGCGCGGTTGCCGGCGCGTGCGCTCGCAATCCGGTCGCTGTGCTGATTCCGTGTCATCGGATTGTCGGCGCGGACGGACGTCTCGCCGGCTATCGTTGGGGCGTCGCGCGAAAACGCAATTTGCTGCGCCGCGAAAGCTCCGCAGGCAATCGTCGGTAATC
>JAYTQR010000186.1:0-5661 GCA_043746615.1 Gammaproteobacteria bacterium | reverse complement strand
GTTTGCAGCACGTCGACGACGCTCGCAACCTCCGCGAGCGGCGTGTCCTCATGCACGTCGGTGAGGACGGGTACGCCGATCTCGGCGCGCACGCGCGCGAGCGCCTTCAGGCCCGCGTCGATGCCGGGACCGCGGAAGCTCGCGCGGGAGGAGCGGTTGGCTTTGTCGAACGACGCCTTGAAAATGAACGGCACGCCGAGTGCCGCGGTCAGCTCCCGCAAGCGCCCCGCCACCTCGATCACCAGCGCCTCGCTCTCGACGACGCACGGGCCTGCAATCAGAAACAACGGCCGGTCGGCGCCGACCTCGAACGACGCGAGTCTCATGCCGTCGCGCGGCCCGGCTGCAGCGACGCGCGGTACTCGCGCGCGGCGCGGACGAAGCCGGTGAACAGCGGATGCCCGTCGCGCGGCGTCGAGGTGAATTCCGGATGGAATTGGCTCGCGACGAACCACGGGTGGCTCGGCAACTCGACGAATTCGACCAAGCCGTCGGCAGATAGACCGGAGAAGCGCAGGCCGGCGGCGCGCAACTCCTCCATGTAATGGTTGTTGAATTCATAGCGATGGCGATGCCGTTCAAAGATTGAATCCTTGCCGTACATCGCATGCACGAGCGAGCCCGGTGCGAGCGTGGCTTCCTGGGCGCCCAAGCGCATGCTACCGCCGAGGTTCGACTGTTCGTCGCGCACTTGCTGGCCGCGCGCCAAGTCCTGCCACTCGGTGATCAGCGCGATGACCGGATGATTCGTGGCACGGTCGAACTCCGTGCTGTTCGCGCCCTTCAGCGCAACGACGTTGCGTGCATATTCGATGATCGCCAATTGCATCCCCAGGCAAATGCCGAGATACGGCACGCCATTTTCGCGCGCATAGCGTATCGCCTGGATCTTGCCCTCGACACCGCGGTCGCCGAAGCCGCCAGGCACCAGGATCGCATCCATGTTTTGCAGCGCACCGGTCCCGGCGCGCTCGATGTCCTGCGACTGGAAGTAATGAATGTTGACGCGCGTACGCGTCTTGATGCCACCGTGCATCAGCGACTCGTTCAGGGAAATGTACGAATCGCGAATCTGTACGTACTTGCCGACCATGCCGATATCGACGGCGGCCTCCGGGTTCTGCTTGGCGGCGACGACCGCGCGCCAGTCGGCCAGGTCCGTCGGCGGCGCCTCGAGGCGCAGCTTATCGACGACGATGTCGTCCAAATCCTGTTCGTGCAGCAGCATCGGTATCTTGTAAATGTCGTCGGCGTCGACCGCGGAGATGACCGCACGCTCCTCGACATTCGTGAACAGCGCGATTTTGCGGCGCTGCTCGTCCGGCAACGCGTGCAGGCACCGGCACAACAAAATATCCGGCTGTATGCCGATGCCGCGCAGTTCCTTGACCGAGTGCTGCGTCGGCTTGGTCTTGATTTCGCCCGAACCGCCGACGATCGGCACGAGGGTCAGATGCATGTACAGGACGTGATGGCGCCCCAATTCGACCCCCATCTGGCGTATCGCCTCGAGAAACGGCAGCGACTCGATGTCGCCGACCGTACCGCCGATCTCCACCATGCACACGTCCGCGCCGCCGGCGCCCATGCGTATCCGGTATTTGATCTCATCGGTGATGTGTGGAATGACTTGCACGGTCGCGCCCAGATAATCGCCGCGCCGCTCCTTCGCGATCACGCGCTCGTAGATCCTTCCCGTCGTGAAATTGCTGTTGCGCCCCGTGGTCGTGCGCACGAAGCGCTCGTAGTGACCCAAATCCAGATCCGCTTCGGTACCGTCGGCCGTCACGAATACCTCGCCGTGCTGGAAAGGACTCATGGTGCCGGGGTCGACGTTGATGTACGGATCGAGCTTGACCATGCTGACCTTGAGCCCGCGCGCCTCGAGAATCGCGCCGAGCGATGCCGAAGCGATGCCCTTGCCGAGCGAGGAGACCACGCCGCCGGTGACGAAAACGAATCTGGTCATGATGAGTCACCGCCGATAAAAGCCGCTCTGCCTCCGCACCATCGAGATACGGCAGGCGCCAGCGAGCCCGTGTGGGAATAACGAGAATTCGACGGGAATTCAGCTTACCAGATCGCGCGCCGGGCGACAATCCGGAGTCGGCGGGCCGGGCTGCACGCCGCGCAGCGCGCACGGCGCAGCGCGCAGCGCGCACCGCGCACCGCGCGCGGCTCAGACCAGCGGCGGCGCCTCCTCCCAGCGGAACGCGAGTCCCGGTGCACCGGCCGGCACGCAGCAGCGCGCTTCGAGCCAAAAATCGCCGATCGCGACCAAATCGGCGCCGGCGAAAATGAACGGCAACGCCGCGCGCATCCACGGCAAGATACCGTGCCCCTGGCACAGGTGCTGCACGCTCTGCGTCGCCGCGAGAGGGCCGGGCCGCAGCACCTCGCCGCCGGCGCGCCCGCGGACCCGCAGCATCGCCGGCAACCGGACGGCGGCCAAGCCGCCAGATCGCACCTCGCAACGCAAACGTCCGAGTCCCGGACCGAGATCGAGCGTGGGGTGCCGCGCGTGCTCCCAAGCGCGTTCTGCGATGAAACGCGGCGGCTCGGCCGCCGTCAAGAACAAGCGATCACGGTAGCGGCGCAGTGCGTGCTCGCCCCAGACGACGGCGGGCAATTGATCGGGATCCGCATCCATGATTTGGCGCAGCGCTTCGGACAAGCGCGTGGACGGCGGCGGCAACGCCGCGGCGCTGCCGATCCAGCGCCGCACCGCGTGGCTGCGCCGCTCCGGCGCCAGGGCGCGCAGGCGCGGCACTGACAGAGCATCACCGTCGCGCAGCAGCGCGATATCGACGTCCGCCGCCGCATCCAGCAGGCTTTGCGCTGCGGCCGCGTGCCGGGCGACGCGGCCGATCGCCTTGGCCGCTCCCGGCCAGCGTGCCTCGATCAGCGGCCATAGATGGCGGCGCAAATACACGCGATCGAAGCGCGAGTCCTCGTTCATCGGATCCACGGCGCCGACGATGCCGTGGGCGGCCGCAAAGCGCTGCAGATCGGCGCGCGTCACGTCGAGCAGGGGGCGCAGGTGCCAGCCGGCGGCGAACGGACGGATCGCCGGCATGCTGGCCAGACCCTTCAAGCCCGCGCCGCGCAACGCCTGCAGCAACACGGTCTCGGCTTGATCGTCGCTGTGATGCGCGCTCATCAGGCATTCGCCCGCGGCCAATTGCGCCGCGAGCGCGGCATAACGGGCATCGCGCGCCGCCGCTTCGAGCGAGGCGCCGGCGCACGCGGCGACCGGAACCGCGACGATCGACAGCGGAATCCGCAGTCGTTCGCATACAATGGCGCAGACGCCGCGGAACGATTCCGCGGCGCTCTGCAAACCGTGATCGACGTGCACGGCGCGCAGCGGCGGGACTGCGCCGGGCGGATACAGCTGCGCCGCGGCGGCGAGCAGGCAGCTCGAGTCGGTGCCACCACTCAATGCCACCACCAAGCCGGTCGCCTCGGACGGCAAATGCCGCTTCAGTACGGCGCCAAGCGAGGCCGCGGAGAAACTCATCGGGCCTCAAGCGTTGCGGAACGCGCCGAATGAACGCAGGCGCGCCTGCCGGGCGTCGAGCAATTGCGTGACCGGCAGCCCACGCAACTCCGCGAGGTGCTTGACGATGCTGGCCTTCACCGCCCCGGCCATCGCTTCGGGATCGCGGTGCGCGGCGCCGTGCGGCTCCTGCAGAACTTCATCGACCAGTCCAAGCTTGCTGAGCCGCTCGGCGGTGCCACCCATCGCATCGGCGGCGATTTCCTTTTTGTCGGTGCTCTTCCACAGAATCGAAGCGCAACTCTCCGGCGAGATGACCGAATACACGCTGAACTGCAGCATGACCAAGCGGTCGCAGACGCCGATCGCGAGCGCCCCGCCGGATCCTCCCTCGCCGATGATGACCGAGAGGATCGGCGCCGCCAAATTCGACATCTCGAACAAATTGCGGGCGATGGCTTCGCTCTGGCCGCGTTCCTCGGAACCGATGCCGGGGTAAGCACCGGGCGTATCGATCAGCGTGACGACCGGAATCCGGAAGCGCTCCGCCATCATCATCAAACGCAGCGCCTTGCGGTAGCCCTCCGGCTTCGGCATGCCGTAATTGCGGCGCACGCGCTCCTTGGTATCGCGGCCCTTCTGGTGGCCGATGACGATGACCGGCGTGCCGTCGATGCGCGCGAGTCCGCCGACGATCGCCAGATCATCCCCGTACATCCGGTCGCCATGCAGCTCATGCCAATCGGTGCAGATCATCGCGACGTAATCCAGCGTGTACGGCCGCTGCGGGTGGCGCGCCAATTGCGTGATTTGCCACGGCGTCAGGTTCTGGAAAATGCTTGCCGTCAATGCCTGGCTCTTGCCCTGCAAGCGCTTGATTTCCTCTGAAATGTTGGCGCTGGAATCTGCGCCGAGAAATTTCAGCTCCTCGATCTTGGCCTCCAGCTCCGCGATCGGTTGTTCGAATTCCAGAAAATTCATCGCCATGAAGAAGTTTCCTCGCCGCGCGCGTCGTTGCGCGGACCATACACCAAATACCAACCGTCGCGCCCGAGGAGACTCGAAAGCTGGTCCAGCAATTCGCGCGCAGGCCGCACCGACCAGGCGTCCGCGAGGTTGACTCGTCCGGCGTAACCGGCGCGCCGGACGGCGACGCTGACGCCGCAGGAGCCGTGCAAATAGGGCCGCAATAGATCCTCGAAGCGGTTCATGCCCCCTGGAGCGTCGAACTCCACAGGCCAGCGCAGCATCAGCCTGCGCGCATAGCGCTCCCGCGCACGGTCGATATCGATCAACGACTTGGCTTGCAGACGCCAGGCCTCGATGAAGTCGTCGAAACGCAAGCCACCGTCGACGACGAGTATCGCATCCTTGACGAGGATATCGCGATGCTGCTGGTAGGTCTCCTCGAACAGGCTGACTTCGAGACGGCCGCTGCGATCATCCAAAATCAAGGTCACGCGATTCGGACGCCTGCGGATTTCCAGCACCAGCCCGGCGACCGTCACGGACTTCGGCGCCGACCAGCCGCGCCCGGACTCGGACGCCACGGGCCGCGGGCCGCCGATATCGGCGAGGCGCGCGCTGACGAGGAACTTCAAGTCCGGCTCGTACGGCGTGATCGGATGACCGCTCAGGAACAGACCGAGGGTCTCGCGCTCGCCGGCCAGGCGCACCGCCTCGGTAAAATCCGGCAAGACGCCGTCCGCAGCGGCGCTCAAGCCGAACAAATCCACCTGGCCGGTGCTGATCGCGCGGGAATTCTGTTCGCCCAAATGCATCGCGCGCTCCAGCTGCGCGCTCAAGGTCGCGCGATTGGCGCCGACTCGATCCAGGCTCCCAGAGCGAATCAACGCCTCGAGCACGCGCCGGTTGACGCGCTGCAAGTCGATACGACGGCACAGATCGGCGAGGCTCGCGAACGGCCCGTGCAGCGTGCGCTCCTCGATGATCGCCTCTACCGCGGAAGCGCCGACACCCTTGATCGCGCCCATGCCGTAGCGGATGCTCGCTGGTCCCGCCACCTTGAACTTGTACACCGACTCGTTGAGGTCCGGCGGCAATACTTCGAGCTGCATGCCGTGGCATTCATCGATCAGCGTGACGATCTTGTCGGTCTTGTCCATATCCGCGGACAGCACGGCGGCCATGAACGCGGCCGC
>JAYTQR010000185.1:0-22329 GCA_043746615.1 Gammaproteobacteria bacterium | reverse complement strand
GAGCCGCCGCGCGTCGCGGCCTGCAGTGCGGCTTGCGCCGCGCGAAAGCCGACATATCCAATCGCGCCGACGCCACCTGCGATTAACGCCGTCACGGCGGCGATCAATGCGCCGTGTGGACCTAAAAACGCGCCGGTCACCGCCAGCAGCTTGACGTCGCCGGCGCCCATGACCCGCGCTACATAGAAGACGACCAGAGCGGCGAACCCAATTAATGCGCCGAGTACGCCGGCGCCGAGCCCGATCCAGCCGTCCCCGTAGATTTGCAGCGCCAAGGCGATCAGCAGCGCCGGCAGCGTCAGTGCGTTCGCGATGCGATGGCGCCGCAGATCACTGATGACCGCCGCGGCCAGGACCACGAGCAGAACCAGGCATTGGATGATCGACGCGGTTGTCATCTGCGATCCGCTGGTTCCGCAATGCTTATATAAAGCGGATGTCCTGCGGGTACCAGCTGCGTTTCTGGCCGGCGACTTCCCGCAGGACATCGGACCTGATTAATTACCCAAAACGTGCGCTGCCAAGGCGGTAATCTCAGTCGTTATGTTGGTTCCAAGCAACTTGAACGCGACCACGGCCGTGGCTGCGACGAGCGCGCCGGCGATGGCGTATTCGACCATCGTCAAACCTTCTTCCTCGCGCAAAAAATTCAAAATGGCTGATTTCATAAAATTCCTCGTTACGTAATTGAGTTGGCCGATGTTTCTAAACCAAGGGCCGGTCAACGCTCTCAGGCAATCGAACCCAACCAAATCGCGACCGTCCTGACATGATCCTAAGTCGAGGATAGCGAAAGAGGCCGGGATTAATGTGCGCGGACCAGCACTATTGTGCGAGTTGGACAGGCGCGCGACGATTGTTTGGGTTCGCCCACACTCTGCGGGCCGGCATCGTGACGCAGGTCACCCTCCGGCGGCTGGCGCGGCGGCGCAGGTGCGCGCTCAATATTGATTAATCCGCGCAAACATGCCGGTTCTTGCGCAATCATCCCGGCAGCTTCTGTAATTCAGCCGTATCGTTTGTCCGGGTTCACGCATCCGCCAACCACACTCGGGAGTGTCATGTTGTCATTTATCCAGAATTTCCTGCGCGACGAAGCCGGCTTGACGATGGTCGAATACGCCATCGCCAGCGCCCTCGTCGCAGCCACCGCCGTGGTCGCGTTCCAGACGCTTGGTGCCAACATCACGACGGAGATTAGCGCGTTGGCAGCCCACGTTTTGGGACAGTGATCGCGCCCGGAGTGCAATAACACCGGGGCGCATCGACACCCCGGCTTGCCGGCGCTTTGCCGCGATTGTGGCGCGCTCGCGCAGCGTCTGGTCGCCTTGCTTCCCCGCCCCGCGGCTAGAGACTATCGATTCTCTGCGCACGCGCCCGCCTCTCAGGGCATGCCCGTGGGTGGAACCAAAACCAATGTCCGCGCCGTTGTCAGCCGGGTGGCCGTGTATATCGTGATCGCGGTTTTTTTCCTCGCTGCGCGCTGGCTGATGGCTCCGCAGCAGCGAATGGCGCCACCCGCCGCGGCAGGGTTACCGATCCTGGCGGTGGCGGGGCCTAATCAGTGGCGCATCGACAAGCTGGTCATGGCCTGCGCTGCGTGAGCGGCGCGTCTGTCGCTGAGCGCACAGACGGCACTCGGCGGGGCGAGCAAACTGGCGCGTGTGCCGAGAGGGTTGGAACCGCCTCCGGCGCATCGGTTCATCGGCGGCAGCGGTGACTGCGGGGATACATTCATGCGCATGCAATTCTCTATAAGAACTCCGGTCGGCGCTGCAGCGATTGGCGCCATTGTCCTCGCTTTCGCGCCGGCAGGCCCCGCAGCCGGCCAGGCAACCACGGGCCGCGTGCATGGCGCCAAACTGCACCCCGAGGGGCCATCGGCGCAACCGGCGAGCGTCGAGATGCGCCCCTCCTTAGGCGTCGAGGCGCGCATCAAGAACCTGCACGATGATCTTAGGATCACCAGCGCAGAGGAAGCCAATTGGCGCGAATTTGCCCGGGTCATGCGCGACAACGCCCGCTTGATGCGGCAAACGATCGTGCTGCGCCAGCAGGCGCAAAATTTGACGGCGATGGACGATCTCAAGAGTTACGAGGCAGTCGCGAACGCGCGCGCGCAAGCATTGTCACAGCTGGTCCCGGTGTTCCAGACGCTGTATGACAGCATGTCCGAGACGCAAAAGAAAAATGCCGACGCAATTATTGCGCGGAGTCGTCAGCCCCCATAGATCTCGGCATTGCGCCGCAGGATTCGCAGGCGCGCCGAGAATGGCTCACTCGCCCATTTTCGTCGCATTACGGGAGGCGGCGCCAGCCGCGGCAACCGTGCAAGAACAGCATCACCGCGGCGTCAGCCCAGGCATCGAGTTCGGCGGCCGACAACGCTTCGTCGCCATGCAGCGCGCGGCGCCGGGGTATCGCGATCACCAGCTCCAGAAACTGCGCCGCGGCGAAGTCGCGTGCGCGTGCGTCGAGTTCGGCGTTTCCGGCCTCGCGCCCCAATAAATCGCTGATCAGTCGAATCGCCCCTTTGGATGCTCCCTCGGCATTGATCGCGTCCGCCAGTTCCGGGAAGCGCGCGGATTCCGCGATCAGCAAGCGGTGCAGCGCGATGGCCGGTGGGGATAAGGCGGCGTGTAGAATGAGGCCGGCAAGCCGCTTCAATATCTCCGGGAGCGTCGCACCCGCGAGCAGCGGCACGTCCGGCGGCGGCCGTAACCGTTCGATGACTCGATGCATCACGGCTTCGAACAAAGCGCTCTTGTCGGCAAAGCGGTGATAAAAGGTTCGCTTGGAAATGCCGGCACTGCGGGAGACGGCTTCGATCGACGTCAACCCGTAGCCGTGCCTCAGGAATAGCTCGGTCGCGACATCGAGGATCTGTTCGCGCAATTGCAGCGCGGCAGTCCGCGCCGGCCGGCCGCCGCGGCGCGCAACAGCCGGCGGAGCGTCGAGTTTGCGTTTAGCGGCGATACGGGTAATAGGCTGGACGAGGACCCGCATGATAAACGGAACGGCCATAGAAACCCGGGCGGGTTGCCGAGTAGCCGCCTGAAGGCGCGTAATACTGCTGCGGGCGCGGCGCGTAATAACTCGCCGGCGGCGCGTAATAGCCGGCAGGCGCTCCGTATCCGTAGTACCCGGCAGGTGCGCCGTAATAGGCAGGCGGCGGCAGTGCGACGGGCGGCGGGAGGATCAACGCCTCGGCGATGGCAATCGGCAAGGTCACGACACCGACGATTGCACTGACAATCGCGCAGCCGACCCCGTAGCAGTTGTATCCGCCGCCTATCACCAAATAGGGCCCGGCGACGGCGGGCCGCACCGGTGCAATCATCAACGCGAGAGCGCTGATGGCGCCGAGTGAAATGCCTTGCAGTTTTTTCATCGAGTTCCCCGGTTTGTTGCTGCGGTTCAAGGACCCTGCAACATCCTATGCGAAACTGGACCATAACGCAACGCCACCGTAGCGTTTCTGACTGCTGCCACGCGTCAGGTTAAGTGGGTCTGGATGGGGGGCGTCGATGGCGCGAGCCGCCGCCCGCCGCAGCTGCAAATTTCGCGATGGTCGGTCTCGATCCGCACGACCGAATTCGCTCCGATCGGAAGATTGACGAGTGCGCAATTTCCGCAACGCAAAATCCGGCCGACACCGACACCGCCGAACGGCAGCGACACGTAGCGCATCATCCGCGGGGCGCGATGCGTGCGGACCGCTCGTCGCCACGCTCGGTCGAATCCGTCTCCCAGCGCACAGACGGCACGCGGCGTGACGGACAACCTCCGGGGTGCGCGCGTCGGCGGATCGTAACGTGTCCGGCGCCGCCATCGACGGCAACCGTGATTACTTGGGAAATTCACCGATGCGCTATTATCTCTTCTCGACATCGCGAAGCGGCCCGCTGAGCGTTTGCATTGCCGTGCTGGTCTTCGCGCTGACGGCGCCCACATACGGCCAAACGACTTCGAGACAAGCGTACGCGGCGATCGATCCGGTTAAGGTGCAATCGCTGCGTCCCGCGACCGCCACGGCCCGCACCGGCGACGACGTCGAGGTGCGCATCAGGAGTCTGCACGATCGGCTGCAAATCACGCCCGCCGAGGAAGCACAATGGCGCGAAGTCAGCCGCCTCATGCGCATCAACGAACGGCAGGTGCGCGAGGCGCTCGTCCGGCGCGAGCACACGTACAAATCGACGGCTGCCAATTATCTCAAGAGCGCCGCGGTGGTCGCGAACGTTCGAACGCAGGCCATCGCCAGGCTGATTCCGGCCTTTCAGAGCCTATATGACAGCATGCCCGACGCGCAGAAGAAGAGGGCCGACGTGATATTCGGCCAGACTCGTCAGCGCAGCTGAGCGCCTCACCGTGGTCACCCATACAGCGCCGCCCTCCCGCGGCGGAAATGGCGTCGATCGGGCGCCTACAGCGCATCGATCGACGCCACTTGCCGGCGCGTTTATTTGGCCATTTTGAGCAACCTCTGGTTGCCGCGCCGGTGGGGGGCGCACGGCGCACTTGGGTCCGCCGTCGACGATCCGATCACCGCAGAGTTGTTCAGTGTCGAGCGTCTGGAGCAGCACGCCACGGAACTGGCCGGCGCTCAGGATGTTTCGCTGCGGCCTACCCGCGGCGTGTCGCTGCACAGGCGCTTGTCGGACAACGCGCAGGTGTTGCAAGAGTGCTATCGATCGCTGGTCGGGACCGCGGTAGTCTCCCCGGTGTACACGCCGGCGGCCGAATGGCTCATCGACAATTACTACATCGTCGATGAGCATATCCGCGCCGTGCGCCGCGACCTGCCGCCAGAATATTACCGGCAATTGCCGAAATTGATACGCGAGCCGCTGCGTGGCTACCCGCGAGTTTATGGTATCGGCTGGGCTCTAATCGCGCACACGGACAGCCGTTTTGAGCTGGACACGCTCGAGCGATTCGTGCGTGCCTATCAGACCGTGCAGCCGCTGCGAGTCGGCGAGTTATGGGCCATCGCGATCACACTGCGCGTGATCTTGATCGAAAATTTGCGGCGGCTCTCCGCCGGCATCGTGCACCGCTGGGCACTGCGCGCAGAGGCCGATGTGCTCGCCAACCAATTATTGGACGGCGCATCGCCGGATAGCGCCATGACGGCCGCCAACTTGCGCACCTACGCCGCACAGCCATTGCCGAACGCCTTTGCCGCCGCGTTGTTCCAGCGTCTGCGCGATCACGATCCCGCTACGACCCCCGCCCTGTCGTGGCTCCACGATCGCCTGGCCGCGCAAGCGACCAACGCCGACGACGTCGTACACGCCGAGCATCAGCGGCAAGGCGCAGTCAACGCCAGCATCCGCAACGTCATCACCAGTTTGCGCTTGATATCGTCGGTCGATTGGCCTCGATTCGTCGAGGGAGTGAGCTTGGTCGATGCCTTGCTCGGCAGCAGCAGCAATTTCGCCGCACTCGATTTTTCGACGCGTGATCTGTACCGCCACCGGATCGAGGACTTGGCCCGCGGCTCGCCGCACACGGAACTCGAGGTCGCGCGCTGCGCGATCGAACAGACGGCGCAAGGCGATGCGCGGCAACCCCGCAGTCTCGACCCCGGTTACTATCTGATCGCCGAAGGCCGCGGCACGCTGGAGCGCGCGCTGCGCTACCGCACTCCGTGGACGGGACGCCTCGCACACTGGATGCGCGCGGCCGGCTTGACTGGCTATCTCGGCGTCATCGCGGCGCTGACCCTCGCGATCATGGTACTGGCGCTCGCGGCAATCGGCTTCACGAGCACGACGCTGACGATCGCCGGCACCGGCGCCGCACTGTGCGCATTGCTGTGCGCGGCCGTCATCGCCTCCGACGCCGCCATCGCCGCGGTGAATCTGCTGGTCATGCGTTTTTGTCAGGCGTCGATCTTGCCAGCGTTGGAGCTCGCGGATGGAATACCGCCGGAACTGCGCACTGTTGTGGCGGTTCCGGTGCTGCTGACGAGCGCGGCCGAGATCGACGATCAGGTGCGCAGTCTGGAGGTGCATTTTCTCGCAAGCCTGGACCGCGACTTACGGTTCGCGCTGCTGTCGGATTGGACAGATGCGGATGCGGCGCAAGCACCGGACGATCAGGCTCTGCTCGACGCTGCCGCCGCCGGAATCGCGCGCCTGAATACGCAGCATGGTCAGATCGGCGCCGAGAATCGATTTTTGCTTCTGCACCGCCGCCGGACTTGGAACGAACGGCAGCGATGTTGGATGGGCTGGGAGCGTAAGCGCGGCAAGCTGCACGAATTCAATCGCCTGCTGGCCGGCGCCATGGACACGAGTTTCATCGCCGCGGGCGCCGGTTCGGCGACTGTACCGCTCGGCGTGCGCTACGTAATCGTACTGGACGCAGATACTCGCCTGCCGCACGGCGCCGCCCGTCAATTGATCGGCAAAATGGCGCACCCGTTGAACCGCCCGCAAATCGATCCGGCCAAGCAGCGCGTGACGCAAGGCTACGGCATTCTTCAGCCGCGCGTGACGCCGGCGCTGCCGGTCGGCAGTGCAGGTTCGATCTTTCAGCGCATCAACTCCGGCCGCGGCGGCATCGATCCGTACGCCTTCGCGGTGTCCGATGTTTATCAGGACTTGTTCGGCGAAGGTTCGTACAGCGGCAAGGGCATTTATGACCTGGCGGCATTCGAGAAGGCAATGTTCGGCCGCGTTCGCGAAAGCCAGATGCTGAGTCACGACTTGTTCGAGGGTACGTTCGCGCGCTGCGGCCTCGCCTCGGATATCGAGGTCGTTGAGGAATATCCGCCGCAATACGCGGTCGCAGCCTCGCGGCAGCATCGGTGGACCCGCGGGGATTGGCAATTGTTGCCGTGGATTCTCGGTGCGCGCGGAGGATTGCCGGGACTCGGCCGCTGGAAGATGATCGACAACTTGCGCCGTTCTCTGGTTGCGCCATCCGCGATTCTGCTGCTGCTGCTCGTCTGGGGTGGCAGCGCCGCGCTTGCATGGACCGTATTCGTGTTGACGGCGCTCGGCCTGCCGACGTGCTTGCCGTTGACCGTGGGATTCGCCGCGCGCTGGCGTGGCGGCCCGAGCCGCTCACAATGGCGTGCGTTCGCTGCGGATGTGCTCAATGCCGCTGCGCTGACCGCACTGCGGATCGTTTTCCTGGCGGATCAAGCCTGGCAAATGGTCGATGCGATCCTGCGCACGCTGTTTCGGCTCATCATCTCGCGCCGCGGCCTGTTGGAGTGGACCACGGCGGCGCAAGCGAAAATCTGCTGCTCTTTCGCCCTGCCGGGCTTGTACCGGAACATGCTGGGCAGTTTGGCGCTCGCACTCGCGACCACGGCGCTCGTCGCACTCGCCTCGCGACGGATCCCGGCCCTCATGATTGCGTTCGCCGTCCTCTGGCTTGCCGCCCCCGCCGTCGCCTGGTTCCTCAGCCGCCGGACCGCCGCGCATCCGGCGCAACCGCTCGGCCCCGATGAGCAAACGGCGCTGCGCCGCATGGGCCGTTCGACGTGGAATTTCTTCGAAACTTTCGTGACGGCCGAACAGCAGATGTTGCCGCCGGACAATTTCCAGGAAACCCCGTATCCGGTGATCGCGCACCGCACCTCGCCGACGAACATCGGTTTGTACTTGCTGTCGGTCGTCGCCGCCCGCGAATTCGGTTGGATAGGTACCGTCGAGGCCGCCGACCGGCTCGACGCAAGTTTCGCGAGCCTGGAGCGTCTAGATCGTTACCGCGGGCATTTTTACAATTGGTACGATACGCACGATCTGCGCACACTCGACCCACCGTATATCTCGACGGTCGACAGCGGCAACTTGGCCGGGTACCTGCTTGCGCTCGGCGCCTCGTGCCGCGAATGGTCCGGTCAATCGACGCTCGGCGCGCGCTGGCACACCGGCATCGACGACACACTGGCCGAAACCCTCGCCTGCTTGCGGACAATTGACGATCAACGCCGCAACCACGGCGTATCGCCCGGGGAGCTGCGCGGCGCACTGGACGCGCTGCAGGCGAGCATTATTGCCGGGACCGGCGGCACAATGCAGTTTGCCGATGCCGGCGCGCAGGACTGGCTCGTGCAGGCCGATAGCATCGCCGACCTCGCGCGTG
Organism: Gammaproteobacteria bacterium; assembly: GCA_043746615.1. Lineage (GTDB taxonomy): Bacteria > Pseudomonadota > Gammaproteobacteria > Steroidobacterales > Steroidobacteraceae > Bog-1198. The sequence goes on along the minus strand of JAYTQR010000185.1, from coordinate 14,223 downwards.
CCTTGATCGACGAGCGCGGCGATGCGGCAGACGCGCCGCTGTTGCGTTGGGCCAAGATTCTGCGTGCCAATATCGCGACACACATCCGCGACCAAGGCGTCGATGCAGTGGGCGGCGCCGCCCGCACCGAGCTCGAAGCGCGCCTCGCAGCGCTCGCCGAGCGCGCGCGCGCGATGGCGCTGGCAATGGACTTCACCTTTCTGGTCGAGCCGACGCGTGAATTGTTGTCGATCGGTTACCGCGTTGCCGAACGCCGTCAGGACCCCAGTTGCTACGACTTGCTCGCCTCCGAAGCTCGGATCGCCAGCTACATCGGCATCGCCAAGGGCGATCTGCCGGTGCGCCATTGGTTCCGCCTGGGAAGATTGCTGACGACGGTCGCGCGCGGCGCGGCGCTCGTATCCTGGTCGGGCTCGATGTTCGAATACTTGATGCCGGCACTCGTCATGAATGAACCCGCCGGCAGCCTTCTCGGCGAGACCTCGCGGTTGATCGTGCGCCGACAGATCACCTACGGCTTGGAGCGCCGCTTGCCGTGGGGAGTGTCCGAGTCCGCCTTCAACGCCCGCGACGTCGAACTGACCTATCAATACGCCAGTTTTGGCGTGCCGGGACTGGGGCTGAAACGCGGGCTCGGCGAGGAAGCCGTGATCACGCCGTACGCGACCGGGCTGGGCGCCATGGTCGAACCGCAGGCGGCGCTGCAGAATTTCGCACGCCTGGGCGAACTGGGGGCGCGCGGCGTATTCGGCTGGTACGAAGCGTTGGACTTCACGCCCTCGCGCTTGCCGGAAGGCGAACGCGTCGCCTGCGTGCGCAGCTACATGGCTCATCATCAGGGAATGATTTTGATCGCGATCGCCAATTTGCTCTCCGACAATCTATTCCGTACGCGCTTTCACGCCGATCCGCTCGTGCAGGCGAGTGAGATGCTGTTGCAGGAAAACACGCCGCGCGCGGCCGACTCCACGCCGCCGCGCGCCGACGAAGCTCACGTCGCGACGCAAATCGCCGATCACGGCACGCAAGTTGCCCGCCGCTTCAAGTCGCCGCACCACGCCGCCCCGCGCACGCATTTGCTGTCGAACGGCGCTTATTCGCTCATGGTCACCGCCGCCGGGTCGGGATACAGCCGCTGCGGCGAGATTGCGTTGACGCGCTGGCGCGAGGATCCGACTTGCGACGCTTGGGGTTCGTGGGTGTACGTACGCGACGTCGGCAGCGGCCAAGTCTGGTCGGCCGGTTACCAGCCGATCGGTGCCGAGCCGGAGCACTACGCCGCGGCTTTTTTCGAGGACCATGTGGAAATCACGCGCCAAGACGGCCAAATCGTCACCACCACCGAGATTCTCGTCTCGCCGGAAGACAACGTCGAGGTTCGCCGCATATCAATCTCGAATCTTGGCAACCACGTGCGCGAGATCGAATTGACCACCTACGCCGAGATCGTGCTCGCCACGGCTGCAGCCGACGCCGCCCATCCGGCGTTCTCAAAATTATTCGTGCAGACCGAATTCTACGCTCCCGCGGGAGCATTGCTCGCGACGCGGCGCAGCGCCGAACAGGACGCCAAACCGCTGTGGCTCGCGCACCTGAGCGTGGTGGACGGCGAAGCCATCGGCGTGCTGCAATTCGAAACGGATCGCGCAAAATTTCTCGGACGCGGCCGCGAACCGCGTCATGCGCTGTCGATCCTCGACGCGAGGCCCCTATCGGATACCGCGGGCACGGTACTCGATCCGGTCTTCGCCCTGCGCCGGCGCCTGCGCGTCGCGCCGGGTGCGACGGCCGCGGTGGCCTTTTGGACGATCGCCGCGACCAGCCGGGCCGAAGCGATCGTGCTGGTGGACAAGTGCCGCGACAACGCGGCGTTCACGCGCGTCAAGACACTGAGCTGGACCCAGGCACAGGTGCAATTGCGCTATCTCGGCGTCGGCTTCGACGAAGCGCAGCAATTCCAGCGAATCGCCAACCGACTGCTCTATGCCGATGCGTCTCTACGGGCGCCGCGCGATCTGCTCGTCCGCAATCGCCTCGGTCAGCCGGCGCTGTGGGCCGCGGGGATTTCCGGGGATCTGCCGATCGCGCTGATTCGCGTCGACGACGAACAGGACTTGGGATTCGTCAAACAATTATTGCGCGCGCATGCGTATTGGCAAGCCAAGCGCTTCGCCGTCGATCTGGTTATTTTGAACGAACGGCCGCCCTCCTACGCCTTCGGCCTGCAGCATGAGATCGAAGCGGCCATCCGAACCGCGCGTACGCGTGTGCAGAACGAGGACTTGCCGACTCGCGGCCGCATCTTTTTGCTGCGCGCGGACGCGATATCGCCACCGGATCGCGAGTTTTTGCAGACCGCCGCACGCGCAATTCTAGTCGCACGTCATGGAAGTCTCGACGATCAGCTCGCGCGGCTGCGCGAACCGGAACAAGGTCGGCGCGTAAGCGTGCCGCCGGCGAATCGGAGCGCCGCGACGGCGCCGCGCACGGATCTGCCGGCGCTCGAATTCTTTAATGGCTTGGGCGGCTTCGCGGCGGACGGGCGCGAGTACGTGACCGTGCTCGACAATCAGCAGTGGACGCCGGCGCCTTGGACCAACGTCATTGCCAACCCAGAGTTCGGCTTTCTGATGTCGGCGGACGGCACGGGCGGTACATGGTCGCTGAATTCGCGGGAAAACCGTCTGACGCCATGGTGCAACGATCCGGTCGGCAACGCCCCCTCCGAGGTCGTCTACCTGTGCGATCAAGATTCCGGCGAACTCTGGAGCCCCACGCCGCTGCCCATCCGCGAGCGGACACAGTACGTGATTCGGCACGGTTTCGGTTACAGCCGCTGCGATCACGTTTCGCACGGCATCGCCGTGGAGCTCACGCAGTTCGTGCCGCTGCAGGACGCCGTGAAAATCGCGCGCCTGCGGATCACGAACCGTTCGGCCGTGCGCCGGCGCCTGTCGATAACGCATTATTTGGAATGGGTGCTCGGCAAGGAGCGGGGCCGAGCGGCTGATTTCCTGATTACCGAGATCGAACCGGACAGCGGTGCGCTGCTCGCGAGAAATCCGTGGAACAGCGGCTTCAACGACCGCGTTGCGTTCATGGACATGTGCGGACAGCAGCAGAGCTACACCGGCGATCGCGCGGAGTTCCTCGGCCGGCACGGCTCAATGGCCGAACCGGCGGCCTTGCTGCGTGCGCGCCCGCTGTCGAATCGCGTCGGTGCCGGTTTCGATCCCTGCGGCGCCATGCAAACCCAATGCAACCTGCCGCCGGGAGCCGGCATGGAGTTCGTCTTGCTGCTCGGCGAGGCCGCTTCGTCCGAGCAGGCGGTGGCGTTGATTGGTAAGTACCGCGCGGCGCGCCTCGATGAGGTGCTCGCGCAGATAGCGGCGTATTGGGACGAGACCTTGCAGCGCGTGCAAGTCAAAACGCCGGATCGGTCTCTCGATGTCCTCGTCAACGGCTGGCTGCTGTACCAGACGCTCGCCTGCCGGGTGTGGGCGCGCACCGCTTTCTATCAGGCGAGCGGCGCCTATGGTTTTCGCGATCAGTTGCAAGACATTATGGCTCTGTGCGTCGCCCGGCCGGCGGTCGCCCGCGAGCACATCCTGCGTGCCGCCGCACGGCAGTTCGCCGCCGGCGACGTGCAGCATTGGTGGTTCCCTCTCTCCGGTCAAGGCGTGCGGACCCGGGTCGCCGATGACCGCGTCTGGCTGGCTTACGCGACGGCTCACTATATTGCCGTCACCGCGGACGGCGTCGTGCTCGACGCCGCGGTTCCATGCCTCGAGGGCGCGCCGCTGACGCCGGAGCAAACCGAGGTGTTCGCAGCGCCGGCGGCGAGCACGCAGATGCTCAGCCTTTACGAGCACTGTGCGCTCGCGCTCGACACGAGCGCCGGCATCGGCGCACATGGCTTGCCGCTGTTTGGCGCCGGCGACTGGAACGACGGCATGAATCGCGTGGGCATCGAAGGGCGCGGCGAGAGCGTTTGGCTCGGCTGGTTTTTGCACGCAGCCTTGCTTGCATTCGCGCCGCTCGCCGAGGCTCGCAGCGACGCTCCCAGAGCCGCCCGCTGGCGCAAGCACGCGTTCGCCGTCGTGCAGGCGATCGAGCGCGAAGCCTGGGACGGCGACTGGTACCGGCGCGGCTATTTCGACGACGGTACGCCGTTGGGGTCGGTCGCGAGCGAGGAATGCCGCATCGATTCGATTGCGCAATCGTGGGCCGTGATTTCCGGCGGCGGCGAGCGCTCGCGGGCGCTGCGCGCGATGTCGGCGGTCAACGCCCAATTGGTCCGCCGCAGCAACGGTCTGGTGCAGTTATTCACGCCGCCGTTCGACCAGATGCAGCACGATCCAGGCTACATCAAAGCCTATCCGCCGGGGATCCGCGAGAACGGCGGTCAATACACGCATGCGGCGCTTTGGGCCACCTGGGCCTTCGCACTGCTGGGCGACGGCGATACGGCCGGCGAATTGTTCTCGCTGTTGAACCCGATCAATCATTCGAGCACGCGCGCGGCCATTCATCGCTACAAAGTCGAGCCGTACGTCGCCTGCGCGGACGTCTATTCGGCGTCGGCGCATGTGGGACGCGGCGGCTGGACCTGGTATACGGGATCGGCCGGGTGGATGTACCGAACGGCCGTGGAGGGCCTGTGCGGACTGCACATCGGCGCGGGGTTGCTGCGCATTGACCCGTGCATACCACGCAGCTGGCGACGCCTCGAGTGCACTTATCGCCACGGCACGGCGCGCTATCACGTACTGGTGCTGAATCCTGCGGGAGTCAATCGGGGCGTTCGCACCATGACTCTCGATGGCGCGGTGATCGCGACGCCGGGAATCAGCCTGGTCGACGACGGCCGCGTGCACGAGATATGCGCAACCCTGGGATAGGCGCCGCGCGGCGCGCGGCGCCCGAGCGGCAATCGCGCCTCTCAGGCGCCTTTGTGCGCTTTGGGTACGAGCAAGGCCGGCTTGCTCATCGCTTTGATGCCGCCCCACATGCTGGACAATTCCTCGGCATGCTCTTCTTCAACGGCAAGAATGCTCTCGAGCATGCGCCGCGTCGAGGGATCTTGAGGACCGATGTACTCGATCATTTCCCGGTACGACTCGATGGCCACGCGTTCGGCGATCAAGTCCGCCGTGATCATTTCTTCGAGCGTCGAACCCTCCGCGTATTCGGCGTGGCTGCGCCCGCTGAGTCCGTTAGGGTCGAAGTTCGGCGCACCGCCAAGCTGCACGATACGCTCCGCGATCAAATCCGCATGGCCCTGCTCCTCGTTCGAATGCACGAGAAATTCCTTCTTGATCGCCTCGGCGACCAGACCCTGCGCCATGTAGAAGTGGCGGCGGTAACGCAGCACGCAAACGAGTTCGGTGGCCAGAGCCTCGTTCAACAACTTGAGCACGGCCTGCCGGTCGGCGTCGTAACTCGGCGTGACGGCGCCCTGCTCGATGTGCCGCCGCGCGCGTTCACGGATCGTAGCGACATCGCTCAACGCCGGACGCGGCGCGGCCGAATCGGTGGATTTGCTCATGATTCGATCCTCGGCAAATGCGCAGACCTAGCCACGCCGGGCGGCCAGAAAGCCCATTACGGCGCCGACCAACGCCGCGACACCGAGCGATTGCCACGGATTATCGCGCACGTAACCGTCGGCGCTCTGCGCCGCTTGGCGCACTTGTCGCCGCACTTGTGCGGTACTGTTCGTGAGACTCTGCTTCGCCGCGGTCAAAGCCTGTTCGACTTTGCTGCGGACTCTGCTCACGTCGACATCCTTGAGGTTGCCGATACGCGCGACGAGTTCCTCGACGTCGGCGATCAGCGTGCGGATCTCATCGGATGCGCCGGCCGGCATGCCGTCGGCGACGATCGGGCCAACGCGAATAGGATCAGGCGAGCGGGTAAAAGTATTGTCCATGGTCAATCTCCTGGCGATGCGATAAAGAGAATGAGGAATCTTGAAGTGCCGGCAGTCAATCGACCCGACCTTGACCGCGATGTTGGACGAATCATCCAGCGTGAACCATCGGACTCGTGCGCGGTCCACTGTAGGACAGTACCCACAGACGGAACTGTGCCGGTCCTCGCATTGGCGCTTTCATGATGAGAATTCCGCGACGCTGGTCGGAACGAATCCAGAGCCGGTATATCGTCTGGCCGCCGCTGCTGCTGATCGGTTTCCTGGCGGGACTGTTTTTGCTCGTCGCTGCCGAACAGTCGCGCCTCGAGAGCGCGAACGAACAGGTACGCGATTCGCAGCGACGCGCGCAAAGCTTGAGTGAATTCGTTGGGTTGATGATCGGCACCGAGACCGCACGGCGCGGCTACCTCTTGACCGGCGATCCAGCGTATTTGCGGCCCTATCGAATTCGCGCGATCGATATTCAATCGGCCCTCGATCGCGTGCGCGCCGCCTACGGCGACTCCGGCGGCGCGGCGCAGCAAATTAACCAGCTGCGCCGCTTGACCGACCGCCAATTGGCGCAACTCGAGGCAACGCCGGCCGTCGCGAAACGCGATCGGCTTGCGCGTATCGAAAACATCGAGCGCATCGCAGCCGGCAAGCCAACAATGGATGCGATCATGGCTATCGTCGGCGCGATGCAATTGCGCGAAACCGCCAGCCTGTCCGCCGCGACGCAGCGCTGGCGCGCCGATTTGCGCTGGTCGCACCGATTCACGGCGGCTGGAGCCGTACTGAATATCGCGCTCGTGTTGATGGCGATTCGTCTCGTCCGCGGCGATCTGCGGCGCCGCACGCGGCGGGCCGCAGATTTGCTCCATCAGAAGCTCTCTCTTGAACGGCAGGTCGAGGAGCGCACGCACGATTTGACCGCGCTGTCGACGCATCTGCAGGGCGTCTCCGAACAGGAAAAATCGGCGTTGTCGCGCGAACTGCACGATGAGCTTGGCGGGTTGCTGGTGGCGGCGCGTATGGACCTGTCCTGGCTGCAGCAGCGCCTGCCAACCAGCGATCCGGGGATCGAACAGCGCTTCAGGCGGATTCACGAGTCGCTGAGCGCCGGGGTCGATTTGAAGCGCCGCGTCGTCGAAGAGTTGCGGCCGACCTTGCTCGACAACATGGGACTGTTCGCCGCACTGCGTTGGCAGTTTAAGGAAACCTGCCGCCGCAGCGGACTGCAGTGCACCGAGACAATTCCCGCCGAGGAGCCGCACTTTGATCCGGCTGCCGCGATCGGTCTGTTTCGCATCGCGCAAGAAGCATTGACGAACGTTCTGAAGCATGCCGCGGCGAAGTCCGCCCACATGGCGGTTGCCGTCGACGCGGACCGGTTCATCTTGCGCATAACCGACGATGGCAAGGGGATCGCCGCGGAGCGCATGCGCACGATCGGCTCCCACGGACTCGCCTCGATGCGCCACCGTGTGACGGCGCTCGGCGGAACCTGGGATCTGCACTGCCCGGAATCCGGCGGCACGATCGTCACCGCAAGCTTTCCGCTGGCGCGGTTGCTGCTCGCCGAACCGGCCTGAACGGCGAGCCGGATGCGCCTCGCGGGCGGCGCAATCCGGCCGACTTTCTCGGCGTCAGTTCCGCGCCGCGATCGCGCTGCCGTCCTGGGCGCCGATGACCACCTCGACACGGCGGTTCAATTGCCGCCCGCCGGAATCTCCATTGGTCGCGACTGGGTAGGCTTTCCCATAGCCTTGCGTTGCAATGCGCGACGTGTTCACGCCGCGCGCCACCAGTGTGCTCTTGACCGCATCGGCGCGTCGTTGCGACAAATCGTCGTTATAGGCGGCGGCGCCGACGCTGTCGGTATAGCCATCGATCTCCACACGCCGGTCTGGATATTCATTCAAGAACTGCGCCAACTGGTCCATCCTGCGGTCGGCGCCCGGCTTCAGGCGGGCTGCGCCCGAATCGAATAACACATCGCCGAAAGTCAACACCAGACCACGCGGTGTCGGCGTCGCTTTCAACCGGTCGATTTCGCCCTGCAGACGCGCGTTTTGCGCAGTAGCCTGATCGCGTTCACCGACCGCAACCGCCTCGGCGCCCTTGGCCGTTGCCGCCTCCGAGTTCGCCTGATCGCGCTCGCCGACCGCAGCCGCCTCGGCGCCCTTGGCCGTTGCCGCCTCTCTACGCGCATCCCGAGCTTCGCGCGTGCGCGCGTTCAACTGGATACGGTCGCGTTCGCTTTGTCCCGCAGCGACCCGAGCGTCGTCGGCCTTGGCCGCGCCGCGCGCTTGCGCTAAATGCGCCGTTTGCGTCGCCAGATACGCGTGCTGTGCAATGGCTGCGTCGCGGTGTTGCAGCGCCGCGGCGTCCGCGTCGTTGAGTTGCCGTTGCGCGTTGGCGAGATCCACCGGAGCGTACGTGGACGCATTCGGGTCCGCCTGCGCCGTGCGCACGGCCGAGCGCGCCGACTCGAGCGCGGCATTCGGTTGCGGCGTGGACGCACAGGCGCCCAACGCGAGGGCGGCAGTGAGCGCCGCGATCAGTTTAGTGTTCATAAAGCATCGCCTCAGTTATTTGTATTTGTGTTCGAACTGCGCTGCGCTTCCTCGCGCAACGCCGCCATGTCGGCATCAAATTGCATCGCCGCCTTGTGCGAGCGCTGTTGCTCCGCAGTCGCCTGCGCGAGCTGCGCATCAACGTCCGCCTGTTCAGCAAGCGTGGTCGCCTGCATCTCGGAGCGGTCGGCTGCAGCTTTTTCGGCGCGCGCGAGCTTGTCTTGAGCCGCGGCCATCTCGACCGGCGCTAACGCCGGTGCGCCGGAGTTTTCGGCACGTTCGACCGAAGCCTTCGCGACCGCCAGCTTCTCGTTGGGGACCGGTGTGCTCGCACAGCCGGCGGCGCTCAGCGCCACGGCCACGGTCAAGGCCACGGTCATGATCCGTAAATTATTCATCACGTTCCTGCTCCTACTTTGATTCATCGCGCTCATCGATCAACTCATGAATGAAGCAAGTCGCGTGCCAATCGGACCAATGGTCCGCGGTGGCCGCGCGCTGCGAAATTGCGTGCTTGGACAGCCGCGAATTGTAGTTAATGCATCGACCCGGGTAGTTTTTACCGATCTACTGCGAAGTTCCTTGACGCGCCATGCAAATAGCTTGCAGCACCTCGGGCAGGCGGCCGTAATCGCGTGCCTTGTCGAGAAAGTACGCGGCGCCGAGCGCGAGCGCCGCCTGCTTGTATTCGGGCAGGTCGTAATTCGTAAAGACGATGATGCTCGGTTGCAGTTGGCTATCCGCCAACGCACGCATGATGCCGAAGCCGGTCCCCTCCTTCAGGCGCAGGTCGAGGATGACGATATCGATGGCGTCGCGCCGCACGATTGCGATCGCGCCGACCTCGGTATCGGCCGTCGCCACGAGCTCGACGCCGGCGATTTGACGTACCACCTCGGTAAGCCGCTCGGTCAAGACCTTGGAGTCCTCGACAAGCAAGACGCGCAAGCCCTGACTCATCGTATCGCTACGGCAGCTCAGCCAGCCGCGCATCGTGCGGATTGGGAATATTCATGCAACTTGTTATACAGCGTCTTCAGGCTGCACCCGAGCGTGTCCGCCGCACGCCGCTTGTTGCCGCGACAGTGATCGAGCGTGGCCTCGATCAAGCACCGCTCCATCTCCTCGATGCGCGAACCGACGCGGATCTCCAAGCAGGCGCCCGCCTCCGCGGCGCTGCCGCTGCCGCACGCGCCCCGCTGCGCCAGCGGCGCGAGTTCGAGAACCTCGTCGGCGAGAATGAACGCGTGCTCGATGCAGTTCTTGAGTTCGCGCACATTGCCGGGCCAGCTGTGTTGCGCGAGCGTCAAACGCGCGAGCGCCGACAATCTCTTGTGTGTCCGCTCGCGGAGGTTGTGCATGGCGAGAAAATGATCGGCGAGAAGGACGACGTCCTCGCCGCGGCGCCGCAGCGGCGGCAAATCGATCGGAAATACTGCCAACCGGTACAACAAGTCGGCGCGCAGTTTCGCGCTGTCGACGGCTTCCAGCGGACAACGATTCGTCGCAGCAATGACGCGGACGTCGGCCGCGAGTTCGCTGCTCGCGCCCACCCGCGAGAACGTGCGCGTCTCCAGGACGCGCAGCAGACGCGTCTGCATGTCCTGTGGCATTTCCGTGACTTCGTCGAGCAGCAACGTGCCGCCGCGCGCCCGTTCGAACACGCCCGCATGGGCGCGGATCGCGCCGGTGAAGCTGCCGCGCTCGTGACCAAACAATTCCGCCTCGATCAGGCCCGCGGGTATCGCACCGCAATTGACCGCGACCAGAGGGCCCGCCCGGCGCGCGCTGCGCGCGTGAATTGCGGCGGCGACGAGTTCCTTGCCGCTGCCGCTTTCGCCCGTCAACAACACGGTCGCGTCGGTCGGGGCGACGCGCGCGATCAGCCGGAAAACCTCGCGCATCGCCGCTGAATCCCCGATCAGCGCATCACCGGCGAGCAGCGTTTGTGGCAAGCCGGCTGCAGCGGCGTCGGTCAGAAACATCCACAATCTCCAGCGGCCGTTGCCGATCTAGCCCACAGGAACCCTCAACCGAGTTTTAACCTGCCGGCGGCGTGCTGGCGAGCGCGCAGCGCCTCGACCGTGCGCGGATGGCGCGCGTTTTCGTGTCAGTGTTTGTCCGACCGCGGGGTCGCGTGCGAATCAGCTGGCGATCCGGTCTGGGAGGAGCCGCTCGTACTCCCGTTTGACGACCTCGTAACACTCGCAGCTGCGCGCCTCCAGGCCTTTGCGGTCCAGGACCTTGATGCGGCCGCGCGAGTACTGAATCAACCCCGCCATTTGCAGTTTCAGGGCGCCTTCCGTCACGCCTTCGCGGCGGACGCCAAGCATGTTCGCGATCAATTCCTGCGTCATCACCAGTTCGTTGACGCTGAGTCGGTCCAAGCTCAGCAGCAGCCAGCGGCACAGCTGCTGATCGAGTTGATGGTGCCGGTTACAGACCGCCGTCTGCGCCATCTGCGTGATCAAGGCCTGCGTGTAGCGCAGCAATAAATGCAGCACCGGTCCGGCGCGATCGAATTCATCCTTCATGGCAAGCGCCGGCAGCCGAAAAGCCCATCCGGCGCTCTGCACCACCGCACGGCTCGACGTGGAATTACCGCCCATGAACAAGGAGACACCGACTAAACCCTCCTGGCCGACGACGGCGATCTCGGCCGAGGCACCGCTTTGCAGCACGTAGAGCAACGAGACGATCGTGTTGGTCGGAAAATAGACGTGACTCAAGGTCGCGCCGGATTCGTAGAGAACGTGCCCCAACGGCAGCTCGACGAGCTCGAACTGCGGCGACCAGCGCTGCAACTCAGCCTGCGGCAACGCTGCAAGCAACTGGTTGCTCAGCGGGTTGGAGAACACTACGGACATCGCGCGCTTTGCTCCCTGTGCGGCGCCTTCATCTGTTCGGTATCATACGCTAAGCGCAGTGCATGACCACACAGACCGGACGCGCGGCGTGACACAACCGACAGGCCGCCCTGCGTTCAGGCAACGGCGCTTTGGCCGGGGTTACTCCAATAGGGTCTGCGCCCGTGATGGGCGTAGATGCCGATCTCCTGGTCGCGCAGCAGCGGCGCCGTGGCATCGTAGCGTGGGGCATCTTGCAGCGCTTGGCGCGTCAGATCGGTCGAGATCAGCCCATCCGCCCGATTGAAGGTATCGATCCATGCGGGCGCGAGGAGCGTCGGTTGGCCGCCGGCCCAGCCGTGGTAATTGACGATCAGATAGCGAATCGCCCAGCATTCATCGTCAACGAGAAACCCCTGGATGCGGCCGAAATCGCCCTCGCCACCCTGAATGCGGAATTGCTGCACCGCCTTGCAGCCGTGCAGATAAATGTCCCCATCGTTGTTGGTTTCAGCGGCGCAATTCGATTCGGACACACCGTCCCGCCGCCGGCCCGCGTGATCCGCGCGGCCCAACATCAAGCTGGGATAATAATCCTCGCCCCAAAGATCGCCGCCTCCCCAGTAGCTGGGGTAGCCGTAATAACCGGTGTGGCGCAGCTCATCCTGGCGGGAGATCGGCTGATGGGTGTCGATCGGTGGACTGGTCTTGATTTGCTGCTTCGAGATCGAGACCGGGAACACCTTGCCGTCCCAATCCGGAGCGCCGATCGAAAACGGCGAGATCAGCACTTTGCGGTTGGTCAGCCATACGCCGACGTCGACGACCAGATAGCGGACGACCCACGCCTGTTGGTCGAATAGGAAATCCTTGATGTAGCCAATCGTGCTGTCGCCCGCGCCGATCGTGAATTGCTCCAACTGCTGGATGCTGCGTAACAACGGCTACGCTCCTCGTGTAATGGGCGCCAGGGGAACGCCGCGGTCTGAGGACAGACGCCCGCGATTATCCGTGCGCCGCCATACATAAGCCGGCACCGGCCGCGATTGCCGGCGCTTCGTAAAATGCATGCCCGCTACGGGCGCGTTTCGCGCGATACATCGCGGCGTCGGCGCTGCGGAGCAGCGCGCCGGCGGACGCGCCCGCCTCGGGGAAGGTGGCAATGCCGATGCTGGGCCGCAGCGCACACTGGATGGCGCCGAGTTGCATGCGCCCCGAAACCGCGGCATCCAATTTCTGCGCAAGTTGCGCGAGCGCGGGGCGGTCCGTCAGGCCGACGGTCAGGCACGCGAATTCGTCGCCGCCGAGCCGGCCCACCATGTCTCCGGCTCGCACCGCTTTGACCAGACGCGCCCCGACAATGCGCAGCAATTCATCCCCCGCGTCGTGTCCGTGCCTGTCGTTCATGGTCTTGAAACCGTCCAGATCTAGATAAAGCACCGCCAGCCCGTGACCGGGGACCTGCGCGCGCGACAGCGCCGACTCCAGACGCTGTCGAAAGTAGTTGCGATTCGGCAACGTGGTCAGCGGATCGTGCAGTGCCATGTGGCGCGCCAGTTTCTCTTCCGCCCGGATGCGGGCGAGGTCAGCCTGCGCCGTGGCGAGGGCGCGGCGCACCTCGTGCAGCTCCTGCGCCAAACCGTCGGCGTCGGCGGTTTCGACCAAAAATGACCGCCAGGCCCGCCGTGGGCTGGCAACTCGGGTTGAGTCGAAGATGCGCACGTGATGGACTCCTGATCGGAAATAAAGCTTTCAGCCGTCCTGACTTTGTAAATTGCCGCAGCGGTGCCGTCAGTTCGCTAGCGCACGCGAGCAGCAAATAATCGTTGTGCGCCGTATTGCGCATTACGCGATTCTTGCGTGACTCAGCGAACCGATGGCACCCCGCGCCGCAGGCATATTGCGGCCGCATCGAACAAGCGGAGAGTGCGATGAATGAGTATATTGAACCACAGGATCTGATCGCGGCGCGACTGTACGATAACGTACCTTTGTTGTCGTTACCCACGGCGGAGGAGCGCGCGCGCTCGCGACGCAACATATCGCAATGGCTGAGTTACCTGCCGGAAGACTGCGTGCGGTCGATGGTCAATGGCGGCTGGGACCGAACCGCCTGAACGCGCGGCGGCGCGGCCGGGTAATCAGTGCAGCAGCGCCTCATAGGCCCGGCGATCATCGGCGTAACAGGGGCATGCCGCCGCTTCGAGACCGGCGCGGTCGAGCACTGTCAGCTCGCCGCGCCGATATTTGATCAGGCCCGCGCGCTGCAGCGTACTCGCGGCGGTCGTGATGCCGACGCGGCGGACACCCAACATGTACGAAAGGAACTCGTGTGTGACGTGGAATTGCTCGCTGCGTGCGCGGTCCTGGGTCATCAGCAGCCATCGCGCCATGCGCGGGCCGATCCAGTGAAATCGCACGCAGCCGGCCGACGTCGCCAACTGCGTCATCAGCACGTGCGCATATAGCTGTAAGACGCGCCGCAGCGGAGCGCTGCGCCCGAGTTCGCGTCGAAACTTCGCCGCTTTGATCCGCTTGGCCGCGCCGGCGCCCTGCACGAAGGAGTGCAACGGCGCAGCATCGACGCCGAGGGCGAGTTGCACGCCGTGCATACCCTCATAGCCGACCATGCCCACTTCCAGGAACGGCTTGTCTTCGACGATGGTGACGAGTGAAACGAAACTATCGGTCGGAAAATACACGTAACGTGTAGGCTTGCCCTGCTCGCTGAGCACTTCGGACATCACCAACTCGACCGGCTCGCAAATGGCGAGGAGGGATCGCCTTGCGGCGCGCGGTAGAAGTTCGATCAAACGGTTGTCGAGATGGGCCACTCGGTACCTGCTGCGGGTGCTGTCGAAGCGCGCTCCGACGGATTGCAGCA